>SCQD01000228.1 GCA_004299145.1 Methylococcaceae bacterium | reverse complement strand
TCTGCAAAATACCGGTGCTCAGGATATTTACAAAACCAATCCGGATTTGTTGTACCTGAAGGTGAAAGGGATCAGCGCGGGTTCACCGAAATCCGATTATGCCGAAGCCATACCACCCGTGCCGGTCGAATATACCTACGTCAATACTGCGGTACCGGAAAGCAAAGCGTCTATTTATGCCAAAAAAATCCTGGAGCCGAGGGAGGGGGAGGCCAGGGTCGATGCCGACGAAAGCGTTTTGATCGTGCAAAAGCCGCTGCAGATAAAAAACGGCGGCGCCGTGTATGCGGTATTTGCGGCACAGCAGCTCAGCGGGGTGGGCGCTGAAGTATTCAAGCAATTGTTTGTGGTTTTTCTGGCGATCTTGTCGGGTTCGATCGTGATTGCCATCGTGGTGGGCGGCAAGCTGTCCGGCCCGATACTACAGGTCATCGGACAGATCAATGAGTTCACCCGATCGCTGGATATGCGTTTGCGCGTCAATGTGGCGGCGCGCAATGAAATCGGCGAGCTGGCGGAGTGGTTTAACAAGCACATACAGCGCTTGGAAAAAGTGGTCGGGGATATCCTGACCATGACGGCGCAGGTCAATGCATCGGCCAACGATATTGCCGCCGCGGTGGAAGAGCAGGCTGCCATCGCCACGCAGCAATCCGCCTCATTGACCGAGATTACCGCCACGATGGAAGAGCTGTCCGCCTCGTCTTCGCAAATCGCCGACAATGCCAATTCCGTGGTGGTTAATTCAAAAAATACGCTCAACGAATCCGAGCGTTGCGTAGAGGCGCTTAATCAGTTGAAACACAAAATGGGCGAAATTACCTCGGACAACAGCCGCAGCATCACCGAGATACTTGAGCTGGACAGAAAATCCAAGGAAATCGGGAAAATCATGGGAATTATCAACAATATTGCCGACCAAACCAAAATGATCGCATTCAATGCCGCCATCGAAGCCTCCAGTTCAGGAGAGGCCGGCAAGCGCTTCGGCGTGGTGGCGGTCGAAATCAGGCGACTGGCGGATAACGTGATGGAATCCACCGGCGAAATCGAAAGCAAAATCGAAGAAATTCAAAAGTCCATCAATCGCCTGGTCATCGCTTCCGAAAATGGCAGCAAGGTGATCGGCGAAGGCGCCAGGGCGACCGAACAGAGTCTGGATGAGCTGATGCGCATCGTGGATGGCGCGGAAGCGGTCACGGAGTCGGCGATGGCTATTTCTTTTTCGACGCAACAGCAAAAGACCGCCTCAAACCAGGTATTGACGGCTTTGACGGAAATTAACCATGGGCTGCATCAATCCTCGGCTTCGATACGTCAAACTTCGGCGGCGACGCATCATTTAACCAATATGTCGGATGCGCTTAAAACCACGTTGGAAGTGTTCAAAATGGATAAGAAGGCGGCTTGATACAGGTGTCTATTTTTTTAATCCAGTCATGATGGGTTTTGAGGATTTAGCGATACATGATAATGATTTATGCCGATAGGAAAGCGCCGTGGCTGATGTGCGGGTTTTGATCGTGGATGACAGCCCGCTGGTGAGGGATATGCTGGCGGATATTCTGATGTCGGATTCCGGGATTTCCGTGGTGGGGATGGCGAAGAATGGACTGGAAGCGATCAGCCTGACCCAATCGCTGAAGCCGGACGTCGTGGCCATGGACATCACCATGCCCGTCATGGATGGGCTGGAGGCCATAGAAAAAATTATGTCGACGACGCCGGTGCCCATCCTGGTCATATCGGACCTGGATCATTCCAAAATTGCTTTTTCCGCGCTGTCCAAGGGAGCGCTGGAGGTCTATCAAAAAGCCAGCGCCAGCGAGGCGATGGCCAAGGAATTGATCGCCAAGGTAAAGTTGCTGGCCAAGGTGAAGGTGATCAGGCACATCTCGCCCAATAATGGCCGCGGGTCCGGCCGTAGCGTCAAGCTGCCCGAGCCTCCCAAAGCCAGCAGCCAATCATTCCAGGTGGTGGCTATCGCCAGCTCGACCGGTGGTCCCCGCGCATTGGCGCAGATCTTTTCGAGTTTGAACGAGGCGTTTCCCGTGCCCATCGTCGTGGCGCAGCATATGAACGATGGCTTTGTCCAAGGATTGGTCGATTGGCTGAACGGGGTGTCGCCGATCAAAGTCAAGTTTGCGGCAGATGGGGAGCTGCTTCGGGCTGGGTGCGCTTATTTCGCGCCTGCCGGCACCCATATAACCGTCAATGCCAAGGGCAGAGTGATATTGCAAGCCAGGGCTGCGGACGATTTGTTTCACCCTTCGTGTAACCAGTTGCTGGTGTCGGTCGGCAAGGCTTTTGGGGCTTACGGCGTCGGGATTATTTTGACTGGAATGGGGGATGACGGGGTCGAGGGCATACGCTGCATTCGTGAGCAAGGGGGGTATACCATAGCCCAGGACGAGGCCAGTTCGGTGGTTTACGGCATGCCCAGGGTCGCCATCGAGCAAGGGGTGGTTGATTGGGTGAGCCCGATCGGTGAAATCGCCGGATTGTTGAAACAGCGGATCCGGCCAAAGCCCATTTGATTATCCGGCATGCAGACACTTGAACCGTTCCAGTTGCTGATCAAAGAGCGCTGCGGCTTTGCTTTCAAGGCCAATGCCGTGCATACCCTGGAAACGTCGATCAGGCAAAGGATGGCGGAGCTGGGTATCGAGGAGTTATCCCGGTATTTGCGCGTGATTAAGTTCAGCGCGGAAGAGCTGCATAAGCTGATCGACCTGATTACCATCAACGAGACCTATTTTTTTCGTGAAAAGCAACACTTCGATGTGTTGTGCAAGATTCTAGGCGACAGGCTTGCCGGTGGTTTGCATGGCAAAATAAAAATTCTCAGCGCCGGCTGTTCAACCGGCGAGGAGGCTTATTCCATCGTGATATCCCTGGTCGAGCGCTTTGGTTTCGGGATAATGGAAAACATTGAAGTCCATGGCGTCGATATCGATAGAAATGCCATCAAAGCCGCTGATGCCGCGATTTACCGCGGTAACTCATTCCGAACCCATGAATCGATGTTGATGCGGTTTTTTGTAGAGCGCGCCGACCAGGCTTATGAATTGCTGCCTGTGCTGAAACAAGGCGTCAGGTTTCAGGTGGGCAACCTGCTGGAACTCCACCAGAATCCGGCGTTGCAGGGCATGGACGTTATATTTTATCGAAACGTGTCTATATACTTTGAGCGGGAAGTTCAACAGCTTATTTTCAAGGGGCTTACGGATATATTGAACCACGATGGCTATCTGTTTCTCGGCGCTTCGGAAACTTATGGGCATGATGTGGGCATATTGCCGCTGATCGAGCATGGCAACGTATTTGTCTATCATAAAAAACGGCACCATGCGCCGACCCGCGCCGCCCGGCCAGCGATCAATAACGTCCGCCGTCCGCAAAGCGTAAGCGTTCAGTCCCCCTCGCAAGCTCTCCCCCCTTTAGGAAAGGGGAGGGCTGCACGGTTACCGCAAAGCAAGCCGGCCGATGAAAAAACCGACGTCGATTTAAAGTCACTGTTCGATAAGGCGCTGCTGGCGGCAAAACACAAGGACAACAACAATGCGCTGGGTATGATCGACGAGATTCTCGCTATGGATGCCTCCTGTATCAAAGCCCATGCCTTAAAGGCATCCATACTGCTTAACTTGCAGAAACTGCGCGAGGCCGGCGAGGTTTGCCAAAGCATTTTGGCGCTGGATGAATGGAATATCGAAGGGTATATATTGCTGGGCATGATGGCCAGGATGGAAGGGGATTGCGAGACGGCGCTTCATAGGCTCAGGACCGCGCTATACCTGCGCGCTTCGTGCTGGCTGGCGCATTTTTTCATGGCTGAAATTTATGCGGAATGCCTGGATGCGGATGGCGCTCGCCGTGAGTATTCGGTAACATTGAAATTGCTCGAAAAACAGGGTATCGACGATCACGGCTTGACTTTGTTTCCGCTGTCGTTTTCCGTGGACCAGCTGATAAATCTGTGCCGGCACAATATCCATAAAATGGCTTCATTGCAGCAAAAATGAAAATAGATAAAAGCAAATATATTGCGAGGTTTGCTGCAGAAGCCGAGGAACATTTGGCCAGAATGAACGAAGGAATACTGGCGCTGGAAAAGGATGCCGGTGATGCCGGGATGTTGAATCAGGTATTCCGTTCCGCGCATACCATCAAAGGATCGTCCCGCATGCTGGGGTTTTCCGCGATGGGTGAATTGGCGCATAAATTTGAGGACGCGCTTGAGGTTTTAAAGCGGGGAAAAGCCGGCGGCAATTTTTTTCACGTCGCATTCAAAGCGCTGGATCTGTTGTCCTCCATGGTTGCACAGGCCAAGGCCGGGGTAGCGATCACCGAGGATGTGTCGGAGGTATTGCATGAATTACTCGATCTGGCCAAAGGCGAAGCGCCTGTGGCGGCAGCGCGAGCGGTCGTGGAGGACTTGCCGGCGCCGCAGCCGGAGTCCACCGGCGTGCCGGAACTGTCCCTCAAGAAAGCGCGCTTTGAAACCGTGCGCGTCGATACCGGCAAATTGGACGAGGTCACCAAGTTGGTGGTCCAGATGGTTTCCAATCAAAGCCGGCTGAAGCAGAATCTGCTGTCGCTGGAAGTATTGCGCAAGGATGCCGCAAAAATGCTGGAAATGATTGCGGGCGCCGGTCTTGATAAATATACCCTCGATCAGGCGTTGGAGCACGCCGGAAAAATCGCCGCCAAACTCAGGCAGGTCGCTTCGTATAATAAGAACGATCTGCTGTATCAAGGGATATTGACCCAGGATTTGCTGGAAAAAATCGGTGGAATGAGGACGTTGCCGATTTCCACTGTTTTGGATTCATTTCATCGTTATGTACGCGATATTTCCATTTCCTGCGGCAAAAAGGCGGAGCTGATCGTCGAGGGCGGGGAAACCGGGCTGGATAAAACCATTATCGAGAAACTCGGCGAACCATTGCTGCACATGGTCAGAAACAGTATCGATCATGGTATCGAGCAACCGGCCGAGCGATTGCGGCTGGGCAAGCCGGATACCGGCGTCATCAGGGTTTCGGCGGGTTACGACGGCGGCTCCGTTTACCTGGTTATCGCCGATGACGGGGCGGGCATTCCGGTCGAAAAAATCAGGGAAAAAGCGCTGCACAAAGGGATGTATGCCAAAGAAACCCTGGACGCCATGAGCAGGGAGGATTTGCTGTCGTTGATATTCATGCCGGGGTTTTCGACCAGCTCATTCATCACTGATATTTCAGGCCGGGGCGTCGGCATGGATGTCGTCAAAGAATGCATAGTCGCTGGTCTCAAAGGCGCTATCCACCTGCAATCCGTGGAAGGCGGCGGCACCACGTTTTTTGTCAGGTTGCCGCTCAGGGTGGCGGTGATGCGGGTGTTTCTGGTGACATCCGCTACGTCGCTGATCGGATTGCTGGTCGATTCCATCGTGGAAGTGCTGACCGTCCAGCGCGACGAAATTATCGACGTCGTCGACAAAAAAGCGATAAGGTTACGGGAAAAGCTGGTGCCGGTGGTCGATCTGGCCCGCGTGCTTTCCTTGCAAAATGAAGCCGGGCCGGGCGGCTACGCGACCGTGGTGGTCATGCGCTACGGCGAGGAATTGCTCGGCGTGGTTGTGGATGTGCTGATTGGGGAGGAAGATATGGAAATCAAGCCCTTGCCGCCGCACATGAAAAACAGCGGGATAGTTTCCGGGGTCGCCATGACCGGCAAGAATGATCTGGTGATCGTCTTGAATGTGGCCAAGGTGTTCGCGCTTGCCAAGGACGTGGGCGTGGCGGCCAATGCACCGGCTGCGCAAACCGTGCATAAGTCGATACATATTCTGGTTATCGACGATTCAGTGAATACGCGCGAAATCGAGCGCAATATTTTGGAATCTTATGGCTATCGCGTCGATGTGGCGGTGGATGGTTTGGATGGCTATGAAAAAGCCCAGGGGGGGCATTACGATTTGATCGTGACCGATATCGAAATGCCGCGCATGGACGGCTTTACCCTGACCGAAAAGCTGCGCCAGGACGCCGACTATAAGCATACGCCTATCATTATCGTCAGTTCCAGGGATATGGAAGAGGATAAAAGAAGGGGGATGCGGGTGGGTGCCAGCGCATATATCGTGAAGGGCAGTTTTGACCAGTCGAATTTGCTGGCAACCATTCAAGCGCTGGTATAGCAGTCGGCGTCGATTCGGTGGGGAAATATTTAGAAATTAAGGTGTTTTGATGCAGGGGCAGACCCCTAGGCATTGGCAATAAGTATAAAGGCGAAATCATGAAAATAAATCTGCCCGTTACCAACAATGAAATTCAGCTGCAGGAAGGGACTTCGATCGTTTCCAATACCGATACCAAGGGTATTATTACTTACGTCAACCGTGATTTTATCGAAACCAGCGGTTATACCAGCGAAGAATTGCTGGGCAAGAATCATAACATCGTCCGCCACCCCGACATGCCCCCGGCGGCTTTTGCCGACTTGTGGGAAACCTTGAAAAAAGGCAGCCCGTGGAGCGGTATAGTCAAAAACCGCGCCAAAAATGGTGATTATTATTGGGTCAAGGCCGATGTCACGCCGTTGCGTGAGGGCGATCAGGTGCTCGGTTATATGTCGGTACGCAGCAAGCCCACGCCCAGCCAGGTGGAAGAAGCGGAAAAACTGTATCGCTTGATGCGTGACGGTAAGTTCGTCCCCCCCAAAACTTCGTTTCTGCAAAAGATTTGCCTGTCCAGCATCGGCTTGCGGTTGCGCGTGATCATCGGCTTGCCGTCCGTGGTGCTGGTATTGCTGGGGCTATGGGGGCTGATGCAAGGTGATGCCGTCCGCGTACTCGACGTGAGCCTGATCCTGGCCGGTTTGGCGGCGATGTTTGCCGGCAATGGGCTGGTCGGATTTCTGGTCGGGCAATTGGCGGATATTTCCAGCTATTTGAATCAGGTTTCACAAGGCAATTACCACACGAATATTCCGCAGGGTTCCGCCAATGAAATCGGCATCGTGCTGCAGCGCTTGAAATCCATGCAGATTCGTCTGGGCTTCGAGCTGGCCGAAACCCGGCGCACGGCGGACGAAGCCATGCAGGCCAGGGAGGAGGTGATGCAGGTCAAGAATGCGCTGGATTATGCGTCCGCCAGCGTGCTGATCACCGACAGCCAGTTCAAGATCGTTTACGTCAACCGGTCGGCGCTGGGGCTGCTCAGATCGGTCGAGCCCGAAATACGCAAATCCCTGCCTTACTTCAACGCCGACGAGGTGCTGGGCGCCAACATCGACAGCTTCACCAAAAACTCGTCGCAAGTGCGCCAGCTGCTGGGCTCGCTCCGGGCTACCCATAACGCCACGGTCAAGATGGGCCAGGCGACGCTGACCCTGACCGTCAATCCGGTGTTCAGCGCCGGCGGAGAGCGCCTGGGATATGCGGCGGAGATGGTGGACATTACCCAGGATTTGGACGTGCAGGATGAGGTGAACCGGTTGGTCGCCTCGGTATTGCAGGGCGATTTGACGCAGCGGCTGGATCAAAAAGGCAAGGAAGGCTTCATGCGCGATTTGAGCGACGGCATGAACCGGATTCTGGACACTTTTTCCGGCACTCTGCGCCACGTGGGGCAAAACGCCAATCAGGTGGCCACCGCCAGCGGCGAAACCAGCATGGCCATCGGCCAGATATCGGATGGCGCGCAGAACCAGATGCACGCGATCAATCAGGTTTCCGTATCGATCCGGCAAACGGCCGAATCCGTCAACGACATCGCCGCCAACACAGATGCAGCCAGCCACCGGGCGCGGGAGTCGCTGGCGGTGGTGCAGCGCGGCAAGGAGCAGATGCAGCGCATGATGGAGGTGGTGGGCAATATTTCCGCCAACAGCACCAAGATCAATAAAATCACCGAAGTCATCGAGAAAATCGCCAATAAGACCAATCTGCTGTCGTTGAATGCCGCGATCGAGGCCGCCAGGGCCGGCGAGCACGGCAAAGGGTTTGCCGTGGTGGCCGAGGAGGTCGGCAAGTTGGCGACCAGCGCGGCCGAGTCCACCCAGGAAATCACCCAGCTCGTGCAATTGGCGGCCATGGAAGCCGCCAGAGCGGTTGAAGCGGTCAAGCTGGTCGACGAGGACATGGACAAAATCGAGCAGACTTCCTATGCCGGCGAAGCAATGCTGCAACGCATCGCGGTGGCGCTGGAACAACAGAATGCCTCGATACGGGAGATCAAATCCAACGTCGAAGACCTGGATAAAATCGCGGCCGCCAACGCGGCGGCCTCCGAAGAAATCACCGCCACCGTCATGGAGTTGGCCAAGCTCGCGGACAGCACGCGCAGCGAAATCACCAAGTTCAGGTTGTAACGCCGCTCGTGAGTAACCCGCGTTTGGATGAGCTCCTGGCCGGTTTGCGCGACAGTACCCGTGCGCTTTCGGCATTGCAGGCGAAAGACCGGGCGGCGCCGGCACCTGCCGCAGCGACCGCCAAGCAGCAGGCGGTGCACGAATTGATGCTGGATGTGGAGCGCCACTTCGGCATTCATCCTTCGCCGCAGGTGGAAAACAAGCTCAACCGTGCTTTCCAGGCCATGCCGGACCATGTGTTGCGCGAATGGCTGGACTATTTGCGCGGGCAACCGGGCGACCACCCCGAGTGGGTGTCGCTGGTGGAAAGCCTGACGGTGCACGAAACCTACTTTGGCCGCGACAAGCCCATGCTGGACATGATGACCGAGTCGGTGTTTCAACACGTGCTTGAACGCAAAAAAGATTCGCGGCGCCTTACCATCTGGTCCGCCGGCTGTTCCACGGGAGAGGAGGTTTACAGCATCTGCATGCTGCTGCTGGAAACGCTGCTGGCCGCCGGCCTGGCGGGCGAATCCGGCAACGGTGAAATCATGCTGGACCCGGCTTGGAATATCGACATATTGGGAACGGACATTTCAGGGCAGGTGATCCGGGTCGCCAACGCGGGCACTTATGCGCACTTCAACATGGGCTCGTTTCGCAGCCTGCCCAGACAACACTGGCGTTTTTTCGAGTCCATGGAAGTCGCGTCCGCGTCGGAACACTACCGGGTGAAGAATTTCGTGCGGCGGCACGTGCGTTTTCAGCGGCATAACCTGATGTCGCGCCAGGCGCCGGGCATGGGCATCGATCTGGTGATGTGCCGCAACGTGATGATTTATTTCAACGACGAGAAAAAGGCGCAGGCGCAAGCTTTGCTGACGGAGGCGCTGCGCCCCGAAGGGGTTTTGATGCTCGGCGGGACCGACGTGCTGTTATACCCCGACCGTTATCAGCGGAATTTCGGCAAGGGAGGCGCCTGGTATGTCAAGAAATCCACTTAGCTGGTCCCCAAAAAATATAGAGTAGAAAACGCGTGGACATTATCGTATTCAAGCTCGACGAACAGTACTACGGACTGCCGGCGGCGAGTGTTCATCAGGTCTTGGAACCGGTATTGGTGACGCGTTTGCCGTTTACGCCGGATTTTGTCGATGGGCTGATCAACGTGAGCGGCCGGGTGGTGCTGCAGATGGACCTGGGCAAGCGTTTGGGGTTGGCGCGGCCGGATGCCGGCTCGCGCAAGTGCTTGCTGTTGGTTGATCTGGAAGACAGCTGGTGCGCTTTTCAGGTGGACAAGGTGGTGGCACGCGCCCTGGATGTCGACGTGCGGCAGCACGAAGCGGCCGATGGTTTTGTGGCGGGCGAACTGATGTGGCACGACAGCGCCGTGCTGGTATTGGCGCAGGACGCGTTGGGCTTGGATAAGGTCACCGCCGTCGGCGTGCCCGAGTCCGGCGAGGCGCTGTGGGGGGCGGCTGAAGCCGCCGCGGCGGATAGCGCCGGGCACAGCGTACACTCCTATTTGCGCATGATTGTGGGCGGAGAAAGTTATGCGCTGCCGCTGGATCAAGCCAAGGAAGTCGTCGAGACGGAGGCCTTTATGCAGTTGCCGCACGCGCCGCCCGAAGTGGCGGGCATGATGATACTGCGGGGGGCGCCGCTGCTGGCGGTACGCTTGCAGGTTTTGCTGGGTGGCGAAAAGTCGGACGCGGCCTGCCCGTTTCTGGTGATCGTGGAGCGCTCGGGCGCGCGCATCGGCTTGCTGGTGGACAGGATCGTCGGCATCGAACACCATGCCGACGAGGCGGTGCAGGCGACGGATGAGCCTGACGCGGCATTGAAAGGCTATTTGTTGGGTGGCGGCGGCGAGCTGATCGGCTTGTTGCAGATCGACGGCGTCGTTACCGAGCAGCACGTGGCGCGTTACGGCGGCTTGCTGGCCAAGCGTATGGTCGAGCAGGTGCGGCTGGTTGCGGAAGACGAGCTGAAACGCATGCTGCTGTTCAGGCTGGATCAGGAGCTTTTTGCCTTGCCGTTGGAGCTGGTGGTGCGCGTGGAGGAGGCTCAGGCGATAACGCGGCTGCCGGCGACGGGAGCCACGCAAATTTCGGGCATGGTGCAATGCCAGGGCGATGTTTTGCCGCTGGTGGACATGCGCCTCGCCTTGGGCTTTGCGGCGCGGGAGGATGCGCAGGGCATTTATGTCATTACCCGGGTCGGCGACAGCCAATGGGCATTATGGGTGGATGCCGTGGAACGGCTGGTGAATTTGCAAGCCAGGGACATCGAGCCGACCAAGGCTTCGGGGTTTTTTGCCGCTGTCGGCAAGCTGGAAAACCGGTTGCTGTCCGTGTTGACGCTGGAACCGTTATTGGCAAACTAGCTTGAAGGTGGCCGCGAGCTTATTTGAAGAGAGGAATATGATTAAGTTACTTATCGTGGATGATTCCGCATTTATCCGCATCGTGATTCGCAAGCTGATCGAGCAGGACCCCAAGATTCAATTGGTGGGCGAAGCGAGAAACGGCATAGAAGCCGTCAATATGGCCGAAGCGCTGCGCCCGGATGTAATTACCATGGACGTCACCATGCCTGATATGGATGGCTTGACCGCCACCCGTGAAATCATGTCCCGCTGGCCCTGCCCCATCATCATGTTGAGCAGCCTCACGCAAGAAGGCGCCGAAACCACCATCGAGGCCCTGGCCGCCGGCGCCGTGGACTTTATTCCCAAAAACTCGGCGATTACCAGCTTCGACATCGTGCAGGTGGGCCAGGAGCTGCTCGATAAAATCCGTTATTGGGCATCGACCAAAAAGAGTAGAAAGCACGCTCCGGCGCCGGTGGCGCCGAAATCCCCGCAAGCGATGGCCGAACCGCAGGGCGAGATCGGCTTGGTGCTGCTGGGCGTGTCGACAGGTGGTCCCGCGATTATCGGCAACCTGCTGAAACAGATGGGGCCGCTGGCCTGCCCCATGGTCATTGCCCAGCACATGCCGGCGGTTTTTACCAAAAGTTTTGCGGAAAATCTCAAGCGCACGACGAATCTGAACGTGGTCGAAGGCGAATTCGGCACCATGCTGCAACCGGGGATGGTCGTGGTGGCGCCGGGTGGCACCGATACCCTGATACGCGAACCGTTTCCCGGCAAGCTGAGCATTTCGCTGAAAACCAAAGAAGAGGCATTGATTCATCCCAGCGTCGACGTGCTGTTTCAATCGGCCATGCATTTATCGGTCAATCCACTGGCGGTGGTGTTGACGGGCATGGGCAGGGATGGCGCCCAGGGCGCGCTGGATCTGGTCAAGGCCAAGCGCTGTCCGGTTTTGGCCCAGGAGCCGGCCACTTGCGTGGTCGACGGCATGCCGCGCGCCGTGCTCGAAAATGGCGCGGCCTCGGAATCGTTGACCATTGAAGCCATCGCCGCGCGCCTGGCTAAATGGGCCGGCGCCAAAAAATGAGCGGGCTATATTTTCTCGTTCCCACGCGCCGCGTGGGAACGCAGTTTGGGCGCGCCGCGCCCCGTAATTGAGCCGAGGTGAAGCCCATGGGACGCAGCCGATACCGGATATATGATGAAAATGCCGCGCATTTTGTGACTTGTACGATACTGAACTGGATACCACTATTTACTCGCCCACAAACAACGGCCATCGTTCTTGAAGCGCTCAGCTATCGTCAGGCACAGAGAGGTTGGCGAATATACGGTTACGTGAAGTCATCGAGAATGTGTTGGTCTTGCGGCAAAAGTTGGAATATGTCCACCAAAATCCCGTGAAACGGGGCTATGTGGATGATCCCACCCATTGGCGTTATTCCAGTGCCAGGAATTATGCGGGGTTGCCGGGGTTGATTCCTGTTTTTATGGACTGGCTTTGAGACGGGGCGCGGCGCGCCCAGACGGCGTTCAAGAAGCCTTAATAATTCCGCTTCGCGGCGGCTTTCCCACGCGGCGCGTGGGAACGAGAAACGAGAAAATCATGTACCTGGGATAACTAAAAATGACAATTAAAGTATTGGTAGTGGATGACTCTTTCGTGATGAGGACCCTGATCAAGGACATCGTGGTCGCGGATGCCGATCTGGAAGTCGTCGGCGACGCCGCCAACGGCAAGCTGGCCCTGGATCAGGTCAAGGCATTGAATCCGGACATCATCCTGCTGGACATCGAAATGCCGGAAATGGATGGCCTGGAGTGCCTGAAACGGCTGAAGTTGTTGAGCCGCGCCAAGGTCATCATCGTGTCGTCGCTGGGGCAGATGGGTTCGCCGCAAACGCTGGAAGCCTACAAACTGGGCGCGGTGGCGGTGGTGGAAAAACCTTCGGGCGCGATGAGCCTGGATTTGGGACTGAAAAAAGGCCACGAAATCATCAAGGCCGTGCGTAAAGCGGCAGGACTTCCCTAAGCAGTGGTTGCGGAGAGACGCCGGTGAGCGATGATTTTATAGAAACGATCTGGGCACAATTCGCCATCGAAACGGAGGAACATACCGAAATTATCGAGCGCTTGCTGATGGCCGCCGAGTCGGGCTCGGTGAGCGCAGACTCGATATCCGCGCTGTTTCGCTCGTTTCATTCCATCAAAGGCCTGGCCAAGGCGCTGGGGCTTATCGCCATGGAGTCGGTGGCGCATTCCGCCGAGGATCTGCTGGGCTTGGTCCGCTCCGGGACCAAACAATTGGATGCAGCGCGCGCCGCATTATTGCTGGAGTCGCTGGACGCCCTGAAAAATCTCTACCGGCAAGCCGCCGCTACCCGCGCCGACGGAGAGGTGCCCGTCGAACTGGTCGAGCGTTTGCGCCGCTCCCTGACCACCGATGCCGTCGGCGCGGCCCCGCAAGCGCAGCCGGCGGCGGAAAAGAAATCACAAGCGCAAGCGCTGCATGATGACCCGGAAATGATGGGTTATTTTGTCGACATGCTGCTGGAAAATCTGCCGCTGCTGGCGGAAATCTGCTTGTCCCCCTCTCTGGAAAAACTCCAATCCATCGTCACGGCGATCGAAGGCGTCGAATTCGCCGCCGAGACCATGGGCTTTTTGGGCATGGCGGGCAATCTGCATGCCTTGGCGGACTTGCTGCAGGGCGAGGCGCAGGCGCCGTTGCAAACGGAAGCGGTCATCGCCAATTTGAAAGCCTTGCTCGGACAAGTGCGCCATATCGAAGAGATGACGGATCGGGAGGCGGGCGGGAAGGTGCTGGCCGAGGCGATTAGTTATGCCGAAGGCGCGGACGTTGAGCGCTGGTTCGAGGAAATCCTGGCTGGTCTCACCCTGCCTTCAGGCCCGGAAAGTTATGTGCCGCCGGAACATTTGCGGGAACGCATAGCCGCCACCACGGCGCACATGCGTTTGCTGGCCCCGGATTTCAGCTGCGACGGTCTGCTGTTGCTGGCGGACATGCTGGCCCGTCCTCTGCCCGATTACCGCCCGGCGCTGGAAGAGTTTTTGGGCGTGGCCGGAGAAATCATTGCCTTGACGCGCCGGGTATATCAATGCGTGGGCAGCGAGCATTTTAATCTGGCGCAATTTCTGGGTGAGCAGGCCGGCTTGATCGAGCGCCTGCGCAATATCGAATGGGACGAAAATGCGCGGGCACTGCGTGATTTCGTCGCGGAGCTGCCGATTTCGAAGGAGCTGGTCAAAGGCCTTTCCGCCGAGCACGTGCGCGCCATCAAGGCCGCGCTGGATAACGGCGAATTTGTTTATGAAATCCTGGCGGACATGGAGTCGTCCGAGGAAAAGGCCGCCGAGTTTTTGCGCTACATCGGCGAAAACGGCAAGGCCATTACCAGCAGAACCGTGTTTGTCGACGAGCAAAGCTGCTACGAATTGCTGGTGGTTTCCAGATCGGCCCGCTCCGAGCTGGAGGCCGGCTTAAAAGCCATAGATCCGCAAGGCAAGCTGTACAAATTAATGACGCCGGGCGCCGCCGTTGCGGCGGCGGCCAACGTGGCGCCAATGACCGATGCGGCGCCCGTCGCCGCGTCCAGCTCGATTCGCGTGCCCGGTGAAACGCTGGATCGCTTCATGAACCGCATCGGCGACATGGTGTTGGTGCGCAGCCGCCTGGAACACGCCTTGCGTGACCATAAAGCCAGGGACGCGTGGCTGGGGCTGAAACGCATCCTGGCCGAACCGGACGATGTGCAAAAAAACGCTGTGTCACTGGCGAATATTCTGGATACCCTGGAAGAACAGCAAAACAGCATCGCCGAAATCAGCGAATTATTGAGCAATACCCTGACCCGGTTGCAGGATGAGGCGATGGAGTTGCGGGTGGTACCCATGGAGACGGTATTCAGGCGCTTGCCGCGCGTGGTGCGGGATTTGGCGCAGGCCTTGAGCAAGCGCGTGCACTTGGTGTTTTCCGGCGAGGAAGTGCGCATCGACAAAGCCATGGTCGAAATATTGGTCGATCCTTTGCTGCACATGGTCAGAAACAGCGTGGACCACGGCATCGAAGCGCCGGAAGAGCGGCGCGCGCGCGGCAAGTCCGAAGAAGCGTCCATACACATCAAAGCCAAGCAGCAGGGCAGCAACGTCTACGTGCAGATTATCGACGACGGCCGCGGCATCGATCCGGAAAACATCCTGGCCAAGGCGCAGGCCAAAGGCCTGCTGCAAGCCGACGAAGCCCGTGCACTGAGCCGCGATGAAATCTATCAGCTATTGTTTGTGCCGGGTTTTTCCACGGCGGAGAAAGTCACGGAAACCTCGGGGCGCGGGGTGGGCATGGACGTGGTGCGAGCCAACGTGCTGCGCATGGGCGGCAGCATTCAGGTGGATTCCGAGGTGGGGCGCAGCACCACGATAACCCTGCAAATGCCTCTGTCGGTGGCCATTCAACAGGTGTTGATGGTGGACGTGGGGCAAAACATATTGGCCATACCCAGGCGCTACGTGGCCGAAATCGTCGAGTTCGAAACGCACGAGGTGCAGACGGTCAAGGGCAAAACCGCCATCGTGTTGCGCGGCAGCTTTTTGCCGGTGGCGGTATTGGGCGAGTTGATCGGCCTGAGTGGGCGCTGGTCCGGCAAGTCCAGCCATCTGGCCGTGGTTTTGGTGCACGAACAGCACCGCCTGGCCGTGACGGTGGATCGCGTGCAAGGGGCGCAAGAGCTGTTCGTCAAGGACATACATCCGCAACTGATGGCGTTGCCGGGGGTGGGCGGAGCAGCCATTTTGGGCAATGGCCGGGTGGTATTGATACTGGACGGCGACGATCTATTCAAGCTGGCCGCCGCCCGCCAGCCGGCTTCATACGGCATCGCCGCATGAAGGGTTTTTTGCGCATCGCGGTTGCCTGCTACGACCTGTTGCTGGACGTCGACGGTGTGCAGGAAATTCTGGAATTGGAAAGCGGCGCCGCCACTCACCGGGACTGGCGCGGCCGCCTGCTGGCGTGTATCGATGCGCACGCATTGCTGGGGATGGATGCCGGAGATCGTGCGGATACGGCGAGAATCGGCGTGGTCTATCAGGTGATGATGGATGATCGAACGCCGCCGGTGATTCTGGAAGCGGATCGCATCAAGCGCCTGATCTACCTCGACGACGCCGATTTTTTGCCGCTGCCCGCCGTGCCATTGCGGGTGCTGGCGCTGTTCGACAAAGTCTATCCCGATCCGGACAGCGGGGCGCAGGTATACCGGCTGCGGCGGCCGTTGCAGGCGGAGGTCGTCGCTTCCACGCCCGGCGTCGCGTCATAAAACAGGTTTTATGGGTAATTTAATACTTTTCGGCATGGAGCGCTTGGTTATGCAAATGCGGAGAAACTATGTCATCCACTGGTGAAAATACGCGGACTGGAGGCGATGCGGAGCAATCGGACAATGGACTGGAAAACAGCCGGATCATCGTTTGCGACGATTCCATGCTGAATATCATCATACTCACCAAAGCGTTGACGACGGCGGGTTACAACCAGATCGTGCAATTGACCGATCCCCGCAAAGTGTTGCCGTCGGTACTGGAAAAAGATTGCGATCTGTTGCTGCTGGACATCGAAATGCCGCACATGGATGGATTCCAGGTGATGGAAGCGCTGCACGAGCACCTGTTCGCCGACGATTTTCTGCCGATTCTGGTGCTGACCGGGCACCAGAGCATCGAGGTGCGCAATCGCGCCCTGGCCGAAGGGGCAAACGACTTTCTCAACAAACCTTTCGACGAAAGCGAAATCTTGTTGAGGGTGCGCAATCTGCTCAAAATCAGGCAAAGCCATAAGCTGCAACAGTATCTGAACCGCCAGCAAGCCGCCGTGGCGGAACTGGGCCGTAATGCGCTGGCGGGCATGTCGCTGCCGGATCTGTTCGGCGAGGCGGCCAATCAGGTAGCCCGGATACTCGGCGTGGAGTTTGCCGAAATTTTCGAAAGCGACGAAAAAGGGGTGAATCTCAGCCTGCGGGCGGGGATGGGGTTCGCTCACGACGTGTTGCAAGCCGAAGCCGCCCCGGCGGATTTGGACGATGACGATCTGTCGGGCAGCTTGTTCGACGCCACCACGCAGCGGCTGTCCCAGGCGGAATATACCCTGATGAAGGAAAAATCGTTGATCGTCAAGGATTTTCGCGCGGAGCACCGGTTCGAAGTTTCGCCGATGGCGGCAGCGCAAGGCATCGTCAGCGGCATCAGTATCGTGATTCCCGGCAAGTTCATGCCGTTCGGCGTGCTGGCGGCGCACAGTACCCGTAGCAAACGGTTTACCCAGGATGACGTATATTTTCTGGAGTTTGTCGCCAACGTCCTGTCCGCCGCCATTTTACGGAAGCAGGCCGAAGAAGAAATTCATCGCATGGCCACCACGGATCCTTTGACGGGGGTGGCCAATCGCCGGCGTTTCAGCGAGTTGCTGGATCATGAAATCAACCGCGCCGTGCGCTATGGCGCGGCTTTTTCGTTGATACTTTGCGATTTGGATAAGTTCAAGCAGATCAACGACACCCACGGGCATAACGTCGGCGACGAAGTCTTGAAAGGCGCCGCCAATACCATTCGCAAAAACCTGCGCGAATCCGATTGGCTGGCGCGCTGGGGCGGTGAAGAATTTATTATTCTGGCGCCGCAAACCGATGCCGACATGGGATTGATGCTGGCCGAGAAGCTGCGGGTAGCCCTGGCGGAGCACGCCATGGAGCACGTGGGCCACGTCACCGCGAGTTTCGGGCTGACGCAGTTCGCGCCGCACGACACGGCCACCTGTTTGATCAAGCGCGCCGACGATGCGCTGTATCAAGCCAAGCACCTGGGCCGCAACCGGGTGGAAACCTTGCTGCCCGCGGCAACCGCCAATCAATAATTCGTGAGCGGGTCGGGGTAAGCGTGCTGCTTCCTGTTTAACCCGGCGCTTTGTCCTAAAATGGCAGCCTCATCCCATTATCAGGAGCATCCCATGGAAAACATCACCATAAATGTTGCAGGCATGAAGTGCGGCGGCTGCGAAAACACCGTAAAAACCGCTTTGCTGGCGTTGGACGGCGTGGCGGCGGTCGAGGCCAGCCACAAGGATAAAACCGTGAGCGTGGCCTTCGACGGCGGCAAAGTGTCCGAGGAACAAATCAGGCAGGTTATCGGCGCCAATGGTTTTCAAGTCGCCTAATTCTACTT
>SCQD01000227.1 GCA_004299145.1 Methylococcaceae bacterium | reverse complement strand
CATGGGCACGATCAGGCCGGTCGCTTCCGCCACGGCGATGAAGCTGTCCGGCGCCACCAGCCCCAGCTCGCCGCGATTCCAGCGCAGCAGCGCTTCGGCCCCGACGATGCGTCCGCTGCACACGTCCGCCAGCGGCTGGTAATACAGTTCCAGTTCATCGTTGGCCATGGCCTTGCGCAACGCCATTTCCAGCGTCATGCGCTCGGTGGAGCGCTCGGTCAGTTCGCTGCAATAAAACTGGTAGTTGTTGCGTCCGCGCTGTTTCGCGGCATACATGGCCAGGTCCGCGTATTTGAACAAGGCGTCCATGTCGGCGCTGTCGGCCGGGTACAGGGCGATGCCGATGCTGGAGGACACGAAGAATTCTTTGCCCGACAGCGAAAACGATACGCCGAACGCTTCGATGATTCTGCCGGCGACGCGCGACAAATCGCCGTTGCCGCGCACGTCCGGCAGCAACACGGCGAATTCGTCGCCGCCCAGCCGCGCCACGGTATCGCAGTTGCGCACGCAGGCCTGCAGGCGTTCCGCCACCAGGCACAGCAGCTGGTCGCCCACCGCGTGCCCCAGGGTGTCGTTGATCATTTTGAAATGGTCCAGGTCCAGCAGCATCAGGCCGAACTGCTGGTCGTGCCGGGCGGCCTGCTCGATCGCCTGGCACAGTTGCTCGGACAGCCTGGAGCGGTTGGGCAATTCGGTCAGGCTGTCGAAAAACGCCAAGCGATGGATGTGCCTGCGGTACTCATCCTCGCGTTGCCGCAGCGCTTCGTCCAGGCGCCGCAGCCCCTCACTCTCGGCGGAATGGCGCTCGGCCTGGAGCCGGCGCGCTTGTTCCGCCAAATGCGGGCGCAAGTCGCGGACTATGGATACGCTGAAGCATTCCCCTTCGTGCTGGAAAGGGTGGGTGATCACCTCCACCGGAATCACCGCGTTGCCGGCGACACGGTGCCGGGTTTCGAAGGCATACTTCCCTTGCATGTTCGACCGGGCGCGCACTTGCGCCATCCCGGCCGCGTCCAGGCCGACGTCCCAATCCTCCGGGCGCCAGGTGAGCAGGGTTTCCCGGTCCACGCCGAAATGCCGGCAAGCGGCATCGTTGGCGTACACCACGCGTCCGTCATCCTCGCCGTCGTGCACCATCACCACCAGATCGGCGGCCATGTCGATCATGTTGCGCAGCATGGCGTTTTCCCGCGCCAGGCGCTTCATGCGCTCCAGGCCATGGCCCAGCGCCGGCAGCGCGATCAACGCGGCGAGGGGTTGGCCGATCAACAGCTGCTCGAACCAGCCTTGAGCGGTGGATGGTTGCGGCGTGGTCCCGGCGGCCCGGCACGGCGCCAAACGGTTGGCGGCGGTGCGGGATTTCAGCGATGCCTTGAGGTAAAAACTGAGGCAACTATTCAGCATGTTTCACACCGGCAAAATAGCTTTGCAGCGCGGGATCGATAAAGCGCTCTCCCCTCGCTACCCGGCGGATGGCCGTCAATAAAATTTCCGGTTCGCAATCCTTGGCGACATAGCCGTTGGCCCCGGCCCACAACGCCGATCTGGCGATTTGCGGCTCGTTGTGCATGCTCATCACCAGAATGCGCAGCTCGCCGTGCAAGGCGCGCACCCTGGTGATGAGTTCCGGGCCCGGCAAGCCCGGCATGGTCAGGTCCAGCAGCAGCAGCTCGTAGGCGCCGCTACCCAGCAGCTCCAGTACCTGGGCGCCGTTTTCCGCCTCGGCGCTGACGACCATGTCTTGCTCCGGCGCGAGCAGCAGCTTGAGCTCCTGGCGTATCAGCGGGTGGTCGTCGGCTATCAGTAATCGAATCAATGCAGTCTCCTCTCATCCAAACCTGCCATGCTCCAACGCGTGTTTGCGCGATGGCTAAACTATGCAGCAGTCCGGCCTGTGCGCCCATCGGACGATCTTGATTTTTTTATAGGACTTTACCGACGGCGGCGTAGGGATATTCCTACAAAGATACACAAAGCCCCTCTCCCCTCGGGAGAGGGCTGAGGTGAGGGCATTTCAAATGTATCTTTACCAACGCCGGCTCCTATACAGTCGCAACGCGAAGCGCCCGAAGGGGGACGGGCAGGGAGAGCCCGGCATGAGTGAAGTGATGATGGCGCGCAAAGACCACTATGAAGCGCTGCTTTACGGCGGCGGTGGTGGCTTTAGGGTTAGAGCGGGTGATAGGGAAGGAAATAGCGCCCCTTTCTTACCAATGCCATAAAATCCCGGTTTAACCCAACAAAGCATGGGTCAGCGCGTAACGCACCAGTTTGGCGTTGTTGTCCACCCCGATTTTTTGCATCAGCCGCGTTTTGTGGGTGCTGACCGTGCGGTTGCTGATGGCGAGCATGTCGGCAATTTCATTGACGCTGTGGCCTTGCGCCAGCAAACGCAGAATCTGAAACTCCCGGTCGGACAGCCGTTCATGCGGCGTTTCCAGGCTGTTCGCGCCGGCCTCGAACACCATCTGCTCGGCCAGCGCCGGCTCGATGTAGCGCCCTCCCGCCGCCACGCGCCGGATCGCCGACACCAGGGTTTCCGGGTCGCTGTCCTTGGTCAGATAGCCCGACGCGCCGGCTTTCAAGGCGCGCTTGGCGATCTGCGGCTCGTTGTGCATGCTGAGTACCAGCACCGGCAAGCGGGGATGGTGGGCACGGATGCGGGAAATAAGATCGATGCCGCTGACGCCAGACATGGTCATGTCCAGCAGCACCATGTCCAGGTCGCCGCCGTGTATGGCATCCAGCACCTGACCGCCGTTGGCGGCCTCTCCGGCCACGACGAAATCATCGCATAGCGCAAACAGTTGTTTGAGTCCCTCGCGCACAATGGCGTGGTCGTCGGCAATCAATAGGCGGATCATGGGTGGTCTGGAAAACTGAAAGTGTTTCGGTTGCGCCGGGGCAACGAGTCTCAGAAACTTAATTCAACGGCATTGATGCTCAATGGCCCATCTGTATCGGTTTTGCCGGTTTGTTCGCGGGAGCAACAGTATAAGGGTAAGCATCTCCGAAAGCCGCGACACGCACTATCGGACGATACTGATAGTGTTGTAGTGATAAGAAACATAAGGTGTAGGAATAATCCTACATGACAGTCCCTGATTCCCGGCCAGCGGGAATCCTTACCTCGATCAGCGTACCGGCGCCGGGCCGGCTGGTAATTTCGACGCTGCCGCCCAACAGCAGCGCGCGCTCTTTCATGCCCAGCAAGCCGAAAGTGCCGTTCGTCGGCGCGCCGGGGTCGAAGCCCCGCCCATCGTCGCGGATGCTCAGCCGGTATTCGCCGCCGTCGCGTGTCAGCGCCACGTCCACCCGGCCGGCTTGTGCATAGCGGGCGACGTTGGTGAGTGCTTCCTGGACGATGCGGAACAGCGTGGTGGCGTATTGATCGTCCATTACCATGTTTTCTTCACACAAGTGCAAATGGCAGGGCAGGCCGCTGTGTTTGCCGAATTCGCCGCTCAGCCACTCCAGCGCGGACACAATACCCATGTCCAGGACGGCGGGCCGCAAACTCGATGCCACGCCGCGCACCACCTGTATGGTTTGATCCACCAGTTCCATGGTGCCCTGGACGTGTTGCAACAGGTTCGTGCGGTTGCGGCCGAATTGCAGGCGCAGCAACGATACGTTCATGCGCAGCGCGGTGAGCAGCTGGCCCAATTCGTCGTGAATTTCCCGCGCGATGTGCTTGCGCTCCTCTTCACGCGCCGCCTCGCGGCGGGCGGACAGCTCGCGCAGTTGGACATGAGACTCCCGCAGCTGCTGTTCGGCTGTCCTGAATGCGGTGACGTCGCGGCCGATGGCGAGTATGCCGGCGACTGCGCCGTTTTCGCCGTGCTCGGCGATGACGCGGATTTGGTGCACATGGGTTGATTGCCCGTCCGGCGCCGGCAAGATTTTTTCGATTTCCCCGTATTCGCCGGTCGCCAATACGTGATCCACGACTTGCGCATAGTCGTCGAATTCTCCATGGGGGTGGATTTCGCGTATGGTCCTGCCGAGCATCTCCTCGGCTTGGGCGCCCAGGTTTTTTTCCAGCACCGGATTGATATAAATCGCCCGTCCCGCCAGGTCGTAGCGCACGATATTGTCGGGCAGGCTTTCCGCCAAAGTGCGGAATTGGCGCTCGCGCTCCGCCAGCGCGACTTCCGCCTGCTTGCGCTCGGTAATGTCGCGGCTGATGAGCAGCACGCCCTCCACATCGCCGTTTTCCCCAGGCTCGGGCACGCAATGGCTGTGGAAATAGCGCGCGGTGCCATCCGCCCCCACACATTCCAGTTCGCATGCGGCAGGCCGACCGCTTTCCAGCACTTGGCGAATACAGCCAACCAGCTTTTCCGCTTCGGTATGGGACAGTATCCTGGCGTCCTGGGGCGTGTCGTTCAGCAAGATATCGGCCGGTTTGCCCGCCAATCGTTCCACGGCTGGGTTGACATAGATGCGCCGGCAGTTGCGGTCGTAGCGGAAAATGGGATCGGGGGAATTTTCAGCCAGGGTGCGGAATTGGCGCTCGCTGTCTTGCAGCTCGCGGTAGGCCAGCAGGCTGCTCAGGCTGTCCGCCAGGCGCCGGCCGATTTCCTGGAACAGCCGCACTTCGCGGGGAGTCCAGCCATGCGCGCGTGAACACTGGTGCATGCCGAACTGCCAGGGCTTGCCCGTCTTGGGATACAGCGCCATCGACATAAAGCATTGAAAGCCGAATCGCTCCGCCACCTCCGCCGGCAGCGCGTGGGCGGTGCCGGAGCCGAACTTTACCGGGCCGTCGGCGGCCAGCAGCACGCGCAGGATCTGTGCGACCACGGCATCCATGGGCATGACAGCGCCCAAGGGCTGGGCGCCGGGATATTCGGGACGGTGGCATTCCATCGGCACCGACCAGGAAACCGCGTCAGGATCGCACGGGTACATCAGGAACACCCGGTCGCAAGCGAACACCGACAAGACGATGTCGAGGACCGCGCTCATCATCTGCTCCATGCTGTTCGCGCCCTGAATCGTTCTGTTGATCCAGTCCAGGCATTCGAGAAAGTGCAGATGCTCCTGGCGCTCCTGTTCCGCGCACCGGCGCTCGGTGATGTCGCGCACCCGGTTGAGGGCATGGTCCCGCAGCGCCAATTGATTGTTGGCGGCCTCCAGCAAGCGGTTGGCGCGGCGCTGGCGTAGCAGGAAATATCCCGTCACTGTCAGCAACAACAGGCTGCCGCCGAACACCGTCCACAGCCAGCGCTGCTCCAGCGCGCGATGCTTGAGTTCAGCGGCCTGTCGTTCGTTGCGGCGCGTCAGTTCGTCGATTTCACGCTGCCTGCTCTCGGACTGGTAGTTCTGGGCCAGCTCCAGCATGTGCTCGCCGCGAGCGGAGGCGACGGCGGCCAGGGTCAGGCCGGGTAGCAGGAAAAACAGCAGGGCCAGGCAGGTGGATTTTAGGCGGGTTGTTTCGGCGAGCATCCCACCTCCCCGTTCGTGTTTCAGGCTCATGGCTCGGCACGAACGGATTTGCTGCGCGCCAAGCGGGAAACTTCCGCCCAATCGCCCCGCATCATGGCTTCTTTCTTGTTAAGGAAATGATGCCTTCATCCACTACGGTGACGGATAAACCCGGTTCCTGCCATGCTGTTTGGCCAGGATCAATTGCTGATCCGCCGCTTTGACCAGATCGGACGCGTCGAGCGCGGCTTGCGCCTGGAGACTGGCCACGCCCAGACTGATCGTGACGTAAGCGCCGAGCGGGGACGCGGGATGGGCAACTTCCGCGTCCAGTACGCTCAGACGCAGTGTTTCTGCGAACTCGACGGCGGCCTGCAAGCCGGTATCGGCGAGCAGTATGGCGAACTCTTTGCCGCCGTAATGGGCCAGGAAGTGGGGAGACACCAAAACCGCTTCGTCGAGCAGCGCCGCCAGCCAGCGTATGAGATCATCGCCCTCGCTGCTTCCCAGCACGTCCTTGAAGCTGTCGAAATAATCGACGTCCAACAGGACGAGCGCCAGCGGAAGTTCGCCGTGCAGGGCTTTGCGCCACGCGGCGGCGAGTACGCTGTCGAAACGGCGTCGATTGGGCAACAGGGTCAAGGCGTCGATGTTGGACTGTTCGAACAACAACCGCTGATGCACGCCCAGGCGCACGTGGGTTTTTACCCGCGCCAGTAAAATCGCGGCGTTGAAAGGCTTGGTGACATAGTCGACGGCGCCGAGTTCAAGCCCCTGGACCACGTCTTCCTCTTCGATCTTGGCGGTCAGAAAAATCACCGGCACGTGCTCGGTGAGCGCGTCGGCTTTGAGCCTGCGGCAGACTTCGTAGCCGTCCATGCCCGGCATCATGATGTCCAGCAAAATCAGGTCGGGGCGCATCGTTTCGGCGGCTTTGAGCGCCTGCTCGCCGCTTTGCGCGATGTGGATGCCGTAACCGGCTTCGATGAGTATGGCGCCGAGGACTTTGAGGTTTTGCGGGTTGTCGTCGACGATCAGGATGTCATATTTTTCGCTCATGGGGTGCAACCGTTTTTTATCAGGGTAAGGATGCCGGGAAAAGCGTCGGCGGTGGCGGACAACGCGAGAATATCGCAATGCGCGGCGTTTTTTGGATTTGTTCGCCGAAAGCCACCGATGGCGGATAAGCGATACCGTGCGCCCAGCGCCTGCGTGCTGACACAGTTTCACGCCGCAGCCGACTACCTCGAACAATCTTCCGACCTGCTGCGCCAAGAAAGCCGCAACATCGGCGAAGAAATCGCCGAGATGCTGGTGGCGCCGCAATTTCAGGACCGCATCAGCCAGATTCTCGGCCATGTGCGCGACGGTGGTGGAATGCGTGGAGCTGGAGCAGACCCGCCTGCCCGGCGCCGGGCACTACCTCAATCTGCGCGGCGAAGTATTGCCGTACGTGCGCCGCGAAAAAGTGGTGGTGGCGCGCTACGGGGCACAAGGCCGGTTTGGCGGTGAATAGGTTACTGGGCGAGGCCAGACCGTGGTCAAGCCGCTGGGCAAGGTATTCAGCCAGACGCCGGGCTTGGGTGGCTTCACCATTTTGGGCAGCGGCGAAGTGGCCATGATGCTGGACGTACAGCGCTTGATTCAGCTGGCGAGCCAGCTGGAGCAGCGGCACGCGCCCCATTTGGAGAGGGTGGCGGCATGACATCGTTCCCACGCTCCGCGTGGGAACGATATAAACGTGACGCATGGGGTCTATGTCCTGCGCGGCGCGAAGTTTTATTTGATTAGTTGAGGGAAAAAAATGACTGTCGCACAACGTTTGTTGTTACTGGCTTGCTCCGCCGTATTGGGGTTGGCCGTCTTAGCCGGTTTGGGGTACTACCAGATGGGCCGGGTGTTTGACGCCGCAAGCTATGCCGCCGTCAACACGGTGCCGACTTAACAGAATGTCTCTTCCAAGATGGAGGCGGGCGTGCAGCAAGTGGCCGACGGCGTCGCTTGTGCGGGCGAGGCGGGGCCTCGATTGCCGGCATCCGCGACAGTTCGCTGCAAGTGGCGCGCGTGGTGCAAGAAATTTCCAGGGCGAGAGCGCATAAAGCGCAGGCTGACAGCACCACGGTTTTGCCGCACCGCATGGACCAGGCCAACAGTTCGTGGAAGATTTGGTCGACGCCTGCGCGCCGCAAAATAAAAAGGCCTGCTAATGCAGGCCTTTTATTATTATTGGCTCCCCCGGACGGGTTCGAACCGCCGACCCGGTGATTAACAGACCGCCAAAAACAGCAACACACAAACAACGGCAAAAAATCATAGCACTTGAAGCCTTGAACCGCGCTGTTTTCCGTTTCGTAGTTCCCCGCAGTTTCTTGCTATATGTTGTGCTGAAATGCGCCAGGAGTGCGCCATGAGCTATCACCCCCCTGTTGTAACCCCACGATTTTGGGCCAGTCAAAAAACTGGCGCGCCTTCCCTCAAAAGCATAAATGCGCCGCTAATGCGCCATAACGAAGCATTACTTCGTTGAAACACTTTAACAGCGCGGCTTTAAACAAATAGATCATGGGATTTCTTATCCCATTTCGCCTTGTCTCGCGCTTTGTTGTAGACTTTTGCCATGTATCACCGAGAACGCAATCATGGCAACCATCACCGAGAGAAAAGCCAAAGACGGCAGCCCGTCCTACCGCGTGGAAGTGCGCCTGAAAGGTCACCCCATCCAGCGCGCCACCTTCGAACGCAAAACCGACGCCAAGCGCTGGGCAGCATCGGTCGAAAGCGCCATCAAGGAGGGCAGGCATTTCAAAACCACCGAGGCCAAAAAACACACCCTGACCGAGTTGATCGACCGTTACATCAAGGAGGTGCTGCCCGGCAAGGCCAGCTCCATGCGTGTGCGTCAGACGTTGCAGCTGGGTTATTGGAAGGCGGAGCTGGGTGCCTACGCCTTGACCGAAATCACTCCACAACGCATTGCCGAAACACGGGACAAGCTGCTGCTTGCCGGTGATAAGCCCCGCACGCCCGCCACCGCCAACCGCTATAGCGCGGCGCTATCTGTCGCCATGAACCACGCCGCAAAAGTCTGGGGCTGGATAGACGATGCCCCCACCCGCAACGTGCCCCGCAAAACAGAACCGCGTGGACGCATCCGCTTTCTATCCGACGATGAGCGGGAACGGCTGCTGGCGGCCTGCAAGGCCAGCTACAACCCACTGCTCTACCCCGCCGTGGTGCTGTCCCTGTCCACCGGCATGCGGCAGGGCGAGTGCATGAATCTGTACTGGCGCGAACCGAAGACGCCACCAGCGGAAGGCGCATGGGGCACCGTCCACCTGGACGAAGGCAAGATCATCCTGCACGAAACCAAGAATGGAGAGCGGCGCATCGTGCCTTTATCCGCATCAGCCCGCGCCATCCTGGTGGAGTTGGGCAAGGTACGGCTGATCGACAACGACTTGCTTTTTCCCGGCGAAGTGGACGGTAAGCCCATCGACCTGCGCAAGGCCTGGCTGGCTGCGATGAAGGCCGCCGATATTGAGGGCTTCCACTGGCATGACCTGCGGCACACTTTCGCGTCCTACCTGGCTATGTCGGGCGCTACCCTGGCCGAACTGGCGGAGGCCATGGGGCATAAGAGCCTGCAAATGGTGTTCCGATACGCACACCTATGCCCGCGCCATCAAGCCGGCGTGGTTGACCGTATGGCGCAGAAATTTCTTTCACAAGCGGGGTAAATCGCGATTTATGAGCTTCATAACATTCACCAACCGCCTTTTTGTGGTCTGCGTTTTTGCACTCCCCTTTGCCTTGATGTTTTCGTCATTCATACAAATATGGGTTTTTCTCGCTGCCGCATGGTTTTGCCTGGCATGCATCGGATTTGCTATTGAATTCCTAAGAATGCTATGGGGATAGATGCACCCCGCAAACTTCCAAGCGAAACCCTTTCTCATGGCATAATTTACCTGCATCGCGCCTAGCTCGACGGGGCGAACACTGGAAACTCTCAACCAGTTGGCGCGATTCCTCTTTGAGAGCAACGCTTGAGAGAGTGTTATGTCGAAAGATTATCCTGATTGGCGGGCTGCAGAAGATTACCCGAACGTAAACGATACTACGCTATTGCAATGGGCGTGGGAGTTTTTCAGAAGAAACAAGAGTTATAGGAATGATTACAACGAATATCGCACATTGATTGCAAGCGACAATCCGTCAGGGAATGTTAATCCAGACACAGAAATACTAAACCGCTTTTATATTTGTGACCCGGCACAGCTACCCGGAGAAACGATAACCCAATACGATTTACGCAATGCTGGAAAAGGCAGCAGCATTAAATTCAAGTATAATTATTTTTTCGAAGAAAAGTATAGGCTTAGATATAGTCGCGAGCTGCCTTGCCCTTACGAAGCAAACCCAGGTGGTTGTGATTGCTACCCTGATTTCGGGTGTCGCCCGCGCAGAAGCCTGCGCTATGAGCCGTTGGTCAGAAAAGACCCCATCGTATCTATTGGTTATTGTGACCATGATGATGACCTCACAGCCTTGCACGCGGTTATTAATCTTGAACTCCCTATTAAAAATCAACTGGATGAAATTGAGAAGTTTGCAAAAACCGAAATCAAGCGGCGAGAGATTGAATCATTCAAAAAGCGCAATCATATAGACAACTACCCCAAATACCTGCGAGCATTCGACGCACGCACGGAGCGAGTGACAGCAGAAGAAACGGCGAGCATTTTAGATGCTGAAGACGCTCAAGCCGTTTTCGCCTGGGTTA
Source organism: Methylococcaceae bacterium (assembly GCA_004299145.1). Taxonomy (GTDB): domain Bacteria; phylum Pseudomonadota; class Gammaproteobacteria; order Methylococcales; family Methylococcaceae; genus Methylogaea. The sequence continues at coordinate 1,417 of SCQD01000227.1, read as the reverse complement.
GAGCTGCTAAATCACTGATAGAACGCGACTACTGGAAGCTTGCCGCCGTACATAGCTGGGAATTATCTGATACTTTTCCTCCTGATTTTCTAAAATAAGACCGTCGCTTATTTTCTAATTTTCACAAACAAGCGCACTGCTTATTTCTCGTTTTTGCCATTTAAGAAAATTTCTTACTTGGCATGACATTTTCCGCAACAATCTAAAGACTACTCTACAGAAATCAGCGACACACCGCCGCTGATAGCAACCCGGCACAACCGGATTACTGTGGAGTATTCACCATGCCAGAAACCACCACCGCGCCTGATCAACTGGCGCAACTCTATACCGTCTCGCAATTCTGCGAAAAACACCCCAGTTTTAAAGTGGGTGGAATCCGACACCTGATTTTCTTTGAAGCAAGCAATGGCCTTGCTCAATCGGGTGCGATTATCCGCCAAGGCCGTAAAGTTCTGATCCACTCAGCGCGGTTTTTCAATTGGCTGGATAGCCAGCAGAAGAGGGCCGCATGATGGATGCCGCCAAACCCAAAAGCCGGTCGATTTTTAAAAATCTTCCGCCTGAGCTTCGCGCCGCGCTGAATCGTCGCATCCGCGACCGTGAGCACAGGGAAATCGAAAGCATATGGCGATGGCTGGAGCCGCAATTGCCGGAAGGCATGACGGTTTGCCCGGAAACGCTGAGGCGCTACATCAAGCTCCGGGAAAAGGCGGCTGCCGAATACGTGGTCAGGGTGGCCGATCTTCCACCCCAACCCGATCCGGCAACGATGCCGGCGGCGTTGCTGCGGCAGGAAATCGGCGCATTGACCAGCTTGGCCAGGCGTGCCGGCGAGCGGGTCGATGCCGTTAATCGCGAGCTGGATCACCGCCACACCATCCAGGCGAAAAGCACACCACGGGCGGTCGCATGAACCGCTTGACCAACCCCGCCCATCGGGCGCAGACTGTTCCCGCTGCCCCTCATTGGGCAGCCGGGCGTCAGAACCCGCGATTTAACGGCGCATCAAGCGCCCCAGCCAGGCGCTATTTTTTTGCCTGGCATTTCTCTATGGCGGCTGGTGCGGGGCAGGCTCACGCCTGGCCGGTTTCCGTTAAGCCGGTTTCTGACCCCCGTACCCGTCGCCACCATTTCCGCTGTCAGAAGCGGCTTGGTGGCTCCAAAACCATTTAACGGAGCCGTCTCATGCCTACCTCATCCCAGGGCGAAATCCGCCCGAATTCTGCCCACGTTGCCCGCGCGCAAACGCTGGCGCATCAACTTTTCCCTTTAGCCAGTCGCGATGACGTGCGGGTTTCCCTGCCGTTGTTCCGCCTGGTCAACGTGCTGGCCGACGCCATGGACGATGCCGCCAGGTTGAGCGTCGTTTACCGGCATTCTCCCCGTGTCCGCCGTCATGCGGCTGGCCTGGTGG
>SCQD01000226.1 GCA_004299145.1 Methylococcaceae bacterium | reverse complement strand
TTCCGGCTTCGTGGCTGACTGCGACCCCTCCAGGGTCGGTGGTTCCCTATCGACATCAACCGGGGGTGTCGCTGCGCTCAACCCCCGGCTAATAGCTGGCAACCCTCCGGGTTGCAAAAGAATTGTCGAGTTTGTTCAGTTGCAGGATACCAAATGCGCCGCCTAAGCTGCGCACTATGAATCTTAACCAATTCCGGCATCTATATTGCCTGCCATGTTTTTATGGTGAAAGACGGATAGATTTTGCACAATCGACACGGTTCGCGAATTCGCCGCATCTATGGCCTTGTATTGACATGGCAAAAAAAGGGGGGCACAGAAATGTAACCTACCCCATTTTTCCGCGAGTCATGGTACGCACAGCGTACCCTAGCTGGCTATTCATATCGGCATCGGTGACAAATACCAAGTTGAGCAGGACTATGCGGATTCGAGCGGACTAGGTTTCACGCGTTTTTACCATAGCAACGCATTTTCTCCCAAAGGGAGTTTTGGATTCGCTTGGCGGCACACCTATGATCGTAAAATCAGCACGCTGAATTCAGATACATACAGCGCTGCTTATAGTTCGCGCGCCAACGGCAAACAGCTTTCCTATGAGTTGATCGCCGATCAGTGGCGCAGTGACACCGACGTCAACGACGCTCTTATTCGCCTGACTGATGCGGGCGGCAACTTCACGGGCTGGCAGTTGACTGACAGCGAAACGGGTCAGGTTGAAACCTACGATACCGCAGGCAAACTTACCGCCATCACCGAACGCTCCGGTCTCACGCAAACCCTGACGTATAGCGACTTATCGACCCCAAGGACCATTGCGCCCGCGCCCGATTTGTTGATCCGCGTCACAGATGCCTTTGGGCGCCAATTAAACCTTACTTACATCGGCGACAGCCGCAACCCCTTTGTCGGCACGCTGGCCGATCCGGCCGGCAACGTATACCGCTACACTTACGATGCCAACAACAACCTTGCTGCCGTCACCTACCCCGACGGCAGCAGCAAAACCTATCATTACGAAAACGCCAGTCTTCCCCACGCCCTGACCGGCATCACCGACGAAAACGGCAGCCGCTTTGCCACTTACACCTATGACGCCCAAGGCCGCGCAACCTCCTCCGAACACGCGGGCGGCGCCGAGCGGGTAAGCCTGGTTTACAACGCGGACGGCACCACCACCGTCACCGATGCGCTGAACACCGCGCGCACTCACCACTTCCAGACCCTGCTGGGCGTCGTCAAAAGCACCGGACAATCACAACCCGGCGGCGCGGGTTGCGCCGCTTCGAGTTCGGCGCTCAGCTATGACGCCAACGGCAACATCGCCAGGCTCACCGATTTCAACGGCAACCGCACCGACTACAGCTACGACTTGACCCGCAATCTGGAAATCAGCCGTACCGAAGGATTGACGGCCAGCGGAGCGGCCACGCCGGCAACCCGCACCATCACCACGGCGTGGCACCCTACTTTCCGCCTGCCGGTGCGCATCACCCAAGCGAACCAGGAAACCACCTACGCCTACAACAGCCAGGGCGACGTCACCCAAAAAAACCTGAAGGACGTCGTCACCAATACGACGCGAAGCTGGAATACGACCTACAACTACTCAGCCGTTCCCGGCGTGCTGCTGCAAAAAGTCGAAGACGGTCCACGCACCGACGCGCCCGACCTCACCACCCAGGACTATTACCCTGCCGATGCCGCTTGCGCAGGTGGACATGCGGGTTGTCGCGGCCAACTCATGCAAGTCACCGACGCCTTGGGCCACGTCACCCGCTTGACGCGCTATTCCCCGCGCGGCCAGCTGGAAGAACGCATCGATCCCAACGGCCTGGTAACCACCCTGGCTTACGATGCACGCCAGCGGCTCGTTGCGGTGGATGTGGGCGGTGAAACCACCACCTACGCCTATGACCCCGCCGGTCAGGTTACGCGCATCACCCACCCCGACGGCACTTATCTGGCTTACAGCTATGACGCGGCCCATCGTTTGATAAAAACCCAGGACGACCAGGGCAATACCCTGTCCTATACGCTGGACGCCATGGGCAACCGGATCAAGGAAGATCTGTTCGATCCCGATGGACAATTGGTTCGCACCCAAAGCCGGGTGTATGACGCGCTTTCGCGTCTGCAAAGTGTCGTTTTGCCGCAATAGGGGCTCGTCATGAAATCGACTACAAACCGTGTTTTTGTGTTGCTGGCTCTGCTGACTGCTTTGCTCATGCCGGGACTCGCACAGGCGGACATTAAAGACGCCAAAACGGCAACGCTGAAAATCACCAAGGCTGGCGCCGGTGACGCCACCATCAGCAGTTCGCCCGCCGGCATCGACTGCGGTGCCGCCTGCCGCGCTAATTTCAAGCCCAAAAGCAGCGTCGTGCTGACTGCGGCCGCCGCCGCCGGGTCGGTGTTCAAAGGCTGGGAAGGTGCCTGCAAAGGCACGGCGACCACCTGCACCGTGACGCTGAAAGAGTCGCAGAACGTCACTGCCATCTCCGCGCTGCTGCCGATAACGCTGAGCGTCGCCAAAACCGGCACAGGAACGGGTACCGTCACCAGCCTGCCGACCGGCATCGACTGCGGCAACGTCTGTAGCCTCACCTACTCACGGAATTTTGCCGCGCATCATGAAGGCTCGGGGGAGCGCAAGGAGAAAAAACGTGAAGAGGAGGAAGACGATGATCACCGGTTTAAACCCGCCGCATTAATCACCCTCACCGCCATACCCGCAGCCGGTTCGACTTTCAGCGGTTGGAGCGGGGCTTGCGTCGGCGCGGCGGCCACTTGCACCGTGACGATGGATCAGGCGCAAAACGTTAACGCCGACTTTGCGCTGATGCAAATGACGCTGAGCGTTGCCAAGACCGGCACAGGAACGGGCGCCATTACCAGTTCTCCTGCCGGCATCAACTGCGGCAACACCTGTAACGGCGTTTATGACTGGAACACCCCGGTCACCCTGACGGCCACGCCGACCATCGACTCGACCTTCACCGGCTGGAGCGGCGCTTGTAGCGGCACGTCGGCCACCTGCACCGTGACCATGGATCAGGCGCAAAACGCCGGCGCCGGCTTTGCGCCGACGCAAAAAACGCTCAGCATTGCCAAGATCGGATCGGGAGCCGGCACGGTCACCAGCTCCCCGGCGGGCATAGATTGCGGCGCCAACTGTAGTGTGGCTTATCCGCCCAACACCTTGGTCACCCTGACGGCGGCAGCGGCCCCCGGCTCAAGCTTCAGCGGCTGGCTTGGCGCCTGCACCGGCACGGCCACCACCTGCACCGTCACCCTGAGCCAGACGCAGACGGTGAGCAGCACTTTCTCTGTACCGGCGGTCACCGTTCACCAGTCCGATCCCAACGGCAACCCCACCCAGATTACCGACGCGCTGGGCCGCGTCCGGCAGTACCAATTCGACGCACTGAATCAACCGGTGCGCCAGTGGGAACCGCACCCCACCGTCATCGGCAGCACGCTGGGGCAGATCGACACCACCTATGACGCCCTGGGGCAAATCACCCGCGTCACCGATCCGCGCAACCTCGCCACGCTCTACAACGTGGACAGCCTGGGCAATCGGTTGCAACAAGCCAGCCCCGACAGCGGCATCACCGACGCCAGTCACGACGCAGCCGGCAACCTCAAGATCCGCCCGATGCCCGTGGCAAAATCGCCCGCTATAGCCACGACTCCCTCAACCGTGTCAACCGGATCGCTTATGACGACCAAACCGTCAGCTACGACTGGGACAACTGCCCCAACGGCGTCGGTCGCTTGTGCCGTATCGCCAACAACGACGCCGTCACGAGTTACGGCTACGATAGCCACGGCCGCCTCACCGCCAAAACCCAGACCGTAGGCGCGGCCGTGCCGTTGACCGTCAATCACGATTACAACGCAGCAGGGCAGCGCATCCTCAGCCGCAGCCCCGGCGGCCAAACCCTCGAATACCAATGGCTGGCCAACCGCCTCCACGCCATTTACCTCAACGGCCAGCCGCTGCTTACCCAGATCGGCTATGAAGTGGACGGCCAGATCAACGGCTGGACTTGGGGCAATTTCCAGACCAGCGAGCGGCACTACGACCTCGCCGGGCGCGTGGTCAGCGTCAGCTTAGGGTTTGACGCAGCCACCCAACTGGCTGATACCCGCTACTACAGTTACGACAGAGCGGGGCGACTGATCGACGCCATCGACGACGTAGACCCCGCGCTCAACCAGCACTACGACTATGACGAACTCGACCGCCTGATCGGCAGCCAGCGGGGCGCGATGGCGAGCCGCACCGGCACCACGCAGGACGATGCCGTGGTCGAAAACTACCACACCGCCGCCGACAGCAACCGGCTGCAAAGCCGCAGCGGCGCCAAGAACGTCAGTTACAGCTACGACGCGGCGGGCAACCTGCTCAGCGACGGCGTATTCAACTACCGCTACAATGCAGCCGGTCGCCTCGTGGCCGCAGCCGGCGCGGGACAAACCATCGGCTACGGCTACGACGCCATCGGCCAGCGCGTCGGCAAAACCGTCGCGGGCCATCTCACCCAGTATTTTTACGACGAACAGGGCCACCTGGCCGGCGAATACGACGCCGGCGGTCAGCTCATTCAAGAGATCATCTGGCTGAACGACTGGCCGGTGGCGGTGCTGAAACCCGGCGCGGCGCCGACGCCGGACGTTTATGCCACCCGTCGTGGCGCATAGACCAGGAATACTTTCATGCCCCATAGCGGGACAAACTCGAAGCGACGTGACGGCAGATGATCATAACCCGGTCTGCATCGGCCACAACCGGAGCAAATACCCCGACTATTGGCCCGAGGCAACACATCAACCTCTAAAGCCAGCGCCGTTCCCGTTTTGACCCAGCGCACCGTGCCATAGACAAAGGATTTGAATTTTTGCACTCGATTGAGGATAGTCTTGATCTGCATTCCGCCCCCTTCGCCTTGATTGATGGTTTGTTAGCACTTCCATCTAAGCAGGGGTTCGGGCGGAATGCACCGCTTTCAGCTATCCAAATACCGAATGTTTACCCACAAATTCTTCGGACGAGCCATTTTCTGAAGCATTTGGAAAGCTTCGACCATATCCCGGCGATATTGAACGAGCCGATTTTTCAAAAAGGCTTTGACATCGCCGAAGTATCGCATCTTAGCAGCGACCAATACGATGCTTATCTCAAAAGCATTTGGGAATACAACGAAGCCAAAGCGGTATTGGATACGGCTTTTATGGATGGTAAATCCGAAGGTAAGGTCGAAGGCAGAATTGAAGGTAAAATCGAAGGAAAGATCAAAGGAAAAACTGAAGTCGCCAAAACCATGCTTGCCGAAGGTTTTGACGTTAGCGTTATTGCAAAAGTAATGGGGTTGACGCAAGAAAAAATCGAAAAGCTATAAGTGGAGAGGAACGTTATTGCGGGTTCGGTTGGTTTGGTTTGGCGACAGATTCGCATATGATATTTCGGCGTGCTGTTTCAAAGGTTATACGGTGAAACCGCACCCACTCCTTTCTTGCCCCTATAACTGCCTTGTCTAGCCGTCAAGCCCATATATATCAAGAAATCGCGCTAATTTTCCATATGGGCGTTTTTGTAGCGAAACAGCTAGAATATGCGATAATCTCGCGTTTGTTATTAAGCGACAATTTGTTTGGACATCATCTAAATGGTGGAGCTTCTACCGCTCTATGTGCTAGACGTTTTATCCTGTTTGCCGCCAGATTTACGTCGCGGTCTTCGAACTTGCGTAGCGGATGCACAATTTTCGAATAAGTTTCCGTGTACAGGCTCCGCCGTTTCCTGTGGTTGTAAAAGCCGCCGCGCTTGCTCTATCAAGTTTACAGCTTGCGCAATATTACTCTCTGAAATAACGGAAGTTCGTTGCCTGTGTTCTGTTTCAGCAATGTTACGTTCGTCCTTGACGCTAACATTCGCTCCTGGCCCCGCCAAACGAAACTGGCAGTTAACTCCTGGCAGGAGTTCAATGGCTAAGTTTCTTGGCGAACCTTTTGGAATATTGCTGATGGCTTCTAATGAGTTATAGGTTTGAGATAGCCATTCATATTCCGGCCAACAAAGGTCTGCTGTTACGGGTTCGTCTGGACGGAAAAACTGCCGTAAAGCGCGCTCTACGCCTTTAGCTTGTTGCATCCAAGCTTTGTCCCAATTGCGCGGGCCAAGTACTCCCGCTAATAACCCGAACCATGGCAAAGTCTCAGGAACAAGTTTTGCCGTAGGGGCTAAGAGTTGAATATGGCCAGTCCCTCTGCCGGCCAACAAAGAAGCTGCGGCAAGTGCAATTGCACCACTGTCACGCCAAACTTCATCTGAACTCCTCTGACTTAAAAAGGTATTGACAATAGAGTCAAACCCTATAATTCTGCTTTCCGCAGAATCACTTTGAAGTGCATAGTTTGCAGCTAAAAGCCCGGCCGCTCTACTATCGATGACTGTAACAACCTGAATAATCGCATCAGGAAAATTGAGCGTTTTCAGAGATACCGTTTGTATGCAATGAATTATTGACCAAACTTTTTTAAAAAACGCAACTGTAATTTGCCGATGACCAAATCGCAGATCACGCTCAACCACTTCCAAACGCTCAATACATTTGGCTTCAGCGCTCTTGTTTCCTGGATATAAGAGCGTGCTACGCGCTACAGTGAAGGAGAAGCAGGCAGAGGCCCGCACAAGGGGGGTGGCTGCTACGCCAGCGCCTGCATCTACTTGACCTAACATTTCGCCAAGCACCAACGAAGGCCAAATAGGATTTACTGGGCCAACGATAGATTCTTTGTGTGATCGAAGGTCGAGTTCAAACCAATCCTCAAAGGAGCAAACCCTGCTGAACTGAGTTAAGGGAAACACCTCTTCAGCATAGGCGGAAATCCAAGAAAATAGCGCCTTCCTAGTCAAACCAACCAATACGATGGCAACCACCGGGGATGCTCCGTCACCTGGATCACTCATGCCAAGTACAGTATCTGAGCAGTTTAAATCAGGTTCGCTTTTGGCATCATCACTGCTCAAGGTTATTTCACCTAGAAGCACCTGTGGCAGTTCCTGCTGTGCCAACGAATACCATATAAGACTCATTATATAACTCAAGTTAAAAAAGGTCTGCGAGTGCAGGTGGTGTTTGGAATTTAGTAAAGGCCGTTGAAATGGGAGCATTAACTCTTCCTGTATAATACCCCGTTAAAGCAGTTTTCGCTCGCGTGACAGCGGTATATATCAGCTCGCGCCGGTGCTGCGGATATTTCAATTCTTCAAGACCAAAAAGATGCACTGCGCGGAACTCCGTTCCTTTGGCTGACTTCAGAACTATGACGTGGATAAGCTTATTGGATTGAAAAGAATGTTCGTCAGTATCATCTGTGTGATACGCAACGGATGATGTCAAGGCTGTATTTTCGAACATAGCCCTCAGCTCCTCAACTATAGGCCTCACGGGTATGATAATGCCAATATGTTCCCCTGGATATGACCTCAATTGCAATTCAATCGTCTTGTACATTTCTTCGAATTGTGCCTGTCGACTCGGATATTCTAACAATTCGGCACGCGACTGTAGATTTCTTTCGTTATAGTTGTTATTTACTCGCAGTTTGTCAGTCTCCCTTTCTGGCTGCAATGCTTTGTCAGCCACATCCGCAATGGCTGTTCCGATGCGATAGTGGTAACGCAGTTCAACCTTGACAAAACCAAGCTTTTCTAATGCAGAAATGGTCTGCCCTGAACCATAAATCGTCTGTTTGGAGTCACCAGCCACCGTAATGCGCTCCGACAACCTCATAAGCATATTGACTTCTTCAATATCTAGGTCTTGTACCTCGTCAACCAATATTGCGTCATAGAGGTTTTTTCCATGAACTCGTTGGTTTGCCACCTTCAGCATCTCGACGATTTGCTGTTGTTGAGTTTTGAAATCTCCGCTGCGATTATACGATTTTAGTTGATCGGGAGCGTATGACTGGATATGCGAAAGAGCCCACGCTTTAAATGTCTGAATCTGCTCCGAACCCAGGCCTTGTTTCTCTGCCATACCTGAGCGGATAAAATCTTTTAACACACGAGTAAAGGTTAACACCAAAATATTTCGTAATCCCATTCCATGGATAAAACGCGCTCTTAGCACAATTAAATTCGTCTTTCCTGAACCAGGCGGCCCGACTAATAAGTACTTTCCATCAGAATCCAAACTAACAAATTTTTTCTGATCTTCGTCCAATTGCTCTGGCTTTGTCCACCAATTACCCTGCATACATTTACTCCTCAAATTTGGTTAATCTTAGCCATATTCGCCCACGTTAACGGAACTAAATCTTCTCCGTTAGAGATACTGCCACTTTCGAATAGCTCGACATGCTTGACGAGCACATTACTGATAGCCTCCACAAGCATATTAATCATATTTCGCTGATTAATATCATCAACATTTATTTCACCAATACTATGCCATGCACCAGTAAACTCCTGTTCTTCTTTTTCATCACTGGCTATGGCGGACAAACGCATCGAAGCAAGTTTTTCGTGCAACCCTACCATCCATGAGCACTCAATAGTAAATACCACATAAAACTCGACATTTGTGAGTTTCAGCTTGAGACAGACTCGGTGCTCGCTGTCTGATATTTGGCTAACTCGTAGATTGGGTGAAAACTCATCGATAAGTTGCTTCTTGCATTCGCCTGCAATTTCTACAAGTCGGCTTTTGCGAGCATTTCGCAGTTCACGGGCCTGTATTTCTTTATCTTCCACATGATCGGCTCCTTCCTCGCGAGCAGCCAACACGCGCTTCAATTTATCCTTGGCCGGCTTGTCGCTTTCGTTAAAGTCTGCCCAAGCCACGAGAGCTAGCCTACGCTTGCTGTCTTTCGTAAGGCAGCGTGCCGCAAGTGCGGTCCATTTTGAGAGGCTGGTTGGGACGTCAGTAAAGTCGGGAATTTCACGCATCACAGCCATTGCAAGTGCATACTTATTGTCGGCTGCGACTGCTTTTTCAAATAATGGCTTCTTGCAAATCAAATCATGAAGCACGCCCCCTACTTGATAGATAGTCAACGCCTTCCAGAGGTCGGTCGATGGCGGTTCGAGACGAAACAAATACTCTGGTGAGCTATATTGCGCAGTTGCAATGAAGGGACGCTTTGCCCCATGATCGGTACCATCAACTCGATCTTCATCGGTTGAACTCTCCCTAATTACTCCTAAATCAAGCAGCCGCAATCGATTAAAGTCCTGCGATACAAGAATGTTTTCTGGCTTTATATCTCTGTGAACCAAGCCTAATTTTTCAAGAAAAACCACTGCATCGACTACCTGACGGATAAGTGCAGGAACCGCATTGTCGGGAACCTGATCAAGAATATCTTTAAGAGGACTGCCGGCAAAGAACTCCATTATTACGAAACAGGTATCTAATTCTTCATCAACCGCCAGTGTATCCACCATAGACTGACAATGTTGACCAATCAACCGTCGCTGCAAGTTCAGCCGATGGCGCTCTGCCGATACTGCTTCTGTGGCAAAAAACTTTGGATCATAAACTTTGAGGGCCATCACCTTATCTGATGTCTCCCAGCGAAATACAGCGGCTGACCCACCATCGCCTAGTTTGTTGCTGATATTTCCACCACCTCGTGTAACGACGAACTTCTCAGCGAGGCGGCGGCAATCGACAATATCACTTTCCTTCATGCCTCCCCCATTTCATAACGAACATTAAAAATTAGCCAACCGGCTACAGTTTCAGCAATCATATTGAACGCCCACCACCCCCACCGCCCTCTCAACCCTCCCCCGACTCGCCGCCCCAAATCGCCGCAATCCCAACTCCCTCGCCATCGCGACCATGGCGTCCTCTCCGCTTTTGCCATCGGCAAGCACCACCCGCACCAGCGCCGTCAATTCCGCCATGCAGATTTCATCCACGGTCCTGGCGGATTCATCCTGCGCGCGTCGGAAAACCAACGGCGCTTCGGGGCCGCGCTCCGCCGGCCAGTAGAACGTCCCCACGTCTTCCTGGGTCGTCCGGTAAACTTGCCCGGCCAGCGTATCGACCCGCTCCTGAATGCGCGAGCCTGTCCTTTGCCAACCATGCGCCCGGGCGATACGGCGCGCCAGCACCGCATCCAGTACCGGCCCTTCGATTTCGATGACGTGGGCTATCATCCGCTCCAGCACCGGATCGTAAGCGACGGCGTAAAACGCCGCCGGGTCGACGCCGTCCACGGCGGTGGTCGGGTCGGCTTCCACGAACACATCAAACGACGTGCCCGCAATCTCACTAAAGCCAATGACTTGCGCGGAATTCGCGGCCGATTCGACGGCGCGCACGCTGTTCTCGTGTTCATCACCCGACTCGGCGGCAATGGCCGCTGCGCCGCCTGTGCATGACGCCGCCGCTGCGGCGTCTTCCCTGGCCTGAACCAGCGCAGCTTCCGCAACCAGCCGCGCGGCTTCCTGTTCGGCGCGCCGGCTGCGGCTGGTTTCCAGCAATAGCCGCAGCTTGGCATCCAGCTTTGCCAGCGCCCCTGCTGCATTGATCCACCAATCGGTCGACCAGACGCGCTGGATATCCCAGCCCAGGCCGTGCAGCACCTGTTGGCGCAGTTTGTCGCGGTCGCGGGCGGTGGCGGAACGGTGATAGGTCGCGCCGTCGCACTCGATGCCGGCGAGATAGGCGCCGGCTGCGTCGGGATGCACGACCGCCAAGTCGACCCGGAAAGCCGAAGCGCCGACTTGGGCGTGCAATTCCCAGCCTAGACCGGTCAGCGCGGCGGCCACCGCCTGTGCGAACCGGCTGTCGAAATGACCGCAGTTGCCGCCGGTGGCTTCCGCCAGGGCGCGCGGTCCGCGTTCGGCAAATTCGAGGAATTGCTTGAGGTCGCGCACGCCGCGGGCCTGGGTACGCGCCAGGTCCATCTGCTCCGGCTTGAGACTGGAAAATACGCGCAGTTCGTGGCGGGCGCGGGTAATGGCGACGTTCAGGCGCCGTTCACCGCCGTCGCGGTTCAGCGGGCCGAAGTTCATCGACACGGCGCCGTGCTGGTCAGGACCATAGGTGATGGAAAAGTACATGAGGTCGCGCTCGTCGCCCTGCACGCTTTCCAGGTTTTTGACGAACACCGGCTCCAGCTCGACTTCGGCGAAACAGGGTTCGATGGACGGGTCTTGGCGGCGCGCTGCGTCGAGCAGGTCTTCGATTAGCGCTTGCTGTTCGGTATTGAACGTCACCACGCCGATGCTGAGCCCGGAAGCGCGGAACTCCGGCGATTTCAGCCGCCCGACCAGATCGGCGACCAGTGCATGAGCTTCCGGCTGGTTGGTGCGCGTGCCGCCTTTTTCATACACGCCCGGCACGTAGTGAAAACTCACCGCCCGGTCTTCTGTGACCGGCGATGGGAAAGTTACCAGCGCACCGTCGTAATAACGGTGGTTGGAAAAAGCGATCAGGCTTTCGTGACGGCTGCGATAGTGCCAGGCCAAGTGCAGGGTCGGCAGGTTGGCGCCCAGGCATTCGTCGAGGATGCTTTCCAGATCGCCTTCCACGTCTTCATCGTCCAGGTCCGATTCGGCGCGGTCGAAAAAGCTGGTGGGCGGCAATTGTTTGGGATCGCCGACCATGACCACCTGCTTGCCGCGCGCGATGGCCCCTACCGCGTCCCACACCGGAATCTGTGAGGCTTCGTCGAACACGACCACGTCGAAGGCCGTGGCGTCGGCGGCGAGATATTGCGCAATGGACAACGGGCTCATCAACAGGCAGGGCGTCAGCTTGGGCAGCACGGTGGGTATGCTGGTCATCAATGCGCGCAACGGCATGTGCCGCTTTTTTTTGCTCATTTCGCGGCGTAGCGTGCCCCATTCCGAGTTACGCGCAACGCTGTCCTGGGTCGGCAACTCCGCGCACAAACCGGCGCGGATGCAGGCACACGTCAGCTTGGTGAAACGGTCGTCGAGCGCGCGGAAATCGTCGATGCGCTGTTCGTGTTCCGCCGCCACGAAAGCGCGGATGACGGGTTCTTCGTCCACCACGGCATTTAGCCACCAGCGGCTATAGTTGGTCCCGAACACCCGGCGCACGCTGCCTTGCGCCACACAGGCGTTTTCCAGGCTTTCCACCAGAGGGGCCAGTCCCAAGGTTCGCGCCTGTTCACAAACTTTGCGCCAAGCGCACCAGGCGTGCAGGTGGTTTTCGGCACGGATGATTTCCGTGCAACGCCCAATGAGTATGTCAAGGGGCAGTCCGCCGAACTCGGTTTTGGCGGCGTCCGAAAAGCTTCCGGCTGCGGTCAGGCGGTCAATGGCCGGTTGCAACGTTCCCCAGGTTTGCAGATATGCGGCGCCGGCTTCGGCAAGCGTGCCGCCTGGTTCCAGCAGTGCATTGCCGGAGCCGATCAGGAGTTCCAGAGGTGCTTTGACGACGCTGATTTGCTCGGCTGTATTCGCCAAACCCGCGATGATGGCGGCAATGGATGTCTGGAATTTCAATGCTTGGTCAACCTGCTCCGTCCGGGTTTTCAGGCCGTTCCAAAGGCCCGCAGTGATTTCGCGCAAGTCGTCGTAGTCGGCAAGCTGTCGTTCGATGTCGGCGCGCCTGCACAGACACTGATAGTCTTCCGCCAAGGCGACGCCACACGCACCACCCGCCACTGCATCGTGCTCGCCGGGCAGTGTTCCTGCTTCGCGCACATCGCGCAGTGCCGTGACAAAACGCAGGGCATCTTCCCAATGCGCTATGTGTGTATCGAGCCCCGCCCAGAGCCCAGCGCTGGCCGGGCCGGAGTGTTGCAGCGCGTTCAGTTCGGTCTCCAATGCGCTCAGCGTGCGCAATTTCGCCAGTTCCTGGGCGAGACGCTCACCGCAACGGCCTTCGGCGATGGGCTCGAAACCGGCTGTTTGCCAGGGTTGCTCACGCCGCGCCGCATCCAGTGCTTGCTGAAAATTCAGCGCGCATTGCACAAACTCCGTTTTCGTCTTGAGACCCGCCCAAACACCGTCAATAGCGGGACTGACCTCGATGGCGGAAATTTCCGAGCGCAGTTCCCTAATTCTGGCCAGCAGGAGGATGTCCCGTTCGACGTCCGCATCGCTTGTGCCGATGACCAAGCCATCCAAGCGTCGGCGAATTTTGCGTTTGCCAAACCAGGACAAAGGCCAAATCGCCTTTTCCGCTTTACTCCATTGGCGATGCAGTTGATGCACGTTGATTTGTTCGATTTCCGCGGCATATTGCACCGACAACTGCTGTGTCGTCCGGTGCAGTTCATCAAGCAGCGCGCTGCCTTGCCTGAGTGTCTCCACTACCTCGCTCATCCACGGCTGACCGAGTTGACTAAAGGTTTCCCGGCGCTGTTGCAACAATTGCAACCCGCGTCGGCCCGCGCTGATGACGGTATCGGGCCATTGCGGCGAAAGCGCCGCGCTCAATGCCCGCTGCTGCGCTAGCAGTGCCATACCTTCTTGCAGCCGCTCGGCAATCGCACGCGCATCAGCCCGCAAGACGAAGCGCCAGTCACGCCCGGCAACACTGGGCAAAATGCGGGCCAGCGCGGCAAGGGCGCCCCGGGCTCGTCGATCAAGCGTGCAATCGGGCAAGCCAATTTCCTGAATAAATCGCTCACCGGCTTGTCGCACAGCCTGGGCAGCGGGAACCACGCCGCGTGCGCTATCGATCACGCCCTGTTGCCAACTCGGAGACCAATCACCATGCGTGATGGCCGCCAGCGGGTGGTTCGGCAGGACGGTTTGTCCAACCGCCTGGACATTGACGTCCAGGCGGTCGACCACTTCTCGCATGGCGTCCATGTCGGCCTTGCCGTGGGCGTGCGCGGTACCCCACGACAATGCCAACACCGGCATGTCCTTACCGCCGACTACGCCACCGATGGCTTCGAAGAGCGTCATACCGTTGCCATGCCGCCGGTGCAGACGTTCGACATAGACGTTGAGTTCGTCGCGTCGTTTTTTCAAGCGCGCCGCTTCAGTGCGCCAAACCTCCTGGTCGATGGCGCCTTGCGCTTCCCAGGCTTTTTGCAATTGCGCCAGGACGTCCAGTTTGCGGGCCTTGCT
>SCQD01000225.1 GCA_004299145.1 Methylococcaceae bacterium | reverse complement strand
CCACGCCTGCCGTCAGGGTGACCAGCATCCATTGATAAGTGCTCATGTCCGGGTTCATGTTCAACACCGCGAACATGACCGGAATATTGTCGACGATGGCGGAAATCACGCCGATCAGGATATTGGCGGTGGTCGGCCCCAGCCCTTCGAACAACACGCCGGAAATCAACTCCAGGTAGCCGATATAGCCCAGACCGCCTACGGCAAACACCACGCCGAAGAAAAACAGCAGGGTATCCCATTCGGCGTCGCGCACCCGGTGAAAAATATCGAAATGGTCTTCATGGGTGCCGTGGACGATTTTCAGCCAATAACCGAAAAACATCATGTAAGACAAGCCCACCATCATGCCCATGAACGGCGGCAGGTGCAGGAATTGCTTGAAGCAGACAGCTGTGACGATGGTCAGGGCGAATAGACCGCAGACCACCAGCGCGCCCGGCTTCATTTCCACCACGGCTTCGTCGGTTTGCAGCGGCGCTCCGTCGGGAATGGCGAAGTGCATGAACAGCGCCGGCACCATGAAATTGACTACTGAAGGAATAAACAGTTCGAAGAAATCGAAAAACTCCGCCTTGCCCGCCTGCCACACCATCAGGGTGGTGATGTCGCCGAAGGGGCAGAAAGCACCACCGGCGTTGGCGGCACTCACCAGGTTGATGAACCCCAGTGCAACGAAAGCAGGACTGTTCGAGCCTACCGCCATGACCACCGCGCCCACCAGCAGCGCCGAAGTCAGATTATCCGCCACCGACGACAAAAAGAAAGTGATGATGCCGGTGATCCAGAACAGCTTGCGGTAGCCAAAGCGGCGCGTAATCAACCAGGAGCGCAGCGCTTCAAACACGTTGCGCTCGGCCATGGAATTAATGTAGGTCATGGCGACCAACAGGAAGAGGAACAGCTCGCCGTATTCGGACAGGTTGTGCGTGAACACCGCGTGTACGTGTTCCACCGGCACGTCGGCTTTTTGCGCCATATAAGCCACTTGCGCCCAGATGATGCCGCCCGCCAGGATCACCGGCTTGGATTTGCGCAAATGGGAATATTCCTCCGTCATAACGAAGGCATACGAGATGATGAAAATCAGCACGCAGTATATGCCGCGTTCAAGGCCGGTTAAGCCGAGGTTTTGCACTTCTGCGGCCCAGGTCAGCTCGGGTATCAGAAGAGCAACGGTAAGTAAAAGGAATGCGCGTAACAAAGCTATGCCCTCGTGTTGGTTTTATTAGAGAAATCGTTTGCAAAACCTCGCTGCCGGCCTGAATGGCGCGGCATTGACGAATGCAAAATAACACCATTATAAAGGAGTTCACCGGCAGAGCGTAGGCGGATCGCGCTGAACAAATCCTGCCAGTCGGCCGACAAAGCGACGCACGCCACGCATTGCCTACAAGCTTGCCGAATTTCGGCGACCTGCAAAAAAAAAAAAGCTTGCCGTACGAAAACCGGCAAGCCTTTGATTTTATTGGTGGGCCCTCAAGGACTTGAACCTTGGACCAAGGGATTATGAGTCCCCTGCTCTAACCAACTGAGCTAAGGGCCCGATGTATTAACTCATATCGAGAAAGCTGCGCAGCTGCTCCGACCGTGAAGGGTGGCGTAGTTTGCGTAGTGCTTTTGCTTCGATCTGACGGATGCGCTCGCGCGTCACGTCGAATTGTTTACCCACTTCTTCAAGGGTATGGTCTGTATTCATGTCGATGCCAAAACGCATCCGCAGCACTTTGGCTTCCCGCGAAGTCAACCCGGCCAGCACTTGCTGCGTGGTTTCGCGCAAACCGGATACGGTGGCGGCCTCGACGGGCGACATAATCCGGGAGTCTTCAATAAAGTCCCCAAGATGCGAATCCTCGTCATCGCCAATGGGCGTTTCCATGGAAATCGGTTCTTTGGCGATTTTCAACACTTTGCGAACCTTGTCTTCCGGCATTTCCATGCGCACCGACAACTCCTCCGGCGTTGCTTCCCTGCCCATCTCCTGCAGCATCTGCCGGGATATCCGGTTGAGCTTGTTGATGGTTTCGATCATGTGCACCGGTATACGGATAGTGCGCGCCTGATCGGCAATGGACCGGGTAATGGCCTGACGTATCCACCACGTGGCATAGGTGGAGAACTTATAACCCCGGCGATACTCGAATTTGTCTACCGCTTTCATCAGCCCGATATTGCCTTCTTGGATCAAATCCAGGAACTGCAGACCGCGATTAGTATATTTCTTGGCGATGGAAATCACCAGCCGCAAGTTGGCCTCAATCATCTCTTTCTTGGCTTTACGCGCCATTTCTTCGCCCGACAACATACGCCTGTATACGTCGCGAATTTCACTGACCGCCAAGTAGCTTTCCTTTTCGATGTGAGCCAGACGATTTTGTGCCCGCTTTAGGTCTTCCGCCTGCATATTAAGCGCTTTAGCGTAAGCGGCGCTGCTTGCCAGTTGTTGCTTCAACCATTCGGGATCGGATTCGTGCCCCAGGAAGGAATCCAGAAACTCTTTGCGTGGCATGCGGCATTTGTTGACAGCGACGTTCTGGATAAAACGCTCCTGTTCGCGAATTTTCCCCATGACATCTCGCAAAATGTCGGCCAGTTCCTTGAAAAACTGAGGCGTGCGCTTGAATTCCAGAAAAGCCTCGGTAACGGCGGCAAAAGCCTTGTCCGTCTTGGGATGTTTATAGCCATTTTTGTTCAGTGATGCGATCACGGCTTTGTGGCGCTTTTTCAGCTCTTCGAGCTTTTCCTTGACCAATTCGGGGTCTGGACCGGAGTCGGCTTCCAACTCGGGCGCCTCGGCCTCATCGTCGTCGGCGAGTACGTCTTCAACCAGCGGCGTATCTTGCAGCGGGTCGACAAAATCGGAAATCAAGTCGGATAACCGTATCTCGCCTTTTTCCACGCGATCAAACGCTTTAATGAAATAGCCCATCACTGCAGGAAACCGCGACAATTCGGTGGCGGCCTGCAACAAGCCTTCTTCGATGCGCTTGGCGATGGTCAACTCGCCTTCACGGGTAAGCAACTCCACCGTCCCCATTTCCCGCATATACATACGCACCGGATCGGTAGTACGGCCATGCTCGGCATCCACCGAAGCCAATGCCGCCGCCACTTCGGCAGCGTCGTCATCGTCGTCCACCACGACGGGGGCGTCGGTGATCATGTCGGTGTCCGGCGCCACTTCATGGACTTCGATGCCCATGTCGTTGATCATGCCGATGATGTCTTCCATTTGCTCAGGATCGACGATGTCGCTGGGCAAATGGTCGTTGACTTCGGCGTAGGTCAGATAGCCTTGCGCCTTGCCTTTGGCGATGAGGTCTTTTAGCTGGGTCTGCTGCTGTTCGGGGTCCATGGGTTACCTGCGTCAGTAGTATCGATGGAAACTGGTTGATATTATTCTTACCGCCCGCCGCTGCGGGAGGAGGTTAATTCGAGGTATTCGGCTCTTTCGTTGGCCGTCAATCCAACGCCGTCCATTTTCGCTATCAGCACATCCAGGCGCCGGCGCCGTATCTTTTCCTTCAAGCGCTGTAGGGCATCGGCAAACTCGTTCCCCCATCCCGCGGACAACAGGCTTTCAGGCAACTCGTCTTGCGGCAACGATAGAGAACCGGCGTACGCCCAATGCGGCGAATCGCGAAATCGCTCCAGCAATCCCGCCGGCTGGATATGGGGATTATCGGCGACGATTTCCAGCAAACTTTGTAAAAACGCGCACTCGTCGTCACCACTGTCCGCCAACCAAGCCCACACCGACTCATCCACGTCGAGCGCTAAGTCGGGTTTACGCAATATCAGCTCACTGATGCGCCGAACCAGTGAAGGCACCATACGGCGCGGCGCCTGCCTGGGTGCGGCCTGGGTGATGAGTGTAGTTGATTTTGCCGATATTTCTACCTGCGCCACCCCGCCTTGTTGGGCCAGATTTGTCAGCATCATTTGCTGAAACACCCCTGACGGCAGCTTGCTCAACAATTCCCGTCCGCGCATGACCAAGCCGGCACGGCCTTCCATTTCCGTCAAGTTGAGACCACTTTGCAAGCGCTTGAAAAAATAATCCGATAGCGGGGTAGCGTGATGGATGCGTTCTTGAAACGCGTCACGCCCTTCGGCCCGCACCAGGGTATCCGGGTCATGCCCCTGCGGCACATGCAAAAACCGTACTTGACGTCCATCGCGCATATGCGGCAATGCTGCCTCCATGGCACGCCAACCCGCGGCATGGCCGGCGGCGTCACCATCGAAGCAAAACACCAATTCCGAGGTATAACGAAACAGCAGTTCCACGTGCTCCGCACTGATGGCGGTCCCCAGCGCGGCCACCGCGAATGGAATGCCGAACTGCGCCAGCGCCACTACGTCCATATAGCCCTCCACCACCAGGATGCAGGGAGGCTTACCCGGTGATTTCAACAATTCATAAAGTCCGTAGACTTCACGGCGCTTTTTAAACACCGCCGTTTCCGGCGAATTTAAATACTTGGGCTCGCTGCCATCCAATACCCGTCCACCGAACCCAACTACCCGCCCGCGCCGGTCGCGTATGGGGAACATGATACGATCACGAAACCGGTCATAGCGGCGACCCTCGTCTTTTTCCACCAGCAAACCAGCTTCCAGCAAGGCCTGTGTTTCAAACCGCTCGCCCAAGTTATCCCAACCCGGCGGGGCGTATCCCAGGCCATAACGCGCCGCAACCTCGCCACTGACGCCGCGCTGCCGTAAATAGTCCACGGCGCGCGCGCGCTGCGGATGCCTACGCAATTGTTCGGCGTAATAGCCCGCAACCTGCAACTGCAACTCATAGAGGCCATGGCTAGGCGCTACCCGCTCCGCAGGAGCCGTTTCCCGAGGAATGGTCAAACCGCAGAGCGCAGCCAGCTCTTCCACCGCCTCGACAAAACCGAGGCGGTCGTGCTCCATCAGAAAACCAATGGCAGTACCGTGCGCGCCGCATCCGAAGCAATGGTAGAACTGCTTCTCCCGGCTGACGGTAAAACTGGGGGTTTTTTCGCTATGAAACGGGCAGCGGGCGCTGTAGTTGGCACCCGTTTTTTTCAGCGTCACGCGCGCATCGATCAAGTCGACAATATCGACGCGCGCCAGCAAGTCATCAATGAAAGATTGGGGAATTTTACCTGACATGCCTGGGTGCCTTTACTCGGCCTGACATGCCACGAACCGCAAAGCCGCCCTGGTTGAGTCTAACGACTTAACTGCTGCTTCACTTTGGCACTGACCGCCGACATATCGGCGCGCCCTTGCATTTTCGGCTTCAGCACCGCCATCACCTTGCCGATGCCGGCCGGCCCGGCAGCACCGGTATCCGCAATGGCCGCATCTATCATGGCGGCGATTTCCTCATCGGGCAGCGCTTCGGGCAGGTAACTCAAGATGACGACCAGCTCGGCTTCTTCGATGGTCGCCAAATCATCGCGCTGAGCTGCCCGGTATTGGTGGATGGATTCGCGCCGCTGCTTGGCCATCTTATCCAGCACCAGCAGCACCTGTTCGTCGTCCAGCACGATGCGCTCATCCACTTCCCGCTGCTTGATGGCCGCCATGATCAGACGAATCACGCCCAAGCGGTCCTTGTCGCCCGCCTTCATCGCGAGCTTCATGTCTTCCTGGATACGCGACTTGAGGGTCGAGGATGGGTTATTCACGGCAGTGGACTCGCTCAGGACGGACGGCCTTTACGCAGATTTTGCAGGTTGTAGCGCTCACGGGAGAGTTTTTTCAGGTGTCGCTTGACTGCGGCGGCCGCTTTGCGCTTACGCTCGGCGGTGGGCTTTTCGTAAAATTCGCGGCGGCGAATTTCCGACAATACGCCCGCTTTTTCGCAGGCACGCTTGAAACGGCGAATGGCGATTTCAAAAGGTTCATTTTCTCTGACTCTAACCGAAGGCATGCAATCTCCTGTAACGTCCCGATGTGTAGCCGATCTGACCATCAGAGCGGCGGAAAAGTAAATTTGCAAGTATACGCCTCTCCAGCATCAATGCAAAATCCAGGTTTTTTCCAATCATTGCTCTGGCGCTATCTCAATTCTTCCACCGGCACTGGCCGGCCAAAAAGGTATCCCTGGCCGGCGCCAAGCGCCGTCAAGACCTGTTCAACGAAGCCGGGATGGTGAAATTGGCGCGCGCTGACATTGACCGCCAGCGTGAGATGAGCCACATCCGGCAAAGACGCCCAGGCAGCCAACTGGGCACAAGCGGTTTCCAACACCCATAGCCCGATAGGCAGTATCAATCCGGTTTCCTCGGCCAGTGGGATAAACTCGGTCGGCGACACCAGGCCACGCTGGGGATGCAGCCAGCGCAGCAGCGCTTCCGCGCCTGTCAGGCGGCCATCACGATCCACCTGGGCCTGGTAGTAGAGCATGAACTCCTGCTGCCGCAAACCCTGGCGCAAATCTGTTTCCAACGCAGCGCGTTCTTCCAGCATGGCTGGCATGGCGGGAGCGTGAAAACAAATCGTGTCGCGGCCGGCATTTTTTGCCTGATATAAAGCCGCGTCGGCGTATTTCAGCAAATTATCGCTGGTATCCGTTTGCTCATGGAACAAACTGATGCCGATGCTGGAGGAACAATAGTAACGCTCGTGATTGTTGATCACGTAGGGCCGATTGAGCGCAGCGCGAATTTTTTCCGCCACCAACTCGGCGTGACCGGCCGCTTCCCCCGGCTCATGACTGAGACCTTCCAGCATGACCACGAACCCGTCCCCGCCGCGATACGGTATCACCCTCGCGGACACAGCCTTGCAGCCGGCAGGCAACCTCTATCAACAGCTTATCGCCCGCTTCGGGTCCCTGGGTCTCGTTGATGACTTTGAATTGATCGAGATCGATCAGCAGGATCGCTCCGTGCCGGCGGTTGCGATCAATACCGGCAATGGCCTGGTTGATGCGTTCCTTAAGCAAACGCAGATTAGGCAGACCGGTCAGCGCGTCATAATAAGCAAGGCGGTAAATTTCGGTCTCGGCTTCCTTATTGCGGGTAATATCGAAAAAAGCGCCGACATAATGGCTGACACCGCCCTCGTCATCAACAACGGCGGAAATGGTGAGTCATTCGGCGTATATCCTGCCGTCTTTGCACCGATTCCAGATTTCCCCCTGCCAATAAGCTCCGCAGCGCCTCACGAAATATCTTATGATCGTCGGCCAGCATGATGCGCAGTTGCATCGTCAAATCTCCACGGTAATGCGCGTTCCGCAGCCGGGTTGCGACTCGATGGTTAATCTGCCGCCGGCGTATAACGCCATTTCGCGCATATTGAGTACGCCCAAACCGCTCGCCGGATGCTGCGCCAACAGCGCCGGATTAAACCCTGCGCCGTCGTCGGCCACTATCAGCACAACGGGATAGCCGGCATTATGCAGTTCGATCATGATCGACTTGGCCTGCGAGTGCTTGGCGCAATTGGTCAACGCTTCCTGAAAAATGCGGAACAGCACCGATTCCAGGTCAGAAGCAAGCCGCACGTCATGCTGCCCGCCGTCGATATTCACTGCAATGCCGGTGCGCCGGGCAAATTGATGGGCATAACTTTCCATAGCCGCCAACAGGCCCGCATAATCCAGCACCGCCGGACGCAGTTCGGCACAAACATCACGGATACTGGATTCCGTATCGGCCAGCAGCACACGGGTGTCTTCCAGGCGCCCCCAAAGTTCCGGCAATAATTGTTTGCTCAATCCCGTAGCGATGATGTTCAGGTTGATGGCCATGGCGGCCAGATTTGAGCTGGTGCGATCATGCAATTCCCTGGACACCAGCCGCCGCGCGTCTTCTTGTATGGCCACCAGACGGCGCGCTTTTTTCTCCAGCCGATCCAAGTAATCGGCACGCTCCTGTTCCATTTTTTTTCTTTCGGTAACGTCTTTTTTTATGGCGATAAAGTGGCTGACCAGGCCCGCTGCATCGCGTATCGGCGTAATGGTCTGGTATTCGTGATAGAGCGTACCGTCCTTGCGGCGGTTGATCAGTTCTCCGCGCCAGACTTGGCCCGACAAAATGGTTTCCCAGAGATCGCGGTACAACGCAGGACCATGTTGACCTGATTTGACCAAATCCTGTGGGCGTCGACCGATAACCTCATCTGTACGGTAGCCGGTCAGGATGGAAAAGGCGGAGTTGCTCCACACGATGACGCCGTGGCAATCCGTGATAAAAATAGCCTCGGCCGCAGCTTCCAGAGCTGCGCTCTGTAGCCGCAACACGGTTTCCGACAATCGTTGCGCGGTGACGTCGGTGCAGATCATACGCAGCGCGGGTGACGAGGCCACCGTGCGCCGCAAGCAGTCCAGGCGGGCGTGGATGCGTGAGCCGTCTGCAGAATTAAGCATAAACTCGCCACTGTGTTTTTCATTGCGCCGCAACGCCCGCGTAAAAAACCGGTGCCAGCGGTCACGATCAGCGGGAGCGATGAAAGCGGCAAAACGCTGTTGCAGCAGTTTATTGCGCTCTACGCCCAGCAACGTAACCATCGTCAGATTGGCCTTGATAATCAGCGCATCCCGATTTAGGGTGAGATAGCCGACGGGGGCGAATTCGTAGAGATCGAGATAACGGTCGCGGGACGCTTCCAGCTCGATCTGGGCGCAACGCAACGCCGCGTTTTGCATTTCCAGTTCGATCTGGTGCAAACGGAGTTCATGCAGGAGATTCGTGGTGGCCGGCTCATCCAGCGTCGCCTGCGCACGATTTTGCAGCATCTCCACCAAGCGGGCTTCCGCTTCGGCCCGTAATGGCGCCATCAGTAAATTTTTCTTGTCCTGTTTCTTGTTCATATTGTTAGGACCTTTGTTCTCCGACTACATCTTACGCCACCTCCCAGCTCACTGGGAGAAATGATGGGCGTAGTGAAACAGCGGAAAGTTCACGCGCCGGAATTCAAGGCGAAAATGGGTCTTGCGGCACGGCGAGGTAACGTGGGGGGGGGCAATGCTGTTGAAATAAGAGCCGTCGTTCCACCAGGGATGGGCGACTGGTACAGCAGCGAAGCTGAAACCCAGTCACAGGGATGTGGAGGCTGCGGTTTGCTGCTGCGCCTCGAATCAGCGACAAAGCGGTTCGCAGGCCGCCATCCATGGCCCTGGATTCAAGAAGCCTTAGTGATTCCGCTTCGCGGCGGCTTTCAAGAAGCCTTAGTGATTCCGCTTAGCGGCGGCTTTCCGACATTCCGTGCCGGTATGACGTGCCGGCAGAAGCTCAAGCAGTATCGGCAATGCGCGGCTCTTCGGCGCGTTTTTGTGCGCCAACGTCGATCAGCGCCATGCGCACCAACGGCGGTTTTTCCCCGCCACTTTCAGCATGGCACTCCAATCTGGCGTGTAGCTCAACGCCATCACTGCGCTGAAAGGCGAATTCACCGCTGTGCTTGCCGCCGTGCCGCACCACCGACACGAAAAAACGGTGCCAGCGGTCCTGATCCGGGGGGGCGATAAATTGTGCCAGACGGCGACTCAGCAATTGACCACGCTGTGCCTTCAGCAATGTGGTCGTCGTGAGATTGCATTCGACGATCAGCGCATCCCGGTTTAACGTGAGGTAACCGATGGGGGCGAACTCGTAAAGCTCCGCATAACGGTCGCGGGACTGTTCCAGTTCGATTTGAACCCTGCGCAATTCCTCATTTTGCATGGCCAGTTCCGTCTGGTGCACCAGCAGCTCGTGCAGCAGGTTGGCCGTGACGTCATCCCTTACATCTTGCGGGTTACTGACGAACAGTTTAGCCAGCGTAGCATCCGCCTCGGTGCGCAGTTGCGAAAGATATGATGTTTTCGTGCCAGGTTTATCGTTCATGCCGTTTCTTCTATCGCTAGTAATATCAATTGCCGGGCGCCGGCCTGCACCGCCACGCGACGGGCGTTGAGCAGCATTTTGCGATAACCGACGCCGGGAAAGTCGTGATCCACTTCATAATCTTCGAACACTTGGTCATGCGGCAGTATGTTCTCCAACAAGGCGCGTAACGCGGCAATATTCCACTGGCCACCCCCCAATTCATAGAGGAGGCGCCCCACCGTCTCTTCCGGGGTAACCCGGAATTTTTTGCAATACGCGCGGCTGGCGGAAACGACCTTCAGGCCGCCATCCAGCACCAGCAGCGGCTCGCGCACCGTGTTGATGATGCTTTCGGCCAGTTCTTTCGCATCCTGCATGGCCAGCTCGGCGGCTTTGCGCGTGCTGATGTCGGTGAAGCTCAGCACCACCCCCTCTATCACGTTGTCCAGCGTGCGGTATGGCTGGATGCGCGCCAGATACCAGGCATCCCCCACCCGCACCTCGCGCTCATAAGGAATTAATGATTCGAGCACAAGCTGAGCTTTGGCCAGCAGACCGTCATCGGCAATTTCCGCTTTGATGTCGCTCAGCGCCCGGCCCACGTCGGTGGCGACCAGACGGTAGATTTTGGCGGCATCGCGCGTAAAACGCCGGATCACCAGGTGTTCATCGAGAAAAATGCTGCCGACGTTGATGTTGTCGATCAGGTTTTTCATGTCGTTTTGCATGCCGACCAATTGCTCGATTTTGGCCTGTAATTCGGCATTGACCGTGATCAGTTCTTCATTGATCGATTGCAGCTCTTCCTTGGAGGTTTCCAGCTCTTCATTGCTGGATTGCAGTTCTTCATTGATCGACTGCATCTCTTCGTTGGAAGCCTGCTGCTCTTCAATGGTGGCTTGCTGATTTTCTTTGGTATAGGCCAATTCACGCTGCAATTCTTCTATGCGCAGCTGCTCGGCTGTGGCGGCACGCCGGCCCCGCTGCCGTTTTCGGGGCGGCACCGCTGCTGCCGCCACATCCTGAAAACTCACCAGCAGCGCCGTCTCCCCGCTATCCGGGCCGGGCAGCAATCGCACGCTGAGGCTCACCGCGCTGAAGCCGCCGTTGGTCTTCACCAATAGCTCCCGGCCCAACGTAGGCGTACTCCGGGCGGCAGCGTCCAGGGCCATGCGCAAATCGGGCGGCAAGCCTTCACGCGCCATTTCGATCACGTTCAGGGTGGGCTGTCCCGGTGCCGGGCGCAGGTATTTGCCGGTTTCGCCATACACGTACAGGATGTTGCCTTTGCTATCCGTTGTCACCGAGGCGGGGGCATAGCTCTGCAACAACACGCGCCGTGTTTGTTCGGCAATACTGTTATCCGCGGTTTTTTTCATGCTGATCTCCGGTGCTTGGCCGATACTGCCGACCGTCCTGGTCAATGGGCTGACCATCAGCGCGCGGCCGGCGGCGACGGTATGCAGGGAACGGTAGCATTTCCATTTGCGGCTGAGGGGAGCGAACAGGTCGGTATGGGCGCCTATGCTCTCCGATGGCGAAAGAAACAGGATGCCTTCCGGCTTGAGGGCGTAATGGAAAGCAAACATCAGGCACTTTTGCACTTCGGGTTCCAGGTAGATCATCAGGTTGCGGCAACAGAGCAGATCGAGCCGGGTAAACGGCGGATCGCTGATGACGTTGTGCATGGCAAACACGACGCCTTCACGGATGGCTTTGCCGACCCGGTAACCCGCGTCACTCTTGACAAAAAAACGCCGCAGCCGTTCCGGTGATACATCCTGAGCGATCGATAGCGAATACTGCCCGGCGCGGCCGTAGGCGATGGCGTCTTCGTCCAGGTCGGTAGCGAAAATCTGCACGCGAACGGCGCGTTGCCGCTCATCCATCCACTCGTGCAGCAGGATGGCGATGGAATAGGCTTCCTCGCCGCTGGCGCAGCCCGCCACCCAGACGCGCAACACGTAATCTTCGGGTTTATTGCTGAACAAGCCCGGCAGGATGTCTTGTTTCAGCGCGGCAAAAGCTTCGGCATCGCGGAAAAAGCCGGTGACGTTGATCAGCAGCTCCTGGAATAACGCATGCACCTCCGCCGGACATTCTTTGAGGTAGCGCGCATAGACCGCCGTATCGTCGATATTGTGTTGCGACATGCGCCGTTCAATACGGCGGTTGATAGTGCTTTTTTTATAAAGCGCAAAATCGTTGCCGGTAGCGCTGCGCAACTGCATCAAAATATGCTGTATGCCGTTGGCCGCTGTGGGCGGCGTTTCCTGACGCACTCCCGCAGTATGCGTGCCAGCCACCAGCCACTCGGACATTTTATCAACCGGCATGACGTGACAGGCACAGCCGGCCTGTATGGCGCTGGACGGCATGCCGTCGTATTTCGCCGAGGCCGGCTCCTGCACCAAAGCCACGCCGCCTGCGCGCACGATCGCACCTAGCCCGAGGGTGCCGTCCGTGCCGGTGCCGGACAGGATAATGCCGACGGCATTCGCGCCCTGATCCTCGGCCAGTGAACTGAGAAATGTATTGATGGGCATGCGTTGGGCATGGGGCTGCTCCGGCACGCTCAGTTGCAGCTTGCCGTGAAAAATGGTCATGTCGCGATTGGGCGGGATGACATAGACGTGATCCGGCGCTACCTCGACCTGATCGATAGCCTCGACGAGCGGCAGGGTGGTGCTGCGTTGCAGGATTTCGGAGAGCAGGCTGGCGCGGTTGGGGTCGAGATGCGACACCAACACGAAAGCCATGCCGGTGTCGGTTGGAAGATGGTGGAAAAACTGTTCGAATGCATCCAGCCCCCCGGCGGAAGCGCCTATGCCGACGACCGGGAAGCTTAACCCGGAGATTATCTCTCCTTCGCTCATGGCTACTCGGGATTCATGCGGTACAACTGCGCCATCAGCACCAGCCACGCCCCGAGCACGCCCAGCAGGGACGCAAACAGGATCAAGCCCAGCGTGTCGATGAACCCCAGAAACTTTAAATCCAACTCGCGAGCGTACAACTCGGACAAATGTTGCACGGAAGGGTAAACCAGCAGAGTCATGAAAGTGACGAACAACCAGGCGGCGACGCTGCCGATAAAACCGTACCAAAATCCGCAGTACAGGAAGGGCCGGCTGATATAGCCATGGGTGGCGCCAACCAGCTTGGCGACCACGATTTCTTCCCGGCGATTCTCCAGCTCCAGGCGTATGGTGTTGCTCACCACCAGCAGCACCGCCAGACTGAGCAGGACGCTGATCATGGTGATGCCGTGCCTGGCCAGGCCCAACAGGGCTTGCAGCCGATCCAGCCATTGCAGGTCCAATTGCACGTATTCGGCTTCCGGCAGGGCTTGCAATTCTTTCACCAAACCTTGCGCTTCGTGGGATTCCGCCAAGCTGGCCTGGGGACGGACCTGGATCACTACCGGCAATGGGTTGACACCCAATACGTCCAGCGCCTCGCCAAAGCCACTGTAGGTGCGAAATTCGCGCAAAGCCCCTTCTTTGGTGATCAACGCCACGCTTTCGACACCGGGGTGGTCTTTGAGCCGGTCGGCCAGCGCCATGCCGGCCTCGTCACTCAGGGTGGGCTTGAGGAACAAGGAAATCTGGTTGCTGTCTTCCAACACCACGCCGAGTTGATGCAGATTTTTCAGCATCACGTAGAAGCTGGCCGGCAAGGCCAGCGCGATGGCAATGACCGTCACCGTCAGCGTCGTGGCGACCGGGGTGCGCCACATGCGGCCCAGACTGGCAAACAGGGTGTGACCGTGATTGTCCAGATAGCCCTGCAAGCTCTGCCGAAACGTAGCCCAGTAGCGGTTTACCGCTTTGCGTTCCCTGGCATAGAGCGAGGACAGCCCGCTGTCTTTAAGGCTTCTGGTGGCTTCGTGCCGCCGTTGCTGCTGCATGCGGCGTATGGTGCGCTGGTCGTTCACGGGCTTTCAGGAAGCCTTAGTGATTCCGCTTCGCGGCGGCTTTCAGGAAGCCTTGGTGATTCCGCTTCGCGGCGGCTTTCCACCAAACGGCCATGGTCCAGGCGCAGCACCGGATAATCCATGGCTTCGATCAAGGCCAGATCGTGACTGGCGATCAGTACGGTGACGCCATGGCTGTTGAATTCGGCAAACATGCGCATGATTTCCTGGGATAAGTCGGGGTCCAGGTTGCCGGTGGGTTCGTCGGCCAGAATCATGGGGGGTTTGTTGACGATGGCGCGGGCGATGCCCACCCGTTGCTGCTCTCCGCCCGACAACCCCAGGGGATAGCGTTTTTCCTTGTTGAGCAAGCCCACTTTATCCAGCGCGCCCCGCACGCGCCGCGCCACTTCGCTGTGGGCATGGCCGGTGACGATCAGCGGCAACGCCACATTGTCGAACACGGTACGGTCATTGAGTAGCCGGTAGTCTTGAAATATCAGCCCCAGATTACGGCGCATCGAGGGAATTTCCCGGTTTTGCAGGCGGCTGAGATTTTTGCCGTTCAGGATGATCTGCCCGCGCGAACTGCGCTCGATCAGCGCGATCAACTTGAGCATGGTGCTCTTGCCCGCACCGGAATGGCCGGTGAGAAACGCCATTTTGCCCCGCTCCAGCGTAAAGCTGACGTCGCTCAGCACGTCGCCGGCGTCGGGGTAGCGCTTACTGACTCGGTTGAATTGCAGCATCGTTCAATGAATCAACGCGGAAACTTGTTGCTAGTCATGATGATGAATAACACCCGATGAATCCGCAAAGCTCCATCAACACTTTATGGAAAGCTGCTGATGAGGGAAACTCGATTAATACAATTTCAGAGGGTTTTGGCATTATTCCAAACCTCGTCCTCATCGTTGTCCCATATTTTTTTCAATGCGCTTTCTTGGACCAGCAACCAATCACGCGAGTCATCCCGCTCAGAGCGAAACCGCAAATACTCAATAAAATTCAACGCCTCCAACGCCAGCGGTTCCGATAACGGCTTGGCCGCTTCAAATATCTGTTCGGCAATCGTATTCATCATGATCAGTACCCACGCAATTATTCTGTTTCCTGCTCCAACAGCGCATCCACAAAAGTTTCGGCATGAAAGTCCTGCAAATCGTCTATGCCCTCGCCCACGCCGATATAGCGGATCGGTATGCCGAACTGGCGGGCCAAAGCGAAAATCACGCCGCCTTTGGCCGTACCGTCCAGCTTGGTAACGGCAATACCGGTAAGGCCGACTGACTCATTAAATTGGCGCGTCTGGGCAATGGCGTTTTGCCCGGTGCCGGCATCCAAAACCAACAGCACTTCATGCGGCGCAGTTTCATCCAAACGACCGAGGATGCGTTTGATTTTTTTAAGTTCTTCCATCAAATTGGATTTAGTGTGCAAGCGTCCGGCGGTGTCGGCAATCAGGATGTCCACGCCTTTGGCCTGGGCTGACTGCATGGCGTCGAAAATCACCGAGGCTGAATCGGCACCGGAGGCCTGTGCCACCACCGTTATTTCGTTGCGCTCGCCCCAGGCTTGCAGTTGTTCCACCGCCGCCGCGCGGAAGGTATCGCCCGCCGCCAGCATCACCGAATAGCCGTCATTCTGGTAGCGCCGCGCCAGCTTGCCGATGGTGGTGGTTTTACCCACGCCGTTGACGCCCACCACCAACACCACAAATGGTTTATGACTACGATCGATTTCCAGCGGGTGATTGCACGGCACCAGCATGGCCTGCATCTGCTGCCTGAGCAAGCGGCGCACGCCTGCGCTGTTGACCGGCGTGTCTTTGGGATAATCCGTCGTCAGCGCCTTGACGATATCCTGCGTGGCTTCGACGCCCACGTCGGCGACCAGCAGCGTGGTTTCGATATCTTCCAGCAGTTCATCGTCGATGCGGGGCCGCGTTAAACCCGCCAACAAACCCGCCAACCCGCCGCTGGTTTTCCGCAATCCCGTGCGCAAGCGCTGCGCCATCGTCGGCGGCGCCTTTTCGGGTATAGCCGGCAGCGTTGGTACCGGTGCGGTTCCCGGCACTAACCCAATTGCCCCTATGCTTGCCGTTGCGCCACCCTGGGCAAATGCCGATATCGGTTGCACCGGCCGGCGCGCAAGCTGATGGGACGCGCGCAACAAGTGCATCCACAAGCCAGCCGCCAAACCGGCATGCACCACGGCCGCGGCGACCGGCAGGCGATACTTTATCGTCAATACGGCAATCAACAGCTGGGCAAATGCCAGGCTGTTGATGACTGTGCCGTTGCGTGCGGCGCTTTTGCCGTAGCGCCCGGAACTGAGCAGCGTTCCGAGCACGGTAAGCAACAACACCAAGCCCACGCCGCCAACCCGGTGCACCCAGTTGACCGCCGCCCGTTCGCTCAGATTCAGCATGGCGGGCTGATCGTCCAGCAAGCCGCGCCAAACCGCAAAGCCTTTGGCATAATCCGCGTCCGGCCACCAGCTACCGAAGCAGGTCGGCAATTCAGGACACGCCATGCCGGACCAGGTAGCCGCCGTCCAGCCCCCCGTCGCCACCTGCCCTGCCAGCAAAACCAGAGCCAGCGTTACCAGCCAACGCACCCCCATGCCGGCCGGCACTACTGCTGCGGACTCCTCTATGCGCGTCGCCAGCCAGACGCGGTAAATGGATGCCAATGCCAGCAATGCCAGCAATTTGTCTCCTACCACCAGCAATGGGTGAAAATGATAGGCGGGCGCCAGTGCGGAGAAGACCATTTGTCCCGTCACCGCCAAGACTGCCCCTACCAGCCCCAGCATCCAAGCTCTGCTCAAACCGAAAGCCACTATAACCAGGACGACAGTGCCGAATTGGATGGCTCGATGGGCCTGCACCGCCCACAACTGCGGCAACTCGGCGGCGCCTGCAATGGTCTCCAACGGCAGCCATCGACCATAGCAACCCGGCCAATCAGGGCAAGCCGCGCCGGCGCCGATCGCGCCCACATAAGCGGCTGACAACAAACCGATAACCACGGCGATGAGGGTGGCGAGCAATACTTTACGGTACATGATAGTGAGCTTAATGGTGTCCGGTTATTGGCTGATCTGGCGTCAGCCGGCTTGAGAGGCTTTCAACAGGCGTTGCAAATCACGCAATAGCCCATGGGGGTCATAGTCTAACGGATAGCGCATCATCAGATTGCCCAGAGGATCGAGCAACCACAGGGTGGCGCCGGCCCCAACCGTCAATGCTTGAGCTTCCAGTATCTTTTGCTGGTTTGAAGAGGCCTTGGCAATGATCAGCGTATCATCCCCCTCTCTGACCGCCTGTGCCGCAGCTGCATCCAGCGGCAGCTCCGTGGTGATCAACAAGCGGCGCACGCGCGGTAAATCCTTGCTCAAACGCAGCCATACCTGTTTGCCCTGGTGCAACCCCGCCCGGCATGCGGTCTCGCAACGCCCTTGTGGCGCCACTTGCACCAATAACCAGCGCCCTTTGGGCTCCGTCAGCGTCGGGTCCGCCGATGCCGGATCGACCCGCAACTCACCCAGACTGATGGGCAATGGCGGCAGTATCAGTTCGCCGTAATTGCTGGTTTTACTAAGCCAGTCTTGATGCTCAACCATGTACCACGCCAGTGCAAATGGTCCGAAAGTAAGTACGGCGACCAGCAGAACGAGTAGCTGTCCCCGCCTGTTGCCTGGAACGGTATCCGGCTTGCTCATCATATTTTGCTACTCCTTATTGGTTAATTCCATCGGTTGGGCGGCGCAATGCCACCCACACCGAATATCCCGCCAACCCCAACGCCAGCGCAAACCACTGAACGGCGTATCCCAGGCTTTTGTCGGGGTCTATGTGCTGCATTTTCCAATCGCGGACATAGCCCTCGCCTGCCTCGGGCACCATTAAAATTTGGTAGGACTTCAAGCAATAACCCAGTCGTTTGGATAATTGTTCGGCATCTACGTACTGAGCGACCACGGGGAAATTGGAGTCCAGCGCATCCGCGCCTTGCAAGCGCCACCCCGTAGACTGAAAATGATCGATGCGCCCTTCGACTTGAGCATCCAGTTGATTCATCGGCAATTCCGGCAATTGACTGCGCATAGGCGACGCCGGCACCCAGCCGCGATTGATCAGCACGGCGCATGGCTCACCCGATGCAATCAACGGCGTCAGCACCTGATAACCTACGCGGCCATTATAAACCTGGTTATCCAGCAAGACTTGGCGCGCCGCGTCGTAATACCCCATCAGCCTGACCTTGCGGTAGCGCAATGGCTCCGCCTGTTCGTCGCCCGGCAAGCGCGTCAATGGCGGCTGCGCAGCCCGCTCACTATTTGCAGCCAACAAAGCACGCTTTTCCTCCGCCCGGCTCAACTGCCAAAATCCCAGACGCACAAACAACGCCACGAGCAGCAACACCAACACGATGGCCCAGCGTTGTTTCACGTTATACTTTCCAGAAATCTTAGTCATTCAGCCCGTTCCCACATGTTGCATGGGAACGCAGTCTGGGCGCGCCGCGCCCCGTGTTCGCCATGGCGCCCCGCCGTCGCACCGTAAATGTCATCGCTTACGCAACGCAGAAAGCCTATCCCTGCATTTTGCCTTAACCTGAAACATCACCATGTTTGCCAAATTCCTCATCATACTCGCTTTGATCTTCATCATCGGCAGTCTTGGCTCAGCGTTGATTTATTTGCTTAGCCATAAAGACGGCGGCCAGCGCACGTACCAGGCACTCACTTGGCGCATTGCGCTGTCTATCGGACTGTTCATCTGTCTGATCATCGCCGGCAAATTGGGAATTATCCAGCCTAACAGCCTGGGCCAAAGCAGCACCCCAGTGGTTTCAAACAAACCTTGAGCAAGCCGCACCAACAAAAAAGCCCCGCCGCAGCGGGGCTTTCTTTTATGTACCTCAATCCGTCTCCAAGGCCCAGGCGATTACCCTAGGCTCAAGGTTACAGCCAATAAACAAAAATATACAACCCCAACCAGACCACGTCCACAAAATGCCAATACCAAGCCGCAGCTTCAAAAGCGAAATGGTGTTTGGGTGAAAAATGCCCGCGCATGGAACGCAACAACACCACGGTCAGCATGATCGCACCGATAGTCACGTGCATGCCATGGAAACCGGTCAACATGAAAAAGGTCGAACCATAAATGCCGGTTCCCATCGTCAAGCCCAGTTCGGCATAAGCGTGGTGATACTCATAAGCCTGGAATGCCACGAACAAGAAGCCCAAGCCCACCGTCGCCGCCAAGCCCTTGATCAGTTGATCGCGGTTGTTGACCAGCAACCCTTGATGAGCCCATGTGACCGTCGCGCCGGAACTGAGCAGAATCAAGGTATTCAGCAAGGGTATGCCAAAAGCGCCCATGGCTTCGAATGTGCCGTCGGCATGTCCGCCCACGTGTCCAGGTCCGTTGGTAGGCCACACGGCTTCAAACGACTTCCACAGCAACTCGTGGGTTTGCCCAGCCAACGTCGGATCGCCTATGCCCCCCAGCCAATCCACCGACAGGACGCGCGCATAGTACAAAGCGCCGAAAAACGAGGCAAAGAACATCACTTCAGACGCGATAAACCAGACCATGCCCCAGCGGAACGACATGTCCACCTGGTGGTTATAGGCACCCGACACGCTTTCGCTGACCACCTCGCTGAACCAACAGAACAAGATGGTGGCGACGACGATCGCGCCCAACACCATCATGGGTGAACCGACGGAGGACCCGTTCAGGTAATTGCCGAACCCCGCCAGCAGGAATGTCATGCCGATGGAGGCGCCAATGGGCCATGAAGCCTTGTGCGGTAAAAAATACGAACTTGGTGTTGCCATGTGTATCCCCTAATAGCTCTTTATGTCAATTTTGTCTCACTATTTCCCCGTTACATCGAAAAACGTGTAAGACAACGTCATCTCTTTCACATTCTTCGGCAAGGCCGGGTCAATCACGAATCGTACCGGCATGGCTTTTTCCTTGCCCGGGTCGAACGTCTGTTTGCTGAAGCAAAAACATTCCACTTTTTTCAAATACTCCGCTGCCAGCCCAGGTGCCACACTCGGCACCGCCTGAGCGACGACCACGGCCGGCGAGGTATTTTCCGCATAAAACATGACGGTGTAATACTGTCCCGGATGCACCCGCAGCTTGGCGGTTTCCGCGCGAAACGCCAACGGCGTCCGCTCATTGACCGTCGTGATGAACTCCATGCTGACTTCGCGCGCGGCATCCACGGCATAACTCTGCTCGACCACCGCTTCGTTGACCACTTTACCGTTCAAGCCGGTGGCTTCGCACAGCGCGTCATACAACGGCACCAACGCATAACCAAAGCCGAACATTACCAAGGCAATCGCGGCGTAGCGCACCATCAGCCGGCGGTTAGCCGAATCCAGCTCCCGCTTCGTCATTTGGAATGCAGCGCCATAAATATCGGAATCAAGAAAAACAACACCGCAATCACACCCACCAACCAACCCAACAGTATGTTTTTCTTTTTAAGTTCCATTGCCACTTACCGACACGACGCTTCCCCACCACCGGCGGGGAAGCACATATGGAGTTTCTGGACGACGCTTATTTGATTTCCGGCGCCGTGGTAAACGTATGGTAGGGAGGAGGAGACGGCAAGGTCCACTCCAGGCCGTGCTCGGTGGCATCTTCCCATACCTCAGCCGTGGCGTGTTCACCCGCGCCCGTCATTGCTTTGTAAACCAGATAGGCAAAAATCAACTGGGCAAAACCAAACACGAATGCACCCACGCTGGAGATCATATTGAACTCCGCGAACTGCAGGGCGTAGTCGGGAATACGGCGCGGCATGCCGGCCAAGCCCAGGAAATGCTGCGGGAAGAACAACACGTTCACGGAAATGGTCGACAGCCAGAAGTGCAACTGCCCCAATTTTTCGTCGTACATGCGGCCGGTCCACTTGGGCAACCAGTAGTAAATAGCCGCAAGTATGGCAAATACCGCCCCCGTCACCAGCGTGTAGTGGAAGTGCGCCACGACAAAATAGGTATCGTGGTACTGCATGTCCGCC
Organism: Methylococcaceae bacterium; assembly: GCA_004299145.1. Lineage (GTDB taxonomy): Bacteria > Pseudomonadota > Gammaproteobacteria > Methylococcales > Methylococcaceae > Methylogaea. The sequence goes on along the minus strand of SCQD01000225.1, from coordinate 149 downwards.
GGCGCCACCGAGCACATCAAGCCGGTAAACCCTGCGAAGGTAAACATGACCACGAAAGCGACGGCAAACAGCATCGGCGTTTCAAAAGTCATGGAGCCTTTCCACATGGTGGCCACCCAGTTGAATACCTTCACGCCGGTCGGCACCGC
>SCQD01000224.1 GCA_004299145.1 Methylococcaceae bacterium | reverse complement strand
AGGGCGGGGTGAGGGCATCAAAAACGCGCCCCTGGCTGGTTCCTGGGCGCCATTCGGCGCGGGCAACGCGCTGGAGTCTCTCCCGGTGGGAGAGGGGGACAAAGGTGGAGGACGTGAACGATTACGGGGCGGGGTGGGATAAGGCGAAATTGCGTTTCCAGGCAATGCCGGATGAAATCATCGCCAGGTTTTCGGCCAAGTAACGGCCTATCATGGAAAAGTCCGGCGGTATTTCAAGAATCACCAACCGGACCGGCGGCTTCCAGCATGCATTCCGCCAGACGCTGCCCGGCCTGGGCCAAGGGATGGAATATCATGTTGGCACCGGCCTCGATCAACCTTTCATCTTCGCTCTGGTGATAGCCGACGACGCCGATCAACCCGGGAAAATGCCGCCCACGCAGTGACCGCAGCGCCGAGAGGCGCGCTTCAAACTCGGGCACGGTCAACAGTATGCCCATCACGCCGTCCAGGTGAATGCGCTCCCACAATTCCCCGTCCTCGGCGTCGCCATACAATACGCGGCGGCCGGCTTCGCGCTGTTGCGCGATGCAAGCCGGATCGGCGTCCAGGCCCAGCACCAGGTGACCCTTTTGCTCCATCATTTCGTAAGCCGCGACGCCGGTACGCCCCATGCCCATGATCAGCCACTGCGTCATGCCCAGCATGATGGGCAAGCGGTCGGGATGCTTGCCGCTGCGCTCGAAACGCAGCAACAGCGGTTCCAGAAAGGAAAAAATCCGGTGCGACAAGCCGTTGAGCGGCGCCGCCAAAGCGAGCGATAACGCCACGGCAACGCCCATGGTGATGCTCCAGCCACCCGGCAACAGTCCGGCATCTGTGATGACGCGCGTCGTCAGCAAGGCGAATTCGCTGTAAGTCATCAACGCCAAAGCGCTGATAAACGCGGTGCGTGCGCGCAAACCGACCAGAATGAACAACAGAAAAAACAGCCAGCCCTGCACCGGCAGCAAGGCGACCAGCTGAACGGCGCGCCACAAATCGTCCTGTGAGGGAAAACCGGCCATGCCGATCTGCAGAAAAAATGCGATCAACAAGGTCTCTTTGAGCCCCCAGAGCTTGTCCGCCAGCAGTTTGGCGTCCTGATGCCCGGCGAACAACGCCCCCATCCACAGCGCGCCCAGCTCAGGAGACACCCCAACGGCTTTGGCCATGTATCCGCCCACCAGGGCCAACATCACGCCCATCAGCAACTTCAATTCAGGATTGCGGTTGAGATCGAACAACCGAAACGCCACGGGCCGCAACAGCGGGAACAGCAGCAATACCAAAGCCCAGCGCGTCGGCTGCCCACCGCCGGCCAACGCCAGCAAACCCACGGCAACCACGTCTTGCAAAATGAGGATGCCCAGCGTGATGCGTCCGTGCAGGGTGGAGAGTTCGGTATTGTCGTCCAGCACTTTGACTGCCAGCACCGTGCTGGAAAAAGCCAGGCTCGCGCCCAATAAAAGACCACCGGTAACGCGCTGCTCCAGGAAAAAAAACGCCAGACCGGTCACCAGACTGACGCACAGCATGTGCAAGCCACCGACGCCCAGCACGTCGCGCCGCAACAGGCTGGAAAATTGCAATTTGAGGCCAACGGAAAACAACAGCAACTCGATACCCAGGCCCGCCAATTTGTCGATCGCGTCGCTGGCCGGAATCCCGAGAAAGAAAAGGTAGTAACCCGCCGCCAGATAGCCCACCAGCGGCGGCAATCGGCACAGGCTGGCCAGCAACCCGGCCAGGTAAGCGGCTGTCAGATAGTAAAGTTCGATCATGTCGGTGAGTAGCGCTGCATGCAGTCCGGCCGGACCGCTCTATCCCGCAGTTTAACGGAAAACCCGGGATAGTGAGCCCGGCAGCGGCTTCCGGCACAACGGCGCCGGTGGTAGACTATTACCTATCAAACGGCTAGGTTTTTGCCGTGACCGATTTTTCCTGCCATTCAACCATCGAAGGAGACCCCCATGGCTTTTCAGCTTCCTGAACTCCCCTATGCCAAAAACGCTCTGGAACCGCATATTTCCGCGGAAACCCTGGAATTTCACTACGGCAAACACCATCAGACTTACGTCACCAACCTCAACAACCTGATCGCCGGCACCGAATACGAAAACCTGTCTTTGGAAGACATCGTCCGCAAAGCTTCCGGCGGTCTGTTCAACAACGCCGCACAGGTGTGGAACCATACGTTTTACTGGAACTGCATGGCACCCAACGGCGGCGGCGCACCGACCGGCGCCTTGGCGGCGGCCATCGACGGCAAATTCGGCTCTTTTGCCGCTTTCAAGGAGGAATTCAGCAAGTGCGCCATCGGCACGTTCGGTTCCGGCTGGGCTTGGCTGGTGAAAAACGCCGACGGTTCGCTGGATCTGGCCAGCACCAGCAACGCCGCCTGCCCGTGCACATCGGGCCAGACCCCGCTGCTCACCTGCGACGTGTGGGAACACGCTTACTACGTCGATTACCGCAACGCCCGCGCCAAGTACGTGGAAGCTTTCTGGAATCTGGTAAACTGGGATTTCGTTGCGAAAAACTTTGCGGGTTAAGCGGTAAGGTACGCAGAGCGTACCTACAATCAGAACGAAACGAGAACAGCCTTCGGGGGTAACCCCGAAGGCTTTTTTGCGGAACACACACATGAAAAACAACGGTATTTCCTGGCCGCAAATCGGCGGCGGCGCCTGCGTCATCGCGCTGGTTTTATGGTTGCTGCACAGTTTTCTCACGCCGCTGGCCTGGGCGGTGGTGCTGGCCATCGCCACCTGGCAGCCCTACTGCTGGCTGGACCAGCAGCTGCAGCGGCGTTGCGGCCTGCAACTGGCGCCGGTGCTGTTCACGCTGATCATGGCCTTGCTGTTGCTGGGACCCTTTACTTATGCTCTGGTGCTGGCGGGCCGCGAAGCGCAATCGCTCAGCCACTTGCTGGTGGAAGCCCAGGCACGCGGCCTGGACGCGCCCGACTGGCTGGCAAAATTGCCGCTGCTGGGCGCTTGGGCGGTATCGGCCTGGTCCGACTCGCTGGGCGACGCGGAAACCGTCCAGCAAACCATCCAGGATTTGCACATCGCCCCGCTGCTGAGTTACAGCAAGGTGCTCGCCGGCCAAGTGATACATCGCCTGGCGGCGGTATTCGTAACGCTGCTGGCTTTATTCGTGCTTTACCGGCGCGGCGAAGCACTGGCCCGGCAAATCATGCGTTGCAGCAGCGGGCTGCTCGGCACGCTGGGTGAACGTTACCTCAAACACGCCGCCAACGCCGTGCGCGGCACGGTCAACGGCCTGGTACTGGTGGGATTGGGCGAAGGCTTGCTGCTGGGCTTGGGCTATGCCGCCGCAGGACTGCCGCATCCGGCCATGTTGGGCGTGATCACGGGCGTCATGGCCATGGTTCCATTTGCCGCCAAACTGGTATTCGGCACCGCCGCGCTGGTGCTGCTGGCCCAGGGCAGCATCATGGCAGGCTCGATACTGCTGGGCTTCGGCCTGGTGGTGTTGTTCATCGGCGACAACTACCTCCGCCCTACTCTCATCGGCAATGCCTTGCGCCTGCCTTTTCTGTGGACATTGCTGGGCATTTTCGGCGGCATCGAAAACTTCGGCCTCATCGGCCTGTTTCTCGGCCCCACGGTAATGGCCATCGCCATGTCGCTGTGGCGGGATTGGACGGAGGATATGGGCGGCAACCACGCATGAGATGAGCGATGTCATGTGCTAATTTGCCACACAGCCAGTTTGAAGCTTTTTTGTATATTTGTATAATATACATATGATTGAACTTGACACGATAACAGGCTTCGACTGGGATGCGGGCAACGCAAGGAAAAACGATAAGCATGCGGTCGCGCTGGGTGAAGCCGAGCAAGTGTTTTTCAATCAGCCTTTGTTGCTGCTTGATGACAGCAAACATAGCCAGAAAGAGCCCCGCTATCATGCACTGGGAAAGTCGGATAAGGGACGGTTGTTACACATTACATTCACGTTGCGGCACGATGGACGTTTGATCCGGGTGATTTCCGCGCGAGATATGCACAAGAAGGAGCGCATGATTTATGAGCAAGAAACTTAAACCCATCCCGGTTTTCCAATCCGAAACCGAAGAGCGTGCTTTTTGGGAAACCCATGACAGCACCGATTTCGTGGATTGGTCCAAAGCCAAACGCGCCGTGTTGCCCAATTTAAAACCCAGCACTCAAACCATTTCGCTACGACTTCCCGCACATCTACTGGAAGGTATCAAAGCCGCCGCCAACGCACAGGACGTACCTTATCAATCACTGATCAAGGTATGGCTACGTGACAAGCTGATGCAAAAGTAGCGCACACAACACGCCATTTGCACCAATCTGGTGCTCAACTATCTCCCGCTCCGGCGAAAACCGCCATTTTCCGCGACTTGTAAACATTGGCCCGGTTTCTGCAATAAGGCCAATGTCACTGAGATTGAGGAGTTGGCGATGAAAAAATCAAACTTGAGTTTAACTTTAATAATGCTGTCGGCGTCGTTGTTTAGCGCCACAGCCTGGGCCGAACCGGCAACCCCCACCATCAACAAGGGCGACACCGCCTGGATGATCGTGGCCACGGTGCTGGTGATATTGATGACCATCCCTGGTCTGGCATTGTTTTACGGCGGCATGGTGCGCGCCAAGAACATGCTGTCGGTATTGATGCAGGTATTTATCATCTTTGCTTTGGTGGGCGTTTTATGGGCGCTGTATGGATATAGCCTGGCGTTTACCGAAGGCAATGCCGTTTACGGCGGATTTACCAAAGCTTTCCTGAGCGGCATAACGCCGGAGTCGATGGCGGCAACGTTCAGCAAAGGCGTAGCGGTACCCGAATACATTTACGTGGTATTCCAAATGACGTTTGCCGCGATCACCCCGGCACTGATCGTCGGCGCATTTGCCGAACGGGCGAAGTTTTCGGCGGTGCTGGCTTTTACGGTGCTGTGGTTCAGCTTCTGCTACCTGCCCATCGCCCATATGGTGTGGTACTGGGCTGGTCCGGACGCTTACACCGACGCCAAAGCCGGTGAAGCCGCGCTGGCAACCGCGGGCTTTTTGTTCCAAAAAGGCGCACTGGATTTCGCCGGCGGCACCGTGGTGCACATCAACGCCGGTATTGCCGGCATCGTCGGTGCGCTGGTGATCGGCAAGCGCATGGGCTATGGCCGTGAATCCATGAAGCCGCACAGCGTGACCATGACCATGATCGGTGCATCGCTGCTGTGGGTGGGCTGGTTCGGGTTCAACGTGGGCTCCAACCTGGAGGCCAACGGCTTGGCGGCGCTGGTATTCGTCAACACCCTGTTCGCCACCTGTGCGGCAACGTTATCCTGGACGCTGGCGGAATGGATAGGACGCGGCAAACCCAGCATGCTGGGCGGCGCTTCCGGCGCGGTGGCCGGCTTGGTGGCAATCACCCCGGCCTGCGGTTTCGTCGGCCCGATGGGCAGCCTGATCATCGGTTTAATCGTCGGCATCCTCTGCTTCTGGGCGGTCACCGGCCTTAAACACGCGCTGGGTTACGACGACTCGCTGGACGTATTCGGCGTGCACTGCATAGGCGGCATGTTCGGCGCGCTGGCAACCGGCGTATTCGCCTCGCCGGCGCTGGGCGGCACCGGCGTATACGATTATGTCGCCAACGCCGTGGGCGAATACGACATGCTGGCCCAGGTGACCAGTCAAATCTGGGGCGTGTGCACCACGGTGATCTGGTCGGGGGTGGTATCGTTCCTGGCGTTCAAAGCAGTGGACATGGTGATCGGCTTGCGCGTGGCGGAAGAAGTGGAACGCGAAGGGCTGGACATCAACGAACACGGCGAACAAGCCTATCACGTGTAAAATGTCACAGTTTTCCTATTATTTTTAAGCGATCAGCGCAGGAGCATTCCTACCATGAAACTAATCACGGCCATCATCAAGCCATTCAAGCTGGACGACGTGCGCGAAGCACTGTCGGAAATCGGCATCAGCGGCGTCACGGTTACCGAAGTCAAAGGCTTCGGTCGCCAGAAGGGTCATACCGAACTTTACCGGGGCGCAGAGTATGTGGTGGATTTTCTACCCAAGGTCAAAGTGGAAATTGCGGTAACCAACGACGGCCTGGATGCAGCCGTGGACGCCATCATCAAAGCCGCCAATACCGGCAAGATCGGTGACGGCAAAATTTTCGTCAGCAACCTGGATCAGGTCATCCGCATCCGTACCGGCGAAACCGGCGAACAAGCCGTCTAAGCGTAAAACACCCTGGAAAGGCCGGCATTATGCCGGCCTTTTCCAAGGTACAGACGTCCATAGTCAGTCCATTCAACCCGAGCAATCGCCATGCTACAGCCACCCTGCCTTACTGAATTCCCATCATGCCCCCCGTCGCCGCCATTCCCCGCACCCTAGCCAATCAATTGCTGCACCTCGCGCAATCCTCGCCGCACCAAGAGGTCTGCGGCCTGCTGGCGGCAAAAGACGATATCCCCCAATCCTGTTATCCGATCACCAACGTAGCGGAGTTACCGCAACGCCGTTTCCTGCTGGACCCTCAAGGCCAGATCGACGCCATGCGCAGCATGCGGGAAAAAGGCGAAACGCTGTTTGCCATTTTCCATTCCCACCCTGACGCCCCGGCCCAGCCTTCCGCCGAAGACGCCGCACAGGCGGCCTACCCGGAAGCGCTATACCTGATCATTTCGCTGAACACCCAAGGGGTATTGGAACTACGTGGCTTTCGCTTTGAATCCGGCGCATCGGCATTCAGCGAAGTGGAATTGCAGTTGGCCGAGTCCTAAGAGACGCGGCGGGCGCCATCTGCGCGCTGTTGTTAACCCCAACTTCACATAGGATAATGCCTGAACAAGAGGGGAACCGGCCCAAACCGTGGCCGGCTGCATTGTTGCGCGCGGCTTAAACAGTTCCCTAACCACGGCCGGCTGCATTATCATGAGTCATAGTCCAGCCAACCACACCGAATCCATAATGGAAGAACCGTCTCTCGTTGAACTTTTGCAAACCGGCCTGCAGCTTTTATTTGTGGGCATGGGCATCGTGTTCCTGTTTCTCTCCCTACTCGTCGGCGCCGTCAGCGCCCTGCCTCGCGTCTTGAGGCGTATTGCGGGTGAACAAGCTTTTGAGCAGGTGGCGTCATACACAACCCCCGCCCCTGCAAAACCCGCTATCGAACCGGATGTCGTCGAAGCCATTCAGACGGCAATCCAGTTTTACGAGTCCAATCAATAAAGACCAACAGGATTTAGGAGTTCATTATTATGACGACCCCCCTTGGTATTACCGAGGTCGTGCTGCGCGATGGCCACCAATCACTCCTGGCGACGCGCCTTCGCATTGAAGACATGCTGCCCATTTGCGGCAAACTGGATCAAGTCGGCTATTGGTCCCTGGAAACCTGGGGCGGCGCCACTTTCGACGCCTGTATCCGCTTTCTGGGCGAAGACCCTTGGGAGCGCCTGCGCCGGCTCAAAAAAGCCATGCCGAAAACACCGCAGCAAATGCTGTTGCGCGGGCAAAATCTGTTGGGCTACCGGCACTACGCCGACGACGTGGTGGAAAGCTTCGTCGAGCGTTGCGCGATCAACGGCATAGACGTATTCCGCATTTTTGACGCGCTTAACGATCTGCGCAATCTGGAAAAGGCCATCAAGGCCGCCATCGCCACCGGCAAGCACGCGCAAGCCACCATTTCTTATACCACCAGCCCGGTGCATACCATCGATCTGTATGTCGACCTGGCGAAACGCATGGAGGACACCGGCTGCCACTCCATCGCCATCAAAGACATGGCGGGGCTGCTCAAGCCGTACGAAGCAGAAGAACTGGTACGCAAACTGAAAGCGGCCGTCGGCACCCCTATTCATTTACACTGCCACGCCACCACGGGCTTGAGCACGGCCACGATTCTGAAAGCGGTGGAAGCGGGCATCGATAACGTGGACACGTCCATTTCCTCCATGAGCACGACCTACGGCCACACCGCCACGGAAACCGTGGTAGCCGCCTATCAGGGATTGGACCGTGACACCGGCCTGGATTTGGTGCTGCTGGAAGAGATTGCCGACTATTTCCGCGAAGTGCGGAAAAAATACGCCAAATTCGAAGGCTCGCTGAAAGGGGTGGACGCACGCATTCTGGTGGCCCAGGTGCCGGGCGGCATGCTGACCAATATGGAAAGCCAGTTGCGCGAGCAAAACGCGCTGGAACGCATGAGCGAAGTACTGACCGAGATTCCCAAGGTACGCAAGGATTTGGGCTATATCCCCCTGGTCACGCCCACTTCGCAGATCGTCGGCAGCCAGGCCGTCATCAATGTTCTGGCGGGTGAGCGCTACAAAACCATCACCAAGGAAACGGCGGGGGTGCTTAAAGGCGAGTACGGCAAAACCCCGGCCCCGGTCAATAAAACGCTGCAAAAACGGGTTTTGGAAGGCGCCAAGCCCATTACCTGCCGCCCTGCCGACTTGCTGGAACCGGAACTGGATAAAATCACCGAAGAAGTCAGGCAGCTGGCTCGGGACAACCATGCCGCGTTGGCGGCCAACGAATTGGAAGACGTGTTGATTTACGCCCAATTCGCTCAAACAGGCTGGCGTTTTCTGCAAAACCGCGGCAATTCGGCGGCGTTCGAACCGTTGCCGGGCGCCGAGGAAGCCGTCGCTACCCGAGGCCAACGCGCTTACGACGTCAGTGTCAACGGCAAAGCTTTCCACGTGGAAGTCGCTCCCTCCGGCATGCTCAGCAGCATCCAGCCGCTAGGGTATACGGCACCGGCTACCCCTATCGATTCAATAACAGCCCCCCTGGCCGTAGGCAAGCACGCGGTGACGGCGCCGATGGCCGGCATCATCCTCAAAGTGCTGGTAGCGCCGGGCCAACACGTCGATGAAAACGCGGTGGTCGTGGTCATGGAGGCCATGAAAATGGAAACCGAAGTGCGTACCCGCCACGCGGGCGAAATAGTCTCCGTTGCCGTCAAAGCCGGTGACAACGTGGCGGCTGCCGACACACTGATTACGGTGAGCTGACCGATATGGAAAGTCTTTCTCTTATTTGGCAAGACACCGGTCTTTATAACTTTCAGATCGGACAAGTGGTCATGATGGGCGTCGGTTTTTTGCTCATCTATCTGGCAATCCAAAAGGGCTTTGAACCTTTGCTGCTGCTGCCCATCGGCTTTGGCGCCGTATTGAGCAATATTCCAGTGGCAGGCCTTGCCGATGAAGGCGGCCTGCTGTTTTTTCTGTATGCAGGCATCAAATCCGGCGTATTTCCGCTATTGATTTTCATGGGGCTGGGTTCCATGACCGATTTCGGTCCCATGCTGGCCAACCCAAAAACCTTGTTGCTGGGCGCAGCGGCGCAGTTCGGCATATTCGGGACGCTGTTCGGCGCACTGGCGCTCAACCTGCTCCCGGGGTTTCACTTCAGCCTCAAAGATGCCGCCGCCATCGCCATTATCGGTGGGGCTGACGGTCCCACGGCAATTTACGTGGCTTCGCGCCTGGCACCGGAATTGCTTGGCGCCATCGCCGTGGCCGCCTATTCGTACATGGCTTTGGTCCCCTTGATTCAACCGCCCATCATGCGCGCTTTAACCAGCCGGGAAGAGCGCTTGATCGAAATGTCTCAGTTGCGCGTGGTCAGCAAGCGGGAAAAAATCATCTTCCCGATAGTACTGATCGGGTTGACCGCCCTGTTGCTGCCTTCGGCCGCACCGTTGATCGGCATGTTCTGCCTGGGTAATCTGATGCGCGAATGCGGCGTGGTGGATCGTTTGAGCAAAACCGCGCAAAACGAGCTGATCAATGTGGTCACTATTTTTCTGGGCTTGTCGGTAGGCTCAAAACTCAGCGCGCACGCTTTTTTGCGCACTGAAACCCTGGGCATCCTGGTGCTGGGCGCCATCGCTTTCAGCATCGGCACCGCCGCCGGCGTATTAATGGCCAAGCTGATGAACCGTTTCAGCAAAAGCCAGATCAATCCGCTGATCGGAGCCGCAGGCGTTTCCGCCGTGCCCATGTCGGCCCGCGTTGCCAATAAAGTGGGCCAGGAAGTCAACCCCCACAATTTCCTGCTCATGCACGCCATGGGGCCCAACGTCGCCGGGGTCATCGGCTCCGCCGTGGCGGCAGGTGTGTTGTTGGCACTGGTGAGGTAAAAATGCCTGATGGGTGGACCGGCGTAACAGCATTTGATCCACCCCGGCAACTTTATTTCATTGCAAGGAACAAACGTGCGTGGTCTGCCCCAGTTCGATTTGCAGCGTACTATGGTGAATCGCAAAATGTTCCTGCAGTTCGTATACCGCATGATCGATAAATGCATCGCCGGGATGCCCTGCCGGTATCACCAAATGGACAGTCAGCGCATTTTCCGTCGTGCTCATCCCCCATATGTGCAGGTCATGAACATCCGTAACTCCGGGCAATGAGGCTAAAAAACGCCGTACCGCCTCTATTTCAATGTGCGTCGGCACTGCGCCCAACGCCAAATGCAGAGCGTCCCGCAGCAATCCCCAGGTACTCAGCAACACAATGGCGACGATGAACAGACTGGTCGCCGGGTCCAACCAATAGTACCCCCCCGTGTAATACATGACGGAACCCGCCATGACCACGCCCATGGACACAGCGGCATCGACGGCCATATGTAAAAACGCGCCACGGATATTCAAATTGCCCCGACTGCTTGCCATGAGCAGCCAAGCGGACAAACCGTTGACGACGACAGCGGCGGCGGCAACCGCCAATACCATCAACCCGGCGACGCAAGGTGGGTCGGAAAAACGGCGGACAGCTTCCCAGGCGATGGCTCCGCAACCGATCAATAACAGCATGGCGTTGCTCAATGCGGCCAAAATGGTACTGCTGCGTAATCCATAGGTATATCGCCCTTTGGGGCGCCGACGACCCAAGCGCATGGCCCACCAAGCCAGGAACAATCCCAGCACGTCGGACAGGTTGTGACCCGCATCGGCCATCAAGGCGGTGGAGTGGGCAATAAAACCACAAATAAATTCGACAACGACAAAAACCGCATTGCATGCGATAGCCAGAACCAACGCACGACCCTGAGCACTGAAGCGCGTACCGTGTGAGTGACTGTGATGATCGCAGTGATGGGTATGACCGCCCATGGTGCTTTCCGTTTTGTTAAATGGCTTGACAATAGGCCAACAACAGCCGGCGGCAGTTGTCAATGCCTCCCAGATGGGCGATTTCATAACCATGCGTGTTGTCGCATGGAAAGCCCAAACAGGCTGCCCGCGGTACGTGACCGTTTTTCATAACCCAGGATGCGTCGCTGCCGAATTGGCTCAATATCGTATGCTGCCACGGCAACCCGGCGGACTTGGCCGCAGTTGCCAGTTCGGTATTGAGCGACTCGTCATAAATGCCGTATCCATCCTGGGAAACCAACACCGGCGCTAAATCGGATACGCAGGGATATTCTCGGGATTTAGGGCTGATTTCCAAAGCAATCAAAGCATTAAGCCGCTGCCGGCTGGTGAAATGCATGGCGCCTATCGCCCCTACTTCCTCCTTGGCGGTTGCGACCAGATAAATATCCACGCCAGGCTGTTTAATCTCTTCCGCCAGGGCCAGCAGCACCGCCAGCGAGGCCTTGTTGTCCAGCGTATAACTGGCGACGTATTCACCCAGGCGAAACGGTTGTTTACGGTGTTTGCCCACCACCATGCGACTGCCCGGACGAATACCCGCCGAAGCCAATGCAGCGGCGCTTTGTTTGGTCTCGATCCAGGCGTTTTCCCAGCGTAAAGGAGCTTGCTCTTCATGCACTTTTTGCGGGGATTCGTGCGACACGTGGCGGGAACCAAAGCTCAGCACGCCACTGATGGTGGCGTGGTCGCCCAGCAGATCCACCACCCCTTCACCATAAACCCAAGGATATGCGCCACCCAGTTTGCGCACTTCCACCCTGCCGTCGTCGTGTACCCGTTTGACGATGGCGCCGATTTCATCCTTATGGGCAGTAATGGCCATGGCGCGATTACCATCGCGGCCGGGGATACGGCAAATAATATTCCCCGCTTCATCTTGCCGATGCTCGACATCCAGGTCGTCAAATCTAGCCAGTAAAAAATCGTCGATTTCCCACTCGGCCCCACTGGGAGAATGGCACTGCACCAGCTCGCAAATCACTTCGAACAAATTTCCATAACGTTCAGTTTCCATAACAACCCCCTTCTGTTAATCACAACCCGGCAAATTAAAAGCAAGTCGTTCCGACTATAACAACCAATACTATATATCGAAACATACAATAATTTAGTATTCGACTTATACATCGTACAGCACCTCTGCTCCGGAGCACGACGGAACAACCGTAGTACTCGAAGCGCTACGGGATTGACGTGGCTAAAGCCGTCAAGCAAAATGGACCGCGACGAATCAAGTGCGGCGATTTTATCGTGGCGGCAATGGATGCACGCTGAAGTTCAGGCTGTTGCCTTTTTTCAAGCAACACGCAACAGCGCATATCACACGGCATCGCCTTGACCGCAACGTTTAAGAGAAAAGTCACCGGAACGGCAACAACGCTCGTAACATAGTGCGGATCGCAATCGTTGAAGAGAAGTTGGACGAACGGCACGCCAACCCGCGACGTCGAGGACGAAAAGCGTCATTGACCAACGGAGTGGGATCAGGTTTTTACCGCGATCAATCCCCCTCCGCAAGCGCGCGCGCAAGTGTTGACAGCAGTCCCTCTTCTACTTTACAGTTAGAACTTGCGTCATAATTTGTAATCAACTATAACCAATCGGAGGACGTATCATGGCAAGAGCATTAATACAAATAGCAATAGATTCATTGGATGTTAACGCATCGCTGGGTCTTGCGGCTACTGTAGCCCCTTATGTCGATATATTCGAAATCGGCACCCCGTGCATTAAGCATAACGGGATTGCGCTGGTTAAAGAATTGAGAAAGAGATACCCCAGCAAACTGCTTTTTGTCGACCTGAAAACCATGGACGCAGGCGAATATGAAGCAACGCCTTTTTATGCAGCGGGCGCTGACATTTGCACGGTCCTTGGCGTATCCGGTTCGGCAACCATTGCCGGCGTGATCAAAGCGGCAAACGCACACAACGCAGAAGCACAGGTCGACCTCATCAACGTCGCAGACAAAGCCGCCTGCGCCAGAGAATCTGCAAGACTTGGCGCCCACATCATCGGCGTACACACCGGCCTGGACGCACAAGCAGCCGGCCAGACGCCTTTCGCCGACCTCCAGGCAGTCGCCAGACTGGGTTTGGGCTTGCGCATTTCGGTTGCCGGCGGCATCAAGCAATCGACGGTACAACAGGTCATCAAATCCGGCGCCAGCATCGTCGTTGTCGGCGCAGCCATCTACGGCGCACCTTCTCCCGCAGAGTCCGCGAAAGAAATTCGCGCACTGGTCGATGCTGCATAAGGGCATATCATGCACCAGCAACTTATCATAGAAAAAATATCGGGCGTTCTTGAAGCTACAGATGATGCCTATGATGAAAAGTTGACTCAAATGCTCGATAAGGCATCCCGCATATTCGTCGCGGGTGCCGGCCGCTCAGGATTGGTTGCCAGATTTTTTGCGATGCGATTGATGCACGGTGGCTATGACGTATCTGTCGTCGGCGAAATTGTCACGCCGAGCCTCCGTAAAGGCGACCTGCTGATCATCATCTCGGGCTCTGGAGAGACCGAGACGATGATTTCGTTCACCAAACGGGCCAAGGAATTGGGTGCTGAAATCGCCTTGATATCGACGAAAAAGCAATCCACCATCGGTGACTTGTCTGAATTCGTTTTCCAGATAGGCAGCCCGGAACAGTATGGAAAAGTGCTGGGAATGCCCATGGGAACGACGTTTGAGTTATCTACTTTGCTCTTTTTGGAAGCCACCATTTCACATATCATCCATGAAAAAGGCATTCCCGAAGAGGAAATGAGAACACGGCACGCTAACTTGGAGTAGCGCGGAAAGAGCGGGTGATTCAAAACCACTCGCTCTCGCCATGTATAGCCGAGCACGCTGGAATATCCGATGCACAAAGCTTTGATGCCGGCAAAACGGAATTCCGATTCAACAGGCTTGACAGACTATTGCGGTTCAAGGGAATGCAAGCTATGCCAAGCACGACCGGCGTTATGCGCATAAGTGTCGCCCAGGCCATCCCTGGAAATATTCATAGCAACGCCTTGAACATTTAGGCCTGATCAGGCCGATATCATCCTTCATTTTGAAATAACCAGTAGGGGGAAGAACATGCCTTCGCGCCGAGAATTAGCGAACGCCGTACGCGCTCTAAGCATGGATGCAGTACAAAAAGCCAACTCTGGACACCCCGGTGCCCCGATGGGTATGGCGGATATAGCCGAAGTATTATGGAACGATTACATGCATCACAATCCGGTCAACCCGAAATGGCCTGACCGAGATCGTTTTGTACTGTCGAATGGTCACGGGTCAATGCTCATTTATTCTTTGCTGCATTTGACCGGATATGATCTGCCCATTGATGAGCTGAAAAACTTCCGCCAGTTGCACTCCAAAACGCCGGGACACCCGGAGTATGGGTATACGCCCGGCGTGGAAACGACGACCGGCCCATTGGGACAAGGCATCGCCAATGCCGTTGGGCTTGCGCTGGCAGAGCGCACCCTGGCAGGGCAATTCAACCGCCCCGGCCACACCGTCGTCGATCACTACACTTATGTATTCATGGGTGACGGCTGCATGATGGAAGGCGTCTCTCATGAAGCCTGCTCGCTGGCCGGCACCATGAAACTGGGCAAATTGATCGCGTTTTATGACGATAACGGCATATCCAT
The DNA here is from genome assembly GCA_004299145.1 of Methylococcaceae bacterium. GTDB lineage: Bacteria > Pseudomonadota > Gammaproteobacteria > Methylococcales > Methylococcaceae > Methylogaea. The sequence continues at coordinate 9,443 of SCQD01000224.1, read as the reverse complement.
CGACGGCGAAGTACACGGCTGGTTCACCGACGACACCCCAAAGCGCTTTGAAGCCTACAACTGGCACGTGATTCGCAATGTCGATGGACATAACAGCGAAGCCATCAAGAAAGCTGTCGACGAAGCCCGCGCAGTCACCGACAAACCCAGCCTGATTTGCTGCAAAACCATCATCGGCTGGGGCTCGCCCAACAAGCAAGGCAAGGAAGAATGCCATGGCGCAGCACTCGGCGTCGACGAAGTAGCACTGGTTCGCAAGACCATCGGCTGGGAACACGCTGCGTTCGAAATTCCGCAAGAAATTTACGCGGGTTGGGACGCCAAAAAATCCGGCGCTGAACGCGAATCCGCCTGGAAAGCGCGCTTCGAAAATTATCGCAAAGAACATCCTGAACTTGCCGCAGAATTCGAGCGCCGCATTACAGGAGAGCTACCCAAAGACTGGTCCGAGAAATCGCAAGCTTATATTGCCAAAGTCAACGAAAAGGCGGAAACGATTGCCAGCCGCAAAGCATCGCAGAATGCATTGAACGGCTTCGGGCCATTGCTTCCCGAAATATTGGGTGGTTCCGCGGATTTGGCCGGCTCCAACCTGACCTTATGGTCCGGCTGCAAAGACGTGAATGCGGGCGATAAATCCGGTAACTATGTTTACTACGGCGTACGGGAATTCGGCATGTCGGCGATCATGAACGGCGTTGCCTTGCATGGCGGCTTTAAGCCCTATGGCGCAACCTTCCTCATGTTCTCCGAATATGCTCGCAATGCCCTGCGCATGTCGGCTCTGATGAAAATCCCGGTCATCCAGGTTTATACCCATGACTCGATTGGTTTGGGTGAAGACGGCCCTACGCACCAGCCTGTCGAACAAACCGCCACGCTGCGCATGATTCCGAACATGCAGGTTTGGCGTCCCTGCGATGCGGTTGAATCCGCGGTGAGCTGGCAGTGTGCAATCGAAAGGAAAGACGGACCTTCCTGTTTGATATTTTCGCGTCAAAACCTGCCGCACGTTCCCAGAAGCGAGCAACAAATCAAAGCCATTGCCAAAGGCGGCTATGTGTTGAAGGATTGCGACGGCACGCCCGATGCGATATTGATTGCCACAGGGTCGGAAGTTGAATTGGCACTGAAGGCAGCCGAAAAACTGGCCCCAAAGAAAGTGCGCGTGGTCTCCATGCCGTCGACCAATGTCTTTGAAACGCAGGATTCCGCTTATCGTGAGTCGGTGCTCCCGGCATCCATCACCAAACGAGTGGCGGTTGAAGCGGGCGTCACTGATGCATGGTATAAATATGTCGGCTTTGAAGGCAAAGTTGTTGGACTTGACCGCTTTGGCGAATCTGCGCCTGCAGGCGAGCTATTCAAACTTTTTGGCTTTACGGTTGACAACATTGTCAAAACGGTTGAAGAAATCCTTTAATCGAAATCGTACCAGGGTTTACGTATATTCCATTTGAAGATGTAACCCCTTATACTCGGAAGCTCTCGCCCAACCGACCAGGTTGGGCCAACTTCCGCTTCTAACGACACATAGGAGAACGACGTGAAAAAACTTAGTTTTATGAATGGGTTACTTGCTGCATTGTTGTTAGCCAGCCCTATGGTTGGGGCAAAGCAAACCGAGCCGCCCGGATTTGAACCCTCCATCATTTATCAGGATACCGACTATATATCAAAGCATAGTCAATCCGCTGCTGCCGATCAGAGCAGATATAGCCAGCCGAAAGCGGCATCCGCACCAGCCGAAAGATCCATGCCGAATAAATCAGAAAAACCGGCAGCTCAGGCGGGCGAATCTTCTTCTCAATACTTGGTGGGACTGGTTATCCTCGCCCTGGCCGGCTTCATCTTCTGGAACGGCAAACAGAGCAAATCCGGCTCGGCCGGGCCAGTGGTTGTCCCAGCTGCACCGGCAAGAGAAGCTGCGGCTACCGGTGAAACGGGCGTAGCCAAATACCTGAAAAGCGTCGGCGCTGCCGCGGAAACCGGCGTCACCAAATATTTGAAAACTGTCGAAGCCACCGCCAAGAGCTCAGTCGTGTTGACGGGGGTCGCCAAATACCTGAAAAATCAGGAAGCCTCTGCCAAATAGTATTTGGCGGCTTATTGACCGCTTAATAGATAAGGACCGAGTCACGTTGCAATAACCAATTCGGCATGGATGGGCAACTCCCTTGACCCTTGTTGGAAACACACTGCCAAGCGATCAGCAACGCTGACTGATCGCTTGGTTTGCTTTTTATAACTAGAGGTACCTTAATCATGGCAAAAAATTTACTTGAACAACTGCGCGAAATGACGGTAGTTGTGGCCGACACCGGGGATATTCAGGCCATAGAAACCTTTAAACCCCGCGATGCAACGACCAACCCGTCTTTGATTACTGCGGCAGCACAAATGCCCAAGTATCAGGATATTGTCGACGATACCTTGAAAACCGCCAGAAAAGACCTGGGAGCAGGCGCAGCTGCAACTCAAGTGGCTTCGCTGGCATTTGAAAGACTGGCAGTAGCCTTTGGACTTAAAATTCTTGAAATTATCCCTGGCCGTGTGTCCACTGAAGTTGACGCAAGACTGTCCTATGATATCGACGCGACCATCGCCAAAGGCCGCGAAATCATCACGCAATACGAAGCTCACGGCATCGCGCGGGACAGAATTCTCATCAAAATTGCCGCCACCTGGGAAGGCATACAGGCTGCCGCAGTTTTGGAAAAAGAAGGGATACACTGCAATTTGACCCTGCTGTTTGGTCTGCACCAAGCCATCGCATGCGCGGAATCCGGCATCACCTTGATTTCTCCTTTTGTCGGCCGAATCCTGGATTGGTATAAAAAGGAAACCGGCCGCGATTCATACCCATCGGCAGAAGATCCAGGCGTATTGTCTGTTACCGAGGTATATAACTATTACAAAAAGTTCGGCTACAAAACCGAAGTCATGGGCGCCAGCTTCCGCAATATCGGAGAAATCACCGAACTCGCGGGTTGTGATTTGCTGACCATCGCCCCTTCGCTATTGGCTGAGTTGCAAGAAACCCAAGACGATTTACCGCGCAAGCTTGATCCCCAAAAAGCCGCAGATTCGTCGATCGCTAAAATATCGATGGATAAAGCCACGTTTGACAAGATGCACGCAGAAAATCGCATGGCATCCGAAAAACTATCGGAAGGCATCGCTGGTTTCACCAAAGCGTTGGAGCAGCTGGAAACGTTGCTATCGACGAGATTGGCCAGCCTGGAAAGCTAAAAATCGAGGTGCAATGAGCGTTCGGTGGTAATCAGCTTAAAAGCCATTGAACGCTCATCGTTAAAAAACACCAAACTGCAATTGTCCCTTTCTATATAAAACCAACCTGAAATCTCAGGTTGCCCTCCCTGAAGCGATTTAAGCCGATTGATACCTGCGCACGCTTGCCGTGATTTCCCGTTTGGATTCTTCAAGCCCAAACCAGCCATCGATATTTACCCACTTACCTTCTTCCAGATCCTTGTAGTGCTCAAAAAAATGGGCAATTTGCTTGAGCGTCAGCTCCGGCACGTCGCTGATGGTTTCGATATTCCGATACATTGACGTCAGCGATTCTACCGGCACCGCCAATACCTTGGCGTCATTACCCGATTCGTCGGACATCTTCAACAGACCAATGGGACGGCATCGCACTACCGCACCGGTAATCAGACGTGCGGGGGCAATGACCAACACATCTACCGGATCGCCATCGTCCGACAATGTCTGGGGAATATAGCCATAATTGCAGGGGTATTGCATTGCCGTACCCATGAAACGGTCGACAAACATTGTGCCGGTAGCCTTATCCACTTCATATTTAACCGGGTCGCTATAAGCAGGGATTTCAATGACCACATGGATGTCGTTGGGAACATCCCGACCAGGACTGATGTGCATCAGTGACATATATCAAGATTTACCTTAAAAGGTTGCCATTATATCAGTAGATACCGGCTTATATGGTGTTCGAACATTACCCATGCAAAAAATGCTCAAGCTATCCTTGCCACCTGCCGCTATAGCCGAGGCGCAACTCATAAATTCATTTTTGGGAGAAAGCAATGGCTGTATCCAATATTGCTAATGCCAGCATTGCCGCATCGCTGGCCAGCATTCAAACCACTCAAAAAGTGCAAACTGCGGTAGTACAACTCGCCAAACAAGTGAGCGACCAACAAGGCCAGCAAGCCGTTCAATTGATTCAGGCTGCTGCGCCAACCACCCCCAGCAGCGGAACGGAGCATGCCGTAGATGCCATGGCCTGATATTGATTAGATGAATATCACGACAAAAACCGAGCTCGACCTAACATAACTGGTCGAGCTTTTTATTGTAAAATCCGGCTCTGTGAGCGACGGCATCCTGCATGACCATACTCACACCTCAACCTCGGCATAATCAACAACTTTAAATATGAGGAAACACAACATGACATCGAATAAACTCAAAACATTCTTGATCGCCGGCGCGGTGACCATGGCATTAAGCGCAGCCGCTGTCCAAGCCGCCGGAACGGGCGGCACTGGCAGTGGTGGGACAGGTGGCGGTGTGGGCGGCCCTGGCGGTACGGGCGGCGGCATGGGTGGCCCTGGCGAAACGGGTGGCGGCATGGGGGGTAGCAATACCGGCGGTGGAATGAGCGGCGGCGGCAACATGGGCAAAGGCAATATGTGCCAAGGCGTGCCGAGTTATAAAGACTTGAAAGCCGCTTTGGACTTGGCCGTTACCCAGGACACCAGCAATTTGAATCTGGGCATGTGGGCCACCGTGGTCAATCGGGACGGCTACGTCTGTGCCGTCGCATTCTCCGGTGCTGACCGCAATGCTCAATGGCCCGCCAGCCGTGTGATCTCAGCCCAAAAAGCCAATACCGCCAACTCACTCAGCCTGGACGGCTTGGCGCTGTCCACCGCCAACTTATATAGCGCTGTTCAAGGCACTTCCAGCGTCTCTCCGCTGGGCGGCAGCCTGTATGGCTTGCAATTCAGCAATCCGGTCGACCCAGCCGTAGCCTACCGAGGCAAACCAACCGATTACGGCACCGCCAAAGATCCGATGATTAACGGCCGCATCGGCGGCGTCAATGTATTCGGCGGCGGTCTGGGCCTTTATAACGACAAAGATCGTATCATCGGTGGCGTCGGCGTCAGCGGCGATACTTCCTGCCGCGACCACATGGTAGCCTGGCACATCCGCCACAACCTCAAACTCGACAATCTGAAAAGCGTTGGCGGCGTAGCCGGCGATCCCAAACACCCCGACAATATGATCTTCAGCACCACCGGCAGCACTACCGGCTGGGAACACCCGGACTGTGGACCAGGCACTACCGATCCGGCCACTTTGCCTGCCGTTATGTAAAAGCTCCGGATAATTCCACGGTAATTCGATTGGAAAGGCGCCTGCGGGCGCCTTTCTTTTTTGCACGAAGCAGTTTGCAAGCATTGTGCTAGGTTTTTCCAAGCCCCATCGAATCTGCTAAGCTATGCGTCCTATGCGTTGCCCTTTGAAGGATGTACACCATGTCACTGCCTGCCAATAAGCGTTCCAACGAAAACGCCACGCTGAGCGGTATTTTGAATCCATCCTCTTCTGAGGGAAAAGGTGTTTATTGGACCATCGGCACCATCCTGGCCTTGATCGTTGGCGTGACTACCGTACTGGGGCAGTATTGGAGCATCGAGCCGGCACCCTATGATGTCGTGGAAGCAGCCAAAAAGAAAGCCAACATCACCGACGAATCACCGCTTCCCGTCGGCTACGCCTATACGGCCACCGTCATCGGCATCGCTGAAACGCTGATGTACAAACGCGGCGGCTACCTCTCCAACGACGTCACCCTGCCCAGCATCCTGCTTGACAACATGCCCAACTGGGAGTTCGGCGCCCTGGTCGCATTGCGTGACGCCGTAACCGCATTGCGCAACCAGTTTGCCCGCGCGCAATCTCAATCCAAAGAAGATCCCGACCTGGCTGCCGGCGAGCCTCAGCTGTATTACGATCACATGTCCTGGGGTCTGCCCTCCTCCGAATCGGAGTACATGAAAGGCATCGAATCGCTATACCGTTATTTGGAACGCGTGGGGCGCAGTGGTGGAGATGCCGTATTCCATGCCCGCGCCGACAACCTGCGCCAATACCTGGAAGTATTGGATAAACGCCTGGGCAGCTTGTCCTTGCGCCTGAGCGCCAGCACCGACGTGCACGAATTCACCATTGAACAACAAGGCGTCACTACCCTGCCCAAAACCCCCTGGCTGCAAGTGGACGACATATTTTATGAAGCTCGTGGACATACCTGGGCGCTATTGCACGTGTTGCGCGCCGTGGAAGTCGACTTCAAAGAAACCCTGGAAGGCAAAAACGCCTACTCCACCTTCTTGCAGATTATTCACGAACTGGAATACGCACAAACCCCCACGCTCAGCCCGGTGGTCCTGAACGGCAGCGGCTTCGGCTTGTTTTCCAACTATTCGGTGACCCTGGCCAACTATGTCGCCCGCGCCGGTGCCGCCATTCTCGACCTGCGCGACGTATTACTGCGCGGCTGATCGGTAATAAGAGCCCGCCACCGCTGCTGCGGTGGCGGGCTTTTTATTTGCGCCAGAACTCCGGCACAAACAGGATCAAGATAGAAAAGATCTGCACGCGCCCCAACAACATGGCAAAAGAACAAATCCAGGTTTGCAAATCGGTAAGGCTGGCGTAATTACCGGCCGGCCCCACTTGGTTAAGGCCGGGGCCGGCGTTGTTGAAGCAGGCGATCACGGCGCTCAACGCGGTAATAAAATCCAGGCCGGTAATCAGCAAAGAAAACACCATGATCACGATGCTGATGAAATAGAGAAAAATAAAACCCAACACCGACATCACCACCTGATTACTCACCACGCTGCCGCCGATTTTCAGCGGCGTTACCGCCTGGGGATGAATCAGTAAGTGAAACTCCCGTTGCGCCTGCTTCACCAGCACAATGGTACGAATCATGCGCAGACCACCGCCGGTGGAACCGGAGCTGGTGGAAATACAGCTCAGGAACAGCATCAACATGGGAACAAAAATAGGCCACTGATTAAAATCCTGCGTGGCAAAACCACAATCGGTGGCGATGGTCACCAGATTAAACGTCACGTGGCGCAGCGCCGTAAAAAAATCGGCATAAGTGCCGTGATACCACAGCACCAGCGCACCAACCAGGCAACTGGTCAACACCAAAGCTAAAAATGACTTTGCTTCCGGGTCTCTCCCGTAAGGCGCGGCGCTCAAACGGCGCAAAGCGACAAAGTGCGTGGCGAAATTAATACCGGCCGCCAGTTGGAATACGGTCAGAATGATTTCGACAGCCAGCGAATCAAAATACCCCACGTTAGTATCGTGCGTGGAAAACCCCCCCAGACTCAGCGCGGCAAAAGCGTGACACACGGCATCCAGCCAATTCATGCCGACCAGTTTCAAGCACACCATGCACAGCGCGGTAAGACCGGCATAAACCACCCACAGGGCTTTGGCGGTCTGGGCAATGCGCGGCGGCAAAGACGATTCCTTGGTAGCACCGGGCGTTTCCGCCTTATACAACTGCATCCCGCCCACCCCCAGGATGGGCAAAATCGCCACGGCGAACACGATAATTCCCATGCCGGCGATCCAGTTCAACTCATGCCGCCACAGATTGATGGAGCCCGGCAGGCCATCCAACCCGGCCAATACCGTGGCCCCGGTGGTGGTCAAACCCGACATGGCCTCAAAATAAGCATCGGTAAAACTCAGCTCGGGCAGGTACTGCATCAAAGGGATCGCGCCAAACGCGGGCAACAGGCTCCAGGTAATGGCGACCAGCAAGAATCCGGCACGGGTACGCACCTCTTTTTTGGTGCGCAAAGTGGCGCTGAACAGACCCAAGCCGAGCGCAAGGGTGAACAGAGTGCCGTGCAGAAATGCCGTGAAAGCGGCGTCACCCGTTAAAAAAGACACCATTAGGCAAGTCGCCATAAGGCCACTGAATCCCATCAGCACGATACCGAAAATATGCGCCAACGGCCCGATCAAATTCATACGCAAATCCCCTTTCAAATATAACGAGCCAGCAAGCCATAATCGAGCGCCAAAGCCGGCAATGGAATGCGCACGTGGTGACCACCGCCCGGCGCTTCCGGCATGGCCCGGCCATCCTGGTTTTCCATGCGCTCCACCACAATATCCTGATTGCCTTGCGGCAGAATCAACTCCAGTTTATCCCCTACCGCAAACTTGTTTTTCACCAAAATATCCGCCAAACCGGCAACGGCATCGTAGCCGGTAATTTCACCGACAAACCGCTGGCGATGGCTTTCGGAATAACCGCGCAGATAATTTTGATATTCGTGGGTATGATGCCGCTGATAAAAACCATCGGTATAACCGCGCGAAGCCAGGTTTTCCAACACTCCCAACAAACCAGTATCGAAAGGCTTGCCGGCCAGCGCATCGTCGATAGCCTGCCGATACGCCTGGGTGGTTCGGGTCACGTAATAATGCGACTTGGTGCGGCCTTCGATTTTCAGGCTGTCCACGCCCAGCTCCACCAGCCGCTGCACGTGCTCTATAGCGCGCAAATCCCTGGAATTCATGATGTAGGTACCGTGCTCGTCCTCCAGCACCGGCAACAACTCGCCGGGCCGGTTTTCTTCCTCCAGAAAATACACTTGATCGGCCAATGGATGGCGCTCGCCGCCGGCACAACCGGCGTTATTAAGGTCGTCCAGGCGCAACGGTGCGGAAGCCGCCACGACAAAATCGCCCTCGGCGGTTTCCTCGGCCGCTTGCATGGCATACTTCCAGCGGCAGGAATTGGTACAGGCGCCTTGATTGGGATCGCGGTGATTAAAATAGCCCGACAACAAACAGCGACCGGAATAAGCGATGCACAAAGCACCGTGCACAAACACTTCCAGCTCCATGTCGGGGCACTGCCGGCGTATTTCGCCGATTTCATCCAGCGACAACTCGCGCGACAAAATCACGCGGCTCACCCCCACCGAGCGCCAGAATTGCACAGCCGCATAATTGACCGCGTTGGCCTGCACCGACAGATGAATGGGCAATGCCGGCCAGACCTCGCGCACCAGCGCAATCAAGCCCGGATCGGCCATGATCAAAGCATCCGGCCCCAGCGCCACGATGGGCGCCATATCGGCGATAAAGCTTTTCACCTTGGCGTTGTGCGGCAATACATTGGCCGCCAGATAAAATTTTTTCCCCAAAGCGTGGGTTGCAGCGATGCCCAAGGCTAGATTGTCTTCCAGAAAATCGTTGTTGCGCACCCGCAGGCTGTAGCGCGGCAAACCGGCATACACCGCATCGGCGCCGTATGCCAGGGCGTAACGCAGGTTGCGCAGGGTTCCGGCAGGGGACAACAATTCAACGTGGCGCATGAGTGGGGCGGGCATACC
>SCQD01000023.1 GCA_004299145.1 Methylococcaceae bacterium | reverse complement strand
TTTCAAAAAAGCAACAAATTCGAGGATAAACACATGAAACATGGTTACACGGCAAGCGGACTGGTTTTGCGCTGCTCGATGATGATCTGGCTGGGTCTGACCGTGGCCGGTTGCGCATCGACGGCTACTCGAACCGCCGCACTGTCGCACGATGTGCGCGACCCGTACGAACATTGGAACCGTCGTGTGCAGTCGTTCAACGATGCACTGGACGATTACCTGATGAAGCCCGTTGCCCACGGTTACCAATGGATCACGCCCAGTTTTGTCGACAAGGGCGTGACCAATTTTTTCAGCAATGTGGACGATATTTCGGTCACCTTAAACGACCTGTTGCAGTTCAAATTTTCCCAAAGCGGCCTGGATGCCGGGCGTTTCCTGGTGAATACCTCGGCGGGGGTGGGTGGTTTTCTGGACGTGGCGAACCTGTTGAGCCTGCCCAAGCATAACGAAGACTTCGACCAAACCTTGGGCTACTGGGGCGTATCCAGCGGACCTTACATCGTATTGCCGCTGGTAGGGCCCAGCACGCCGCGCGGCTTCGGCGGCCTGATCGGCGACACCGCCACCAATCCATTCACTTATGTCGGCGGTGCCCCCATCAGCAGCGGCGTATACGCTTTACGCCTGATCGATGCCCGCGCCGATTTACTGAGCGCCAGCAAAATTGCCGACGAAGCGGCGATGGATCGCTACGAATTTATCCGCAACGCTTACTTTTTGCAGCGCAACTACCTGATTTACGACGGCAATCCGCCGTACGAAGACGAGTTCGAGGATGAGGACTTTAAAACGGATTATGAGTTGACTCCGAAAAAGTGAACGGGCGATGGTCGACGAAACCGGTAGCTCACTTAAAGTGGCGACACGGCCGTAAGGCTTGCTGATCAGCGTTGACGATCAAGGAAGCGCGAAAAAAATCTTGACAGAATCATCGATTAGCGTATAATGTCACGGATAGTTAGGCGGGAATAGCTCAGTTGGTAGAGCACAACCTTGCCAAGGTTGGGGTCGCGAGTTCGAGTCTCGTTTCCCGCTCCAAACAAAAAAGCCGCGTTTCATCGCGGCTTTTTATTTCGTATCAAGGCTGAGTGGCAGAGTGGTCATGCAGCGGCCTGCAAAGCCGTGGAAACCGGTTCGATTCCGGTCTCAGCCTCCATTTCAGCATCCGACGCAATCCAACAGCATCCTGAAGCCCGCATCACGCGGGCTTTTTTGTTTTATACGCGGCTTCCGACTTGGCAAAATCGCTTTCTGAGTCGCTTCCGATGATTTACTGGCAAGTGCTATGACGTTGGCGACAACCCGTCGCAAGCAGGAAAACCACGCAACGGCGGTCATGCATCAGGCTATCGCCAAGGCTTCAAGCCAAAGCAAGTTAGATACCGCCAATCCCACTCATCAATGTGATGAATTAACAATCATTGAAAGAATGGAACGCCTGGCGGCAAACCTCCCAGATGAAAACACCCGCAGACGGGCGCTTTCAATGATGAAAGCGTTGCGTGACGAAGTGGGTTATCCACAAGAAGAATCCGACGAAGGAAACTAAACCCGCGTTTTCCGGGGTTTTGCTTCCGATTTTGGGCAACGTGTTTTTAGGGCATATAGGATGCCACCGTCTTAACTTGGACGGGAGTAATCCAAAATGCACCAACTACCCCAAACCGGCTACCTTCGCCTGCCGCAAATAGTCGGCAATCCCAAAGCCGACCCGCCCATCCCCGCCGTTGTCCCCATCAGCAAATCGGCTTGGTGGGAAGGCGTAAAAACCGGGCGTTTTCCGAAGCCCGTCAAGCTGGGCCCGCGTACTACCGCCTGGCGCGTTGAAGATATTCAGCGGCTTATCGCCACGCTGGGCAGGGAGGCTGCATGAGCGCCGCCAATCCCATCCCTAAAACGGGCAACGTTATTCACCTGGATTATCAAGGCGCGGCCATCGGTTTTACCGGCGACGGCTGGTTTAACGCCACCGAAGCGGCAGCGCGGTTTGGGAAGCGGCCAGTTGACTGGCTGAAATTGGATAGCACCAAGGAATATTTGTCGGCCTTATCGGAGCAGTTTGGTGAAGTGAGGAAATTTCACTTCACCAAGCGCGGCAGCAACAAAGGCGGTCAGGGCGGCGGCGGTGAAACCTGGATGCATCCCAAGCTTGCCGTCGCCTTTGCCCGCTGGCTCGATGTTCGCTTTGTTGTCTGGTGCGACGCGCAAATAGACGGCCTAATTCTGGGCAAGCCACGGGATTGGCTGCATGATGAACGCCACCGCCAGTGTCAATAATGTCATCCCCTTGGCCACTTTTGAGGAATCCGGGGTTGTTTGGTTTCAAACCCAGAAACCCATGAAGGGCAGTAAAGGTGGACGCCCTGAGCGTTTCGCCCTGCTGATTGAAAAGCCAAGTCGCTCCCGCCGTCTGAAGCGCACCTGGAAGCGCCAACAGCCGAAGCCCAAAGGCGCTTATCCGTGGGGAGCCAAGCGCAGCACCAGGGCGGCAATCAGCGTGATTTGCAGCATGCCGACGCCGACTACCCAGCGGATCAGTTCCGCTTTGGTTTCGGCTATGTCGCGTTTCAAATTGGCTTCCAGCAGTTTCAAATCATCCTTGGTGGTTAAATCCTTAAGATTGACCTCAAGCACTTCAGATAGCGCTTTTGCCTCAGCTTCGGCTTGTTTATCGGGAACCCCGGCGTCCTTGAGGGTATTGGCGAATTTCAGGGTATCGAACGTAATAGCGGCCATGGTGGCACCTCCTGCCGTCAGTCTATCACGGTCCAGCACGGGCCAAGGCGGGACAGCACGGCACTTGACCAACCCCGCCCATCGGGTGCAGACCGTTCCCGCTGTCCCACATTGGGCAGCCGGGCGTCGAAACCAGAGCTTCAATGGCGCATCAAGCGCCACATCAGCAGGCGCTTTTTTATTGCCTGCTGTTTCTACTATGGCGGCTGGTGCGGGGCAGGCTCACGCCTGGCCGGTTTCCATTGAGCCGGTTTTCGACCCCCGTACCCGTCGCCACCATTCCAGTTGTCGAAAGCTGTCTGGTGGCTCCAGCGAGGGCGGTAGCCATGACTGATACCACCGACGACCGCATCACCTTCCACCCCAGCGAAACCGGCAAGTTGGAAACACCCTACGGCAGTTCCGGGCTGAAGTATTTGCCCGACATCGGCGCTTTTGCACGCACGGCCAAGTGGAGCGAGGAGCGTAAACGCTTTGAGATGCAAACCGACGGGGAAGGCGTTCAGCGTGTAGCCACCATGACTGACGAAGCGCTGAACGGCCTGCACAGCGCCCTGCACAGCATCGGCGTGCTGCTGGCGAACGTGGATCATGAAGAGCTTTCCAGCGGTGATATGGCGCAAATCGGCTGGACCATCACAGGCTTGGCTGAATTAGCAATATCCACTGCTGAGGCTGCCGTGCTGGTCCGCCAGACGCCATAAAAAACCCGGCCCAATCCACCAGATTAAGCCGGGTTTCGCAGTCCGTACTGCCGCAAACGCGAAGTGATTATACAGCGCTGTGGTACGGGCCGCACCCGGCGAAGGAGTGCACCCAATGAACAACCAATCATCGGCCGACAACCTGAAGGCCCGCGCACGCGAGGCGGCCGGGTTGACGGCGCGGTTGTACTCACCCGGTAATCCGGTCGAGCCATTCCGCAACGCCATGGCCGAGGCTGGCATCGTCACTGATGCGGCGCTTGTGGCCGACGGCGTGCCGGCGGGCTGGTTCAAGGACTTTATAACCGGGCAGGAGGTCACATGGCGCGCTGGCGGTGGGCGCTGGCGCATGGACGAAGCCACGAAACGCCAGATAGCCGAGGATCGAACCAAGCGTGAGCAGGAGCGCCAGGTACGGTATCTGGTCAAGGCATGTGAAGCCCGAGCGTTATGGGCGGCAGCGCTGCCCTGTCACGAACACCCCTATCTTTCCCGTAAGCGCGTCGGTGCTCATGGTGTTCGCTTGTGCCGTGGCCCATGGCTGAAGTGGTATCAGGACGAATCCGGGCGCTGGCGTCGGCTTGCCGTCAATGGCGCATTACTGGTGCCGCTGCACGACGAACACGGCACGCTGTGGAACGTGCAGGCCATTTTCCCCGACACGTTACTTGTGCTGGATGAGCTTGGGCAGGACTACGGCAAGGAGGCCGGAGAGACCGCATACATGCTCGCCAACGGCACGGGTAAGGCCAGAGCGGGGCGTTCCGGTAGCGTTCGTGAAACGCCATCAGTGAAGCCGTCTTGCGCCAACACGGCACAGCCTGCCCGGCCTTTTTAGAGGCGCTGATTCAGGACTTGGAAGGCTTTTCCGGCCATTGGCGGGAGTTGCGAGCGCGGTTCATCGTCCATGCTTTGCCCCAGGATGCCGGCGGCCAAGCCCAGCGCGTAGCCGAACGTTTCGCCCTGGTGGCTATGGCCGGTGAAATGGCTTCTCGCTACGGAATCACCGGATGGCAGCCGGGCGAAGCCTGGAACGCTTCGGTAACGTGCTACACGGCATGGATCGACAAACGCGGCGGCGCTGGCAACAAGGAGAAAGACGCCATTTTTTGAGGTTGGTTTTTATGCGTCGGGATTTTGGCGAAACGGGGCAAGCTGCGAGGCGTGGGGGTAACTTTGGGGGTAACAACGAAAATGTAAATCCATGAATCCCGCTTGCCACAAGGCTTGCAACGGACGGTGTGGTTGAGGTCTCACCTCCATTTCAGCATCCTGAAGCCCGCATTCTGCGGGCTTTTTGTTTGTAAAACGATTCAGCTCCCTGCGGTAACGCCTCCTCCCCGAAATAGACAAATTGCTCGACCTGGCTGAATACCGCCGTGCCGTATCCTGGGGCCAGCGTATAGACGCCGTCGCCCTGGCTGAGGCTGAACATGTCACCACGCGCAAAGCCTGCTCGACGTCCATGCGGGCAAACGCATCCAGGGCATCGCTCAGCATGTCGCTGACGTGGGAAGCCAGGTGTTCCAAGTCGGAAAACTGGTTGCGCTTTGCCCTTAGGCAGGCGAATTCACCACATTTCAGGCGAAAACTGGGCGTCGTTGCGGATAAGCAACAACGTATCCACCTCCGCAACGCCGGCAAAGAAAACCCCATCCAGATCAAAGATCAGGATGGGGCCAGTCCGGGCAATCTCCAGCACGTAGACGGGGGCAAGGCGATAGTCGAATCCCAACGCATTTCCAACCATGCCGTTTTTCAAAGACCGTTCACTGTTTTATTCAACTTCCCCGATTTTCGTAAGCACCATTGTGATCGGCATGAATCGCCAGAAAACGCATAAAGTCACCTTCGCGCACAACAATCGCCCGACACTTCCGCGAAATGCGTAGCGTGTATGTACCCTTGGACGACCTGATTTCCTCCCACTTCAACCCTGTATCCCGATAGACGACATCCCACGTCATTCCGAGCAATTTCCTGAGAGTCTTGGCTGTCTGTTTCAAATCCTCCGCTTCCAAGCGAACAAAATCGGCTTGAAAAGTGGGGGCATTAAGATCAAGCAGAACACGCTGATTCACTACCGATCCTCGACCTGCTCCAGCAACGCATCAAGATCGGTTTCCGTTGGCGGGTTTTCTTTCATCCACGCTTGGGCTTGGCGTAACTTGTTTTGCATTTCCGGCTCATGCAGCCAGGCCTCGGATTCTGGAATCACCCTCATCGGGCGCAATATCAGGGCGTTATCCTCTATCTGCTCGATTTCAAAGTATTTGCCGGCATATTTTTTACCTAACGAGAGCTGACCGCTGCTGCCAACCATTTTAAGCATGCTTGCCTCCGATATAATGTGTTAATTATTTCATGCAGCATGATAGCGCATAGGCGGAAATGAGGCGATAGGACGTATAAAACACAAAAGGCACGAAACTTACGCTTTCGTGCCTTTTGTGGTTATCGGTGAAACTTAAGAACAGGGCCGTGAGCAGGCCCGCGTCAGCCGCCTTTGATTTCCCGTTGCGCTTCTTCCAGGCTGATGTGGCGGATATCCTTGCCCATCACGTAATAAATCACGTATTCGCAGATGTTGCAGGCGCGGTCGCCGATGCGTTCCAGCGAGCGGGCCGACCACATGATGTCCAGGCAGACGTGTATGGAACGCGGGTCTTCCATCATATAGGTGATCTGCTGGCGCAAAATGCTTTCGTATTCCTTGTTGGCGACCTTGTCGTCCTGCACCACGCGCAAAGCCTGTTCGACGTCCATGCGGGCAAACGCATCCAGGGCATCGCTCAGCATGTCGCTGACGTGGGAAGCCAGGTGTTCCAAGTCGGAAAACTGGTTGCGCTTGGGAAACTGCTTGGATAAATCCATGGCGTGAAAAGCGATGCGCTTGGCTTCGTCGCCGATGCGCTCCAGGTCGGTGATGGTTTTGATCACCGCCATCACCAGGCGCAAATCGCGCGCGGTGGGCTGGCGCCGCGCCAGAATCTGCGTGCACTCTTCGTCGATGGACACTTCCAGCGAGTTGATTTTGACGTCGTCCGCCACCACCCGCTCGGCCAGCTCGGCGTCCGCGTCGATCAGGGATTTGACCCCCGCCGCCACCTGCTCTTCCACCAGGCCGCCCATCGCCAGGATGCGGCTGTGAATGTCCACCAATTCCTGGTCGAACTGCTTGGAAATGTGGTGCTGAATATCTTCTTTGTCGAATAAGCTAGCCATAACGCCCCGTAATATAGTCTTCCGTTTGTTTTTTCTTGGGGGTGGTAAAAATGCGATCCGTAGGACCGACTTCGATCAAATCACCCATGTACATGAACGCGGTAAAGTCTGACACACGCGCCGCCTGCTGCATATTGTGCGTGACGATGACGATGGTGTAATTGGACTTTAATTCGTAGATCAATTCTTCGATTTTCAGCGTGGAAATCGGGTCCAGCGCCGAGGCCGGTTCGTCCAGCAAGATCACGTCCGGTTCGATGGCAATGGCGCGGGCGATGACCAGGCGCTGCTGCTGGCCGCCGGACAAGCCCATGGCCGAATCGTGCAAACGGTCTTTGACTTCTTCCCACAGCGCCGCGGCTTTCAGCGATTTTTCCACGATTTCATCGACGACGCGCCGGTTGTTGACGCCCTGGATGCGCAAGCCATAGGCGACGTTTTCGTAGATGGACTTGGGAAAAGGATTGGGCTTTTGAAACACCATGCCCACTTTGCGGCGCAAATCGGCGACATTGAGGCTGGGGTCAAAAATGGATCTGCCGTCCAGCAAAATATCGCCGTCGATGCGTACGCTGTCGATCAAATCGTTCATGCGGTTGAAGCAGCGCAACAGCGTGGATTTCCCGCAGCCGGAAGGACCGATAAACGCCGTGACGCGCCGTTTGGGGATTTCCAGGCTGATTGATTTCAGCGCGAGCTTATCGCCATAGTAAAGATTCAGGTCGTCCACCTGCAAACATTTTTCCGCGATGCCGGTATTGTCGGCGCCGTTTCTTCGACTCAGGGCACCGAGGTTTACCCCATGGGTCATCGTCGTTTTCATACCATGTCCTCTAAGACTCTTCGGCGCGGTAGCGTTCGCGCAAACGATTGCGGATGGCGATGGCCACCAGATTCAGTACCAGGATCACCAGGACCAGCAGCAGGGCCGTGGCGTATACCAATGGCCGGGCGGCTTCGACGTTGGGGCTTTGAAAGCCGACGTCGTAAATGTGAAAGCCCAGATGCATGAACTTGCGGTCCAGGTGCAGGAAAGGCGCATTGGCATCCAAAGGCAGGGTGGGCGCCAGCTTCACCACGCCGACCAGCATCAGCGGCGCCACTTCGCCGGCGGCGCGGGCGATGGCCAGAATCAGGCCGGTCATGATGGCGGGACTGGCCATGGGCAGCACCGTGCGCCACAGCGTTTCCGCCTTGGTGGCGCCCAGCGCCAAGCTGCCTTCGCGGATCATGCGCGGAATGCGGGTCAAGCCTTCTTCGGTGGAAACGATCACCACCGGCACGGTGAGGATGGCCAGGGTGAGCGAGGCCCACAGCAGGCCCGGCGTGCCGTAGGTGGGCGCCGGCAGCGCTTCCGGGTAAAACAAGGCGTCGATGCTGCCGCCCAGAAAATACACAAAAAAGCCCAGGCCGAACACGCCGTAAACGATGGAGGGCACGCCGGCCAGATTATTGACGGCGATGCGGATCAAGCGGGTGAGGAAACCCTGTTTGGCGTATTCGCGCAGGTACACCGCAGCCACCACGCCAAACGGCGTGATCATGATGGTCATGATGAACACCATCATCACCGTGCCGAAAATAGCCGGAAAGATCCCGCCCTCGGTGTTGGCTTCGCGCGGTTCGTCGCTGACGAATTCCCAGATTTTGCCCAGATAAAAGCCCAGCTTGTCCAGCAGACTCATGGCATTGGGACGATAAGCCCGCACCACTTTGGACAACGGAACGTCCACCAGACCACCGCTGCTGGTCTCCATCGCCACGCTGTCGCGGCGGATTTGCTGATACAGATCGTTCAAACGCTGCTGCATCCCTTCATACTGGGATTGCAAAGCGCGCCGGCGCGCCTGGATGTCCTGCTGCTTCAACGGATCGTCATCCTGCGCCAACTCCAGCTTGCGGCTCTCCAGGCGCAGTTTTTCCAGACCATAATTCACGGCGCCGATGTCGTCCTTCTCGATGGTGCGGATTTGCTGGTACAACTCCGCCACCCGCGCCAGACGCTGTTCCAGCTCCACCCACAACGCATCGCCTTGCGCCTTGATCTCGCCGTTTTCCTTCACCTGGCGCGGATAACCGTAAAAGTTGCCCCACTCGCGCCGCTCGAACACGGCCAGATCGGCGGGATAAACGGCTTTGGCCAAATCGTCCGCCAGTACCCAGCGAAAATCGCTGCCCAGCAAATCGCGGTTGCCGACGCGCAACAAGCGGCGCTCGACCATTTCCTGGCCCGGCGGCACTTTTTGGCCCAATGAACGCAAGCGCTCGGCAGGCACGACTTCGGATTGGCGCTGCTCGCCGATCAAGCGCACGTTCTCCGAGGGAGATTGCACGTCCAACACCGGACGCGGCCAAAACAGCGCGGACCCCTGATAAATCAGCAGCAGCAGCAGGCTGACTACGGCGAACAAGCTGGCAGCCACGGCGCCAGCGCTCAGCCAGACCCAGGGAGCGCCGCTTTTAAACCATTCGGTAAATCGCATAGTGGCTTACAACGAACTGTATTTTTGCCGCAGGCGATGACGCACCACCTCGGCAATCGTGTTGAAGAAAAAGGTGAAGGCAAACAGCACCAGCGCCGCCAGGATCAACACCCGGTAATGGGTGCCGCCTACCGCCGATTCGGGCATTTCCACCGCGATGTTGGCCGCCAGGGTGCGCATGCCCTGGAACAGGC
>SCQD01000223.1 GCA_004299145.1 Methylococcaceae bacterium | reverse complement strand
ATTGAACACGCCCCGCGTTTCGGGACGTCGATACGCAGCGAATTGATACAGGCGATGGGTAAAGTCGACGACAAGTTCGTGATCATCCTGGACGTGGCTGAGGTATTGGCGTTGGATGAGCTGGTCCAGCTGATCTCGCCCGACAACGCAGTATTGCCGGCTTTGGATGCGGCGTAGGGTACGCTGTGCGTACCGTTCGATGCTCTCGAAGGTACGCACAGCGTACCCTACAAACCGTAAGTTCATGGATAGTGTGCCTGACATCTGTAGGTTTGCAAAAATCACAACCATGAACCGAAAACCATCCAATAAATTCCCCTTCCTGTTTTACTTCTTGTCGGTCTTGGCGTTTGCCGCGAGTGCGGATACCGCCGACGACGAGCATATCCGTCAAATCGTTGCCGGCCTGCTTAAGGAAAAAGACCAGAAAATCGAGCAGCTTGAAGCGCGCATTCAGCAATTGGAGCAGGAACGCCGGGCTGTTCCCGCCATAGCGGCCGTACCGGGTAAACACGCCGAGGCGACAGTGGCTCAGCCCAAGCCACCCGGAGACATCGCCAAAACAGCCGCATCAAGCGGGGACGACGCCTCTGTCACCAGCAAGCTGCGCAGTCTCGGCAAACAAGTCGATGAATTAAAAGCGGCGGCGCAGGAGCACGGCCTGGAAATCAGCGGCTTTTTCGACATCAACGCCAAAACCGGCAATTCCACCGATCAGACGTTCAGCGTCGGTTCCGTGGAACTGGATCTGGACTATGCGCACGACGAACATTTCGGCGCCGGCGCGGCGCTGGTGTTGTGCGGCAACTCGTCCAACGCCGATTACGCGGCGCCCGCCGCCATCACCTGCGGCGGCAGCGGGCCGGGCGGCCTGAGCGGCGGAGGCACCTCGGCCGGTATCGCGGTGGCCGTGGTGGATTACCATTTGTTCAACGACCGTATTCCTCCGCGTGGCCGGGTTTTCACCAAGCAGGGCCTGCATATTCAGGCGGGCCGCTTCGACTTGCCTTTTGGCAGCGACTACCAGAATTTTGCCAACAAAGACCGCATTACCGTTACAGCGCCGCTCACCACTGCCCGCATGCAGTTGGGCGGTTACAACGGTGACGGTGTGCGTACTTATGGCGCATGGAACGTGCTCAACTATTCGGCGTTCTGGACCGATGCGCTGTATGCCGACGACGGCCATGCCGTCGGCGGCAGGCTGGGCTTGGCGTTGGGGCAAAACACTTATACGATTCGCCACGGCAATCAGGACGGGATTGAACTCGGCGTATCCCATCTCAGCGAACTGGATGGCGACAACCGCCTTAGAAACACCGTCTACGGCGCGGATTTGAGCATCGGTTATGGGATGCTGCGCTGGCAGAACGAATGGATGCTGTTGCATGCGCATCGCAAGGCGTTTCTGGATGCCGGCGGCAACATCGTGCCCGGCCTGACCGGCACGCCGTTCGGCAAAAGCCATCAACAAGGCTATCACTCCACCTTGATCGCCGATTTGGAGCGCCTGACCCAACACCCCGTGCAGATTTTTGCCCGCTATGGCCGCTGGCAGCCCTCACAAAGTCGGGGACTGGATTACGACGGCAGCACCGTGGTCATCGGCGACATATCGATGCTGAGCCTCGGGTTTAACTACAAATTCAGCGAGCACCTACGCCTTAAGTTTGAATACAACGACGCCTTGGGCAGTTCGACGGCGGAGCGTTACTTCGATCAAAAAGTGGGCATTGCCCAGATGGTGATGTCTTTTTAACAGGGTAAGCCGATGTTTAAAATCTTGCCGGCCTGCGGCGGTGTTCTGATGGTGTTGACGTCTGTCACGCTAGCGCAAGCCGCCGCCGACAATCCGCACCTTATAACCCGGCAGGACCCTCCCGCCACCTGCACCGCTTGCCACGACAGCGCGCCGGAATTAAAAGACGACAACGGCTTTACCAGTAAAAACCTGCCGCTGGACTGGCCGCGCTTCAATCAGAATGGCGTTGCCATGTGCGCGTCCTGTCACGATGTGACGGCCTACCATAAAGTCAATCTAAACGTCGACTTTCCGTCGCCGGCGGATTTGCCTTTGAACCCGGACCACGAAATCGTCTGCGAAACCTGCCATTACACCCACGGCAGGCTGGATAGCGATAAACCACAGGCCAGTTTTTGCTTTTTGGATCGCCTGCTGGACGACCAACGCCTGCATAAAAGCTTTTTGCTGCGTCGTGACAACAGCGACGGCGGACTCTGCTTGACTTGTCACAACCCTGACCAAGGATCGAAACAATGAATAACAACTTGTTCAAGCGCCGTAGCGTTTTTATTAAAAAAGGCTTCCAGGGCCGCTTCATGCTCAGCGCTTTCGTGATTATTTTATTGTCCAGTCTGTGTTCCGCGCTGCTGATTTACTGGCTCACCGGCGGCGCGCTGCAAGCGCAATCTCACTCGGCGCACGTCAATATCGCCGATGCCTGGCAACGCCTGGGCGTGTCGATTTTGATCGGCAACCTGGTTTCCTTGCTGGTGGCCGGCGCCGTGGCTGTGATTTCGGTTTTGTATACTTCGCATAAAATCGCCGGCCCCTTGCATCGCTTCGAAGCCTTATGCGGGGAGATCGGCAACGGCAATCTCGACGGCGATACGCAGTTAAGGGAAAAGGATCAATTGCAGGAATTGGCGCAGGCGTTTGCCGCCATGGTCGCCAAACTGCGCGACCGCCGTGACCGGCAAGCGAAGCTCCTGGCGGAAATCGATGGTCATATCGGTATTTTGACCGGCAGCGACAACCTGGCTACGGAGCAGAGCCAAGCGCTGGCCGCGCTGGCCGCAGCCGTTGCCCGGTTGAGCCGGCCGGATGACGGCCATGCTTGAGGGATTGTGTGCGTCGTCACACTATTTGCTATTGTAACAATAGGCCACTGATCGGCGGCGGGAAAACTCATCACGTTTTACAGCTCGGGAGACATAACATGAACAACACGACCGAAAGTATGACCGTCGCTCAACGCCTGTCTGCGCTGATCGTCGCTGCGACGCTGGGGCTATTCGCCGTTGCGGGGGTTGGTTTGTATCAAATGCAGCAAGTGTATGAAATCACCAATTTTTCCAACGTCAACACCATCCCCGCGCTCAATGCGCTGGACGATGCCGTCGACACCATGGCCACGCTCAGGGTCAATCTGTGGCAGACCCTTGCCATCACGGATAAGGCGGAGATAACCCGTCTCCGTAGCGGTGTAAACAAAGGCCACGAACAACTGGATGAAGCGTTCAAGGCCTACGATCCCACCGTCGCCGACGCGGAAGACGCCCGCCTGCTGAAAGAGGACCGGGAGGCGGTCGCCGAGTACATTAAACTATGTAATAACGCCTTCGCTTTGGCCGACGCCGGCAAAAATACTCAGGCCGGCGATCTGATGCTGGCCAACCAGCCTATCGTCAACAGGGTCGGCGTCGCGCTCGACGCCCACCGCGACTACAACATCAAACTGAGCAATCAGGCGGCTGCCAGCGCCATAGCCACCATCAGCCGCTCGACCACCCTCATCGTGACCTTCAGCGTGTTCACGGTGCTGGCGGTGATTGTGCTGGGCATCGTGATATTGCGCAAATTGGTCGGGCAACTGGGCGGCGAGCCTTCGTGGGCAGCGGAGATCGCCAACCGCATCGCTGTTGGTGATCTGAGTTCCCAAATTGAGCTGCGTCCCGGCGATAGCACCAGCTTGCTCGCCAGCATGAAACGGATGTCCGGGGCCATTCGCTTCCTGGTCGATGACGCCGGCTTGCTGTCACGGGCTGCGGTGGAAGGCCGGTTGGCGACGCGCGCCGATGCGACGAAACACCAGGGTGAATACCGCAAGATCGTCGAAGGGGTGAACCAGACGCTGGACGCGGTGATAGGGCCTTTGAACGTAGCGGCGGACTACGTGGACAAGATCGCCCAAGGCAATACCCCGGCGAAAATCACCGACAGCTACAACGGCGACTTCAATATTCTCAAGAACAACCTGAACCTCTGCATCGACGCCATCGATCAACAGGCGAAAGCGGCGCAGGCCATTGCGGTTGGGGATTTGTCGGTCAAGATCAACGTCCGTTCGGAAAACGACGCGGTAGCCAAGAGCCTGGTACGGGTTACCGAAGTCTTGCAAGGCTTGCAGAAAGAATTGCAGCGCCTGACCGATGCGTCCAAAGAGGGATTGTTGTCCGAGCGCGGCAAGCCGGAGCAGTTCCAGGGGGCTTATGCGGAAGTGCTGCGCGGCGTCAACCAGATGCTCGACGCCATATTGATCCCTATCGGCGAAGGCAATCGGGTATTGAGCTTGATCTGCGGTGGTAACCTGCGTGAGCGCGTGGAAATCGCCTGCAAAGGTGACCATGAGAAAATGAAACAGGCGGTCAATGGTGTACACGGCTGGCTGACTGACCTGATCGCGTATGTGACCAAAATGGCCAACGGCGACATGACGGCGGAAATGGCCAAGGCTTCCAGCGACGACCAGATCCACGAGTGGCTGATGTTGCTCAAGCGCAATATCCAGGCGCTGGTGGCGGACGCCAATATGCTGTCCAAGGCGGCGGTGGAAGGCAAGCTGGCGACGCGCGCCGACGCGAGCAAACACCAGGGCGATTATCGCAAGATCGTCGAAGGCGTCAACCAGACGCTGGACTCGGTCATCGGTCCGTTGAACGTGGCGGCGGACTACGTGGACAAGATATCCAAAGGCGCGATCCCCGCGAAAATCACCGACACCTACAACGGCGATTTCAACATCCTCAAAAACAACCTCAACGCGGCCATCGACAACGTCAACGCGCTGGTGGCCGACGCCGGCCTGCTGTCCAAAGCGGCGGTGGAAGGCAAACTGGCGACGCGCGCCGACGCGAGCAAACACCAGGGCGATTACCGCAAGATCGTCGAAGGCGTCAACCAGACGCTGGACGCCGTGATAGGGCCGTTGAACGTGGCGGCGGACTACGTCGACCGCATCGCCAAAGGCGCGATCCCGCCGAAAATCACCGACCCTTACAACGGCGATTTCAACATCCTCAAAAACAACCTCAACCTGGCCATCGACAACGTCAACGCGCTGGTGGCCGATGCCTTGATGTTG
>SCQD01000222.1 GCA_004299145.1 Methylococcaceae bacterium | reverse complement strand
CGTTACTTGACCGACGCGATCAACGAGAAAATGCTTGCAATCGGGAGGAGTCCATATATGCGCTGACGTAAGGAAGCGCATCGTTCGCGATTGATGCGCCTCCTGTCGTCGGCACATCTTATAATCTTTGCGCATCTTTTGGCCTTGCTCCCCCCTGCGGCGTTTTTCCGCCAGTTGGGCGCGCACGGCGCCCGTACCACCACGGCATCTTTCCAGAACGCCTCGACGGCTGCGGCATCGTTCGGGTCATAGGGACATTCCAGATCGTTCACCCGCTCCGGCGCGGTAGCAATCAGTTTTTCCCACTGTTCCGGGCTAGAGGGAAAGCCCTTGGGCAAAGCGTTTGATTTCATGTCGTGTCGCTCTTCGCAGACTGATGATGTGCACATCATCACCCCGTTCGGTGTAAGTCATGGTCACTATCCCGTCGCGCAGGGCACTTGCATTGACGCGGCAAGGCGTTTGCATTACCTTTCAGGGCATCCTCCCTCCTATGACTGGAGAGCGTCATGCCCGCCACTCTCGAAGCAGAATCCACTCTGACCGACAGCTACCAGACCACCGTGCCTGAAGCCGTGCGTTGCGCCTTACGGTTGGGCAAGCGCGACAAGATCCATTACACGATCCGAGCCAACGGCGAAGTCGTACTGACGCGTACCGAGGCTTCCGCAGGCGACGACCCGGTGCTCGGTCGGTTCCTGGATTTCATGGCGCGCGATATCGCCAACCATCCGGAGCGCTTGCGAGCAGTTGACGCCAGTTTCGTGCAACGCCTTCAATCGCTAACCGGCGGCATCGAAATCGACCTTGATGCCGCCCTGTCGGCGGACAATGAATGAGCGCCAGCGAGCCTGCGCCCTTGGTGATTCATGGCTGGACGATTTTCGCTCACCCGCTGTTTTTAGCGCAGATTGAAGCACTGGCCCAGCAGGTTAAGGCATTCAAGCGGAAAGACCCTGTCGGGTACGGGAAGAAAAACGCCGCCAAGCGACTGGCGGCCATCACCAAACTGGCGTTCGGCGTTATCCCGCATGACCCGACGCGACCTGAATACCGGCAAGGCAACACGCTTGGCGACCAGCACAAACACTGGTTTCGGGCCAAGTTCTTCCAGCAATACCGGCTGTTTTTCCGCTACCACGCGCCAAGCAAGGTGATTGTATTTGCCTGGGTCAATGACGATGACACCCAGCGCGCCTATGAGAGCGGCGATGACGTCTACCGGATATTCCGCAAGATGCTGGAAAGCGGCCATCCGCCGGATGACTGGAACCAGTTGCTGGCCGAAGCACGCGCTGAAGGCGAGCGCCTACAGGGGTTCGCTGCCGGCATTGCGCTGTAACGCCTGACTTTGGGCCAATCCGTAGGCTGGATTGCGGTCCTCCGCGACAACAAATCCGCCGACTCATCCCAGCCTGCGTGCTGTTTTCACCCAAAAGAAAACCCCGTCATGATATGGATCATGGCGGGGTTATGGGATGGTGATTGACCAAACTGGAGCGGAATACGCAGCCTCGAAGGCGGAACCGCTATCGCGTTCCGCCCTACGCGCTGCCCCCGTGTTTTTTCAGTCAGTGCCCGTCGAAAACCGCATTCAACGTTTTGGCATCCAAAATATTGTCGGCCCAGTGTTCCAACTGCTCTATCGTGGCCAGTTCGATACGCCGGTTGACTGCATCGCCCAGTGGGCCGAAGCGCTTGTTCAATTGGCGTAACAGCAGTGCCTGTGCTTCGGCTGTGCGCCACTTCAGCTCACCTTTGCGCTCACCTTCCAATTCTCCTTCCAGCTTACCTTCACTGAAGACATCCTGGTAAAAGCGGGTTTGCTTAAGTTCGACGTCTTGTATGCCTAACATTTGCTTGATCTCCTCGCGGGTGAGTTTTGGTAGTTTGTAGATCAGTATAGTTTCGATTAAATCCAGCCATTCGTGAGTCGGCAGCGGTGGCGTGTCGTCCGCCGCCAAACTCCGGCTCAGGTCGGCGGCTTGTGC
>SCQD01000022.1 GCA_004299145.1 Methylococcaceae bacterium | reverse complement strand
TGGGCCAGTTGCAGCAGCGCCTCGTCCTGGGGCGTCGATTCCACCGGAGCATCGAGAAAATCCGTCAACAGGCCGAAGTGCAGGTTTGCGTCCCGATTGGCGAGAAAGCGCACTTCCAGCGCTTCGGCCAGGTCTTCGACGTTTTGCGCGCTGCTCAGCAGGGTCGGCACTACGACCAGGGTGCGGGCATGCGCCGGAATGCTGCTAGAAAAGTCCATGCGCGGCAAGGCGCGTGGCGTGGTGAGCAAGCTCGCCAGCCAGTTCACCAGCGCCACGGCCAGTTGGCTGCTGCACAGCACCGCTAAAACGCCGGTCAGCACCAGTATCCAGCCGTCGGCTTGCGCCTGCGTCAGCAATGCCCCGCTGAACAGCGCCGTCAGCAGCGCGATGCCGCCCAGAAACCACAGCAAAGGCGTTCGGCTGAAAAATCGCTGGAACGTTTCGGTAAAAGGCAATCGCGCGCCCGCCGCGCGTTCGAGTTGGGACAGACCCTGGTCGATCAGGTAATAACCCACGTGGTGGGAAGGCTGAAGGCTGAAGGCTGAAGGCTGAAGATTATCGTTCCCACGCTCTGCGTGGGAAAGCCGCCGCGTAGCGGAATCACTAAGGCTTCCTGAGTGCAGCCCTGGACGCTCTGCGTCCCGTGGCGTCACTGGAGCATGCGTAAACCATCCTTCCCTATTCTGACGCGACGCGGAGCGTCGCTGGATGCGTTCCCACGCACAGCCGCCGCGAAGCGGAATCACTAAGGCTGCTTGAGAGCGTGGGAACGATAATCTGTCTTCCGTCCTCTGTCTTCCGTCCTCTGCTGCAGCCAACTGAATCGCCAGCCGCGCCACGGCGCTTTCGGACAGGGGCGCACACTTGGCGATGCGCTCCACCACGTGGCGATAACGGTCACGGGTGGCGAAATCCATGTCGGCATAAGCACCAGCCGGATCTTCAGCCAGGACTTGCTCGACCACGCTCATGCTTTCGACGAAAGCGCGCCAGTCCATGGCGCCCAGAAAGCGCAAGCTGCCGATGCTGTTGCCGATGGACACCTGGTCGGTCGCCTGTTGCTGGGATTCCGACTGCACCAACTGCTCTATGGTCAGGTGCGACTCGGCCAGCAGTTGTTCGATCCAGGTCAACGGCAACGCCAAAGCGGAACCCTGCCCTTGCAGACGGCGCGCGAATTCCGCCACGAATGGCGTGGTCATGGGCGGATTGGAGCGCGCCATGTCCGCCACTACCAGAATCAGGCTTTCCGGGTCCACCCGGCCATCGCCGTGGGCGATGACCTCCAGGGCGATGTCATAGACCCGCGGCAATCCCGCCGAAGCACCATTCGCCAGACGCGGCAACTCCCGGCTGTAGCCCTTGGGCAAATGCCGTTTGGCGGTGCGAATCTGTTCTTCGATCAAATAAAAGTTATCGAGCAGCCACTCGCCCGCCGGCGTGATGCGGCAACTGGCGCCGACCGCCGCCGCCAGCACGCGGCAGGCCTCCACCAGCACGCTTTCATTGTCCGCCAGCCGGCGCAACAGTTGATCGGCAGCGGATTTGACGGCCAATTGCCGCGCATGCGCCAAAGCTTTGCCATGGCTTTCCATCTGGTCGGCGCTGAACAGTTCCGCCCGTAGCGGCGGCTCGTCCCCGGCGCGCTCGCGTAAAGCAGCGCTGCCGAAAAGCCGCGAGTGCCGGTGGCGCAGGTTGCCAAAAAGGGTTTTGTGGTCCGCTTGCATGATGATGGCCTCGTGACGTTGTGCTCGGCCGTAGCGGAGTGGGTGGCTGGGTGTCGTTGCACGCCCATGGCATGGGCATCGGCGGAAGATGGAAAGACGCGGTACCTACCTTTGCGTACTCGCTCCCACGCGCCGCAGGGAATGCAGTATGGGCGCGCCGCGCCCCGTGTCTACCGTAGCGAGTGTGGTTGCAAAGTCACGAAAGTCTCCTCTCCCTTTGCGAGAGGGCTGTTCAATGTCGCTTTACCAACTCCGGCCCCTATAATAGCGCGCTTCCGTCGACCGACGGCATGCTATTGCGGAGCTTTTTTGTAGTGGAAACCTTTACCTCTTTCGTGGACATCGTGCTCCACCTGGACCGTTATCTGATTGACGTGGTGCAAAACTACGGCCCTTGGACCCTGGCCATTTTGTTCGCCATCGTTTTTCTGGAAACCGGCGTGGTGCTGCTGCCTTTTTTGCCGGGCGACTCCCTGCTGTTTGCCTGCGGCGCGCTGGCCGGGGCCGGCAACCTGAACATCGCCTGGGTGTTCGCCGTCCTGGCCCTGGCCGCAGTGCTGGGCGACGCGCTGAATTACTGGATAGGCGCACGCATCGGCGCGCGCGCGTTTTCCGGCCGCATCCGCTGGCTTAATCAGGCGCACTTGCAGCGCACCCACGACTTTTACGAAAAATACGGCAGCAAAACCATCGTGCTGGCGCGCTTTGTGCCCATCGTGCGCACCTTCGCCCCGTTCGTGGCCGGCGTCGGCAGCATGAGCTACCGGCGTTTTGCTTTTTACAACATCGCCGGCGCGCTGCTGTGGTGCGTGCTACTGCTGGGCGGCGGCTATTTTTTCGGCAACCTGCCGCTGGTGCGAAAAAACTTTTCCCTGGTCATCGTCGCCATCATCGTCTTGTCCGTAATGCCGGTCGTTTATGAATTGTTGCGCAATTGGCGCAACGATCATGGCGCACGCGCCGTTGCCGAAACTAAGCGTCACGCGCGCCATGATCGTTCCCCTCACCCCGACCCTCTCCCAGAGGGAGAGGGAGAACAAGGTCGCCGCGACCTTCATAACAACCCTGTAGTAAAGGTGCAATCATGAAAGTATTGATCGTCGGCGGCGGTGGCCGCGAACACGCCCTGGCCTGGAAGGTAGCGGCATCGCCCCAGGTCGCCCAGGTTTACGTCGCACCCGGCAACGCCGGCACGGCGCGGGAAGCCAAAGTGGAAAACATCGCCATCGACGCGGTGAACATACCGGCCCTGCTGCTGTTTGTGCAGGAAAATGCCGTCGACCTGACCATCGTCGGCCCGGAAGCGCCGCTGGTCAAAGGCATCGTCGACAGCTTCAGGGAGCGCGGTCTGCGCTGCTTCGGCCCTACCCGGCTGGCCGCGCAACTGGAAGGTTCCAAAGCGTTTTGCAAGGATTTTCTCGCCCGCCACGGCATACCCACCGCCGCCTACCAAACCTTTGCGGACATCGACGCCGCCAAAGACTACGTGCGCAGCCAGGGCACGCCCATCGTCGTCAAAGCCGACGGCCTGGCGGCGGGCAAAGGCGTGGTGATCGCCCAAACCGCAGCGGAAGCGTTCGACGCCATCGACGACATGCTGTCGGGCAATGCCTTCGGCGCGGCGGGCCACCGGGTGGTGATCGAAGAATTTCTCTGCGGCGAAGAAGCCAGCTTCATCGTCATGGCCGACGGCGTCCACGCCCTGCCCATGGCCACGTCCCAGGATCACAAAGCGCGCGACGACGGGGACCAGGGGCCGAATACCGGCGGCATGGGCGCTTATTCGCCCGCGCCGGTGGTAACGCCGGCGGTGTTCGAGCGCGTCATGCGGGAAGTCATACAGCCGACCTTGCGCGGCATGGCGGCGGAAGGCCTGCCTTATACGGGATTTTTATACGCCGGCCTGATGGTGAATCCAGACGGCGCCATCAAAGTGCTGGAATTCAACTGCCGTTTCGGCGACCCGGAAACCCAGCCCATCCTGATGCGCTTGAACAGCGACCTGGTCGATTTGGTGCAGGCCGCCATCGACCAAAAGCTGGATCGGGTGACGGCGCAATGGGACGGCCGCCCGGCGCTGGGCGTGGTTTTGGCGGCGGCGGGATATCCCTTCGATTACCCGCAGGGCGAAGTGATTGCCGGCCTGGATAATCCGGCGCTGAACGAGCCGGGCGTCAAAATATTCCACGCCGGGACGCGGCTGCAAAGCGGTACCACCGTTACGGCGGGGGGCAGGGTATTGTGCGCCTGTGCGCTGGGCGACGATATCGGCACCGCGCAGCAGCGGGCCTATCAAGCCGCAAAGCGCGTTTCCTGGGAGCATTGTTATTACCGTACCGACATCGGCTGGCGGGCGATAGGGCGGAAGCCGTAGCGGCAATCCACGCCATGAAGCGCCAGCCGCCTGGCACCGGCGCTGGAAGCGTTGCAGGCGGGTGGCGGCGGCGATACCGAACTGGATATGCAATACCGTCGATGACGCCATTGCCGCTTTCGAGGCGCTGCAACAGGCCGGCGTGCCGGAAGCCGGCTTGATTTGGTGGGGTTGCGTTACGATGAGCGCTTGGGATTGCGGCGGAATATATCAAGCAGTTCGTCCGGCTTGTCGCTCAATGTGAGGAACACTGACCCATGAACGATATTTTTCCCGAATACCCCTGCGAAATCAGCCCATTGATTGATGGTGCCGGTTTTTTGATCGTTTTCCCCGATTTGCCCGGCTGCATGGCTGATGGCGCAACCATGGAAGAAGCGATTGCCAATGGCCGCGATGCGGTGAAAAGCTGGATTTTGACGGCTCACGAATTCGGTGATCCCGTGCCCGTGCCGGGCAGCGGCGGCGAGCCTGGCAAGTTCGTGCAACGCTTGCCCAAGTCTCTGCATACCAGGCTGGCAGCGCGGGCCAAGCAGGAGGGGGTGAGCCTGAACAGCCTGGTTTTGTCCTTTATCGCGGAAGGATTGGGGGCGCGAGAAAGCCACGCCTAAAAAGCGTTGCGCGCGGCTTGAAGCGAAGGTTGCCGGTGCGGCGACGGCTTTTTTTGCTAGTTGCTCGTTCCCTGGCTTCCGCCTGGGAATGCCAGCTTCCCGGTGGGTAACCGTTCAGTCCCCCACCTTAAATCCCCTCTCCCCCGGGAGAGACTCCAGCGCGTTGCCCGCGCCGAATGGAGCCCAGGAACCGGGGTTTTCGTGCTCCCGGCCCCTCGCTTCGCTCTCCCCCCGGGAGAGGGTTGGGGTGAGGGGGAGATAAAAAAAGCCGCGGCCATTTACTCCCCTCATCCCAACCTTCTCAAGAAGCCTTATTTTTTCCGCTTCGCGGCGGCTTTCCCTGAGGGAGAAGGAGCGGTTTCCGACCGCAGGTTCCTGGGTAGGGCCAGGGTGAGGGCATCAAATAGGGTGGGGGGACTGAACGGTTACCCCGGCGGTTTGCAAGCAAAGCCGACGCTTATGCAATCGCTTGCAGGCCTTTTTTCTGGATCACTGTCAGCAAGCGCAGTGCCGGGCCGCCGGGTTTTTTGATACCGCGTTCCCAATCGGAAACGAGGTTTTTCGAGACATTCAGGTAACGGGCAAAAACGGGCTGGGAAATGCGTTCGCGCAAGCGGATAGACTTGATGCTTTCGGCGTTTAATGGCTGTATCGGAGTGAGACAGGCCTCATCGAATTCGCGCATCGTTTGCTTGTCGATGGCGGCCACCTCGTGCAACGCTTCCATAGTTTCATGGATCGCAGCCAGGGCTTCGCTTCGGTATTGCTTGGTCATCGTGATTAATCTCCTCAAATTGACCGTTGGTAATCAGCGCAGCCAGTTGGTGATCGGAAAGCGCCAAAATGGATTTAGCCATACGGGTAAAGCGTTCGAACCATGCGTTTTTGAAAATCCTCAAGGAGTGACCCCATAAAGCGATGCAGGCACAGTATCACACAATGTGTGATAGGCAAGGCTGCACTTTCAAGTGCGCCACAGCCCGCATTCGAGCTATCGCTGGTTTGTGCGTCATTGCCGACAACGCCGTCGCCAACAGATTAATTCAGCACTTGCCTGGTTGTCTTTGCGTTTGGTATTCTGCGCATTAATCCGATTTTCAATTTACGCTTAACAAGATTGCTTTCGCGTCATCTTGTTTCAGCAGTAATCTGTAACACGCTCCGGGAAGGATATGTCGATGGAACCGTATTTTCGCTATTGGGGCAAGGCGCGCCGGAAAGGTAAGGAAGGCGTACCTTACCACCTGTTGCCGTATCACTGCTTGGACGTAGCGGCGGTAGGGCAGTCATATTTGCACCATCATGCGGCGCTGACGACCGATTGGGCGGCACGCTTGCACATCGATGAAAAAGCTTTGGCCGATTGGCTGGCGTTTTTTCTGGCCATGCACGATCTCGGCAAATTCAGTTACCGTTTTCAAGGCTTGCGGCCTGATTTGACGGCGGAACTTGGCAATGCGCAGCGGCCCGCCCCAGATCCTGGAT
>SCQD01000221.1 GCA_004299145.1 Methylococcaceae bacterium | reverse complement strand
CAGCAGCAGTTTGGCCGGTCCCAGCGAGTTGGGCACCATCACCGAGACGGCGGCGGTGGAGCTGCGGCTGGCCAGTTTCACCACCACGGCGGAGTGGGCGAAATGCGAAAACTCCAGCCCGCCGTAAGCTTTGGGAATAATCATGCCGAAAAATTTGTGCTGCTTGATGAATGCCCAGACGTTTTCCGGCAAATCCAGGCGGCGATGGGTAATGTCCCAGTCGTCCAGCATGGCGCACAATTGTTCCACTGGGCCGTCGATAAACGCCTGTTCTTCCGCCGTCAAACGGGAAGCGGGTAAGTCCAGCAGTACTTTCCAGTCGGGTTTGCCGGAAAACAATTCCGCATCCCACCATACACTACCGGCTTCCAGTGCCTCTTTTTCGGTTTGCGACATGGGCGGCAGGGCGTTTTTCATGGAGTGAAAAACGGGTTTGCTGATCCATTGCCGGCGAAATTCAGAAAAATTCATGATCGTATGCCTCGTCGCTTATTGCAAAATCGCCGCTTCGGTTAATCCCGTGATTTTAACGATGGATTTAATGTCGAAGCCTTCTTGCAGCATGGTTTTGGCCAATTCAAGTTCACGCTTTGCTTTGCCTTCCGCAATGCCCTGTTCAATGCCCAGCTCAATCCCTCTTCTTTCAGCCTCCCCGATATAGGACTCATCGATCATCCTTGCCCTTTCATCAGGGGTTACGCCATCCTCTTCAATGTGCAGCAATACTTTTTGAATTTCCGCCAACCGATACTGCGATTCATCGACTTTGTTGTCCAGACTGTCGTCGATGACTTGCAACCACTCCTGATACAACGGCGGCGTGTTGGCGTCGACGTATTTGGGGCAGATATAAATAATTTTGTGCTTGATTTCGTGCAGCGGTCTGCCGTCCAATCGTTTCGGATCGAAATCGATGGTCGATACGTCGCATTGGTGCACGTCGCCCGCCGTCAGAACCACGATGGTGTACACCGTCGTGTTGGAACGATATTCCGTCGATTTTTTGACTTGTTCCAATAGCGCAACGCAGTGGTAATGCAAAAAGCGGTCGTAGTGATCGGCATTCCGGTCGTGCTGAATTTCCACGATGACGTGGTTTTTTTTATCTTCGGCATATAAATCGAACTTGATTTTGACGTGCCCGATTGTGGGCTTGAATTCCTTTTCGGTTTCGACTTTGTCAATCTCCAGATTAATGCCAAGAATGTCACGCACAAAACCTTTGAAAACATCGACGTCACTAAAGGCTTTTTTAAAAATGACGCCGTAGCGTAAGGAAGCAACTGCTTTCATGGTAATTCCAATATCATGTTAAGAATTTCTATCCGCAGATTACACGGATTTATAAGCACGGATTAATTCCGCAAAGGCTTGCCGGTTTTCAGCATATGTTCCAAGCGCGCCAGCGTGCCGGGCTGTTGGGTAAGCTGCACAAAAGCTTCGCGCTCCAGGTCGAGTATGTCCTGTTCGCTCAGCGGCTGGGTAATGTCGCAAGCTCCGCCGCTCAATACGTCGGCCAAGCGGTCGGTCACCACTACGTCATACGGGGTGGCTTTGCCGATCAGCCGCATGCCCTGCAAGGCAATGCTGCATGCAATCCTGGCGGTTTTGCCCGGCAAGGCGTAAGCATAGGGTGTGGGCGCCGCGTAGTCTTGACACAAGGCCAACGCTCTGGTTTTGGCGTCCATCAGCAGGCGGTTACGGTTCATGGTGATGCCGTCGCTTTTAGCCAGGAACAGCAGCGATTGGGCCTCCGCTGCCGACCGGGAAACCTTCGCCGTGCCTATGGTTTCGAAAGCTTTGCTGAGCGGCGGTATCGGGCCGCCGAAGCGTTTGGGCTGTTCCAGGCAGCGGCGCAGATATTCTTTGCAGCCACCCCAGCCGGGCACCAGGCCCACGCCCGTTTCGACCAGGCCGACATACAGTTCGGCGTGGGCCTGGATGGCGTCGCAGTGCAGCAGGATTTCACAGCCGCCGCCCAAAGCCAGGCCGGCAGGCGCGCCGACGACGGGGAAGGGCGCGTATTTAAGCGCCTGGTAAGTTTGCTGGCCCTGGGTGATGAGGCCGGCGACTTCGTGCCAGGCTTGCCGGTGGATGGCGGACATCAGCAGGCCCAGATTGGCGCCGGCGGAAAAATTGTCGCCTTCGTTGTAAATCACCAGCGCGGCGAATTCCGTTTGCGCTTTGGCAATGCTTTGCTGAATCAAGGCCATGCTGTCCATGTCCAGCGTATTCATTTTGCTGTGAAATTCCAGGCAGGCCACGCCGTCGCCGATATCCCACAAGCTGGCCGAGGCGTTGTCCAGGACCGCCGCTGCCTGCAATTTGTAATCGGACAACAGCCTGATGCCGGGCCGGCGTTGCAGCGGACGGTAAGCGCCGGCGGTATCCAGGTAATAAGGTTGGCCGGCTTGCGCTTGATACAAGGGTTTACCGGCTTGCAGCAGCGGCGGAATCGGCCGGTTTTCAGCGCGCAGCCTGGCGGTGAAGTAGTCGACGCCGATCTGGTCGATGAGCGCAAACGGGCCGTGGGCCCAGTTGTAGCCCATTTTCATGGCCTCGTCGACGGCGGTGATGTCGTCGCTGATTTCCGGCACCAGGCCGGCGGCATAGACCAGGGTGCTGGACCATACCCGCCAGGCGTACAGGGCGGTTTTGTCGTCGCAGGCCAACAGTGCGCGCAAGCCGCCTTGTTTTACGGTATCCAGGCAGGCCAAGCGGGGTTTGGTGCTGGCCTTATAGCACCGGGTCAGCAGGTCGATGGATTCTTTGATTTTTGTAGCGCCGGACCGGCTACTCTGAAAGTCGCGGCGACCTTGTTCCCCCTCGCCCTTTGGGAGAGGGCCATGATCGTTCAGGCGATAAAAACCGCCTTTGCCTTTGCGGCCGGTATAGCCGTCGGCGATCATGTGCTGCACTAAATCCGGCGTGTAGCAAATCGGCTGAAACGCATCGTCGTATTTAAGCGCCTGCTTCATGACGCCGAGTATGGCCGGGATCAAATCCAGCCCCACCAAGTCCAGCAAGCCGAATATGCCGGTTTTTGGAATGCCGAACGGGGCGGAAATCACCGCGTCGGCTTCTTCTACGCTCAAGCCCATGGCGATGGCTTCCAGCAAACCGGTTTGCAGCCAGTAAATGCCGATGCGGTTGCCGATAAACCCCGGCGTATCTTTGCATAACACGCAGCTTTTACCGAGCCGGGTATCGGCAAACCTGTCCACCGCTTCGACCAGCTCCGGGCGCGTCGCCGTACTGGTCACCAACTCCAACAGCCGCATATAACGCGGCGGGTTGAAGAAATGGGTGATCATGAAACGGCTGCAAAAATCTTCGTCGAATCCGCGCGTCAGCAGCGCCAACGGCAAGGTCGAAGTATTGGACGAAATCAATGCGTCTTTGCGGCAGACCGAGGCCAGTTTTTGGTACAACGCTTGTTTGGCTTTGGGGTTTTCGATGATGACCTCGATCACCCAATCGGCATCGCTCAGCCAGTCCAGATTATCTTCGAGATTACCCGGCTTGATCAGCGCCGCGTTTTTGGGTGCCATCAGCGCGGGCGGGTCCGCCTTAAGCAGCCGATTAATGGCGGATTCGGCGATGACATGACGGTTGGTGGCGGCTTCCGGCACGATGTCCAGCAGGTACACCGGGACGCCTGCATTGCTGATCTGCGCGGCGATGCCGGCGCCCATCACGCCGGCACCGATGACGGCGACTTTTCCGATATTCATGACACGGCCTCCAATACGGTGGCGATGCCCTGGCCGCCGCCGATGCACTGCGTCGCCAGGGCGTAGCGCTTGCCTTCGCGCCGCAGCAGACTGGCGGCTTTGCCGGTGATGCGCGCGCCTGTGGCGCCCAGCGGGTGGCCCAAGGCAATGGCGCCGCCGTCCAGATTGAGTTTTTCCGGCGGGATGGGCAACTCCTTTAAAACCGCCAAGGCCTGCGCGGCAAACGCTTCGTTCAACTCCACGATGTCCATGTCCGCCAGCTGGAGTCCGGCGCGTTGCAGCGCTTTATGGCTGGCCTGCACCGGGCCTATGCCCATGATTTCCGGCAGGCAGCCGGATACCGCGTACGACTTGATGCGCGCCAATTTATCCAGGCCGTGGGCGTCGGCATAGGTTTCGCTGCACACCAGGACCGCCGATGCGCCGTCTGTGACCGGCGAAGCGGTGCCGGCGGTCACGCTGCCGTTTTGCAGAAACGCCGGCTTGAGTTCGGCCAGCGCGGCCAGGGTGGAGTCGGGGCGTATGCAGCCGTCCAGCGCCACCGCGCCGCTCGGCGTGGTTATGGCGATGATTTCATCGCTGAAGAGCCCATTTTGCTGCGCGGCAAAGGCTTTTTGCTGGCTGCTTAAAGCGAATTCCTCCTGCGCGCCGCGGCTGATTTGATAATCGCGCGCCAGGTTTTCCGCCGTTTCGCCCATGCCGATGTAAGCCTGCGGATAACGTGCATATAAGTCGGGATTCGGCATGAGGTTGAAACCACCCATGGGCGTGCGTGTCATCGACTCCACCCCGGCGCAGATAAAGGCCTCGCCCGCGTTCATTTGTATGGCCCCAGCTGCCATGTGTATCGCCTGCATGGACGAGCCGCAAAAGCGGTTGACGGTGGTGCCGCCCATGGTCACCGGCAGATCGGCCAGGTGGACGATGATTCTGGCCAGATTAAAGCCCTGTTCGCCTTCGGGAAACGCGCAGCCCAGGATCAGGTCTTCGATGGCGTCGGGATCGACGCGGGTTTTATGCAGCAAGGCCTTGACTACCTGGGACACCAGATCGTCCGGGCGGATAATCGCGAGTTGACCTTTTTTGGCCGGGGTAAACGGCGAGCGGCAATAGCCGGCGATGACTACGTTTTTCATTTTCTTATCTCCCCTGGCTGGCGTTGGTGTTTGTAACTTGAACGGTGGGTGTTTACCGCATCCATAACGTTTGTTACATCGTTTGTTTACACCTGCTGGTTCCCAAGCTCCGCTTGGGAACCCAAACCGCGAAGCTCCGGCTTCGCGTTCGCGCAGAGCGCAACGATATAACGCCCTGGGTTCTTTGGGATTTCGCATGGTGACACTGAATTACTGCCCAAACACAAGAATCTCGTTCCCACGCGGCGCGTGGGAATGCATCCTCGGCGCGCCGCGCCGTGTCAATGATGACATTTATTTTGCGACAACAGCCGCCATGGCAAACACGGGGCGCGGCGCGCCCAAACTGCATTCCCACGCGGCGCGTGGGAA
>SCQD01000220.1 GCA_004299145.1 Methylococcaceae bacterium | reverse complement strand
ACCGCCGAGGACTTGGCTGGCATCATCAATAAACGCCACCGCTTGCGCCGACAGGCCAAGGAATCCCACGCCAGACGCTCTCAGGTAGCGCGGGAGTGAATCTGACAAAGTAGAATTAAGGATGCAGCGAATAATGCCTATGTGGGCATCAGTGATACGGCCAGCCTGAACTTCACTACCGATGTAGTGCCGTCTTCCTATGTGCCCGGTCAGGCCGAGATTGACCTCGGCGCCGGCTATGGCAAGCTGATCTATCCCGTCAACGTGGACGGCAACTGGTATTACTACTGGGATCGCAGTGGCGATGGCAGCAATGCAGGTGTTGACACCATCACCCACGATGCGTTGGACGCTATTTTTAAATATGCGAGCGACTTTACTACGATCAATCCAGCCTATGCCACTGGCAACACGGCTGCCGATGACACTAACGACACTTACCGCTATGCCGCGCTGAACGGGGTGAAGCTGGCTTTGCCCACGCAGGGGGATGGACAAACGGTAACGGGTATCTCAAGTGGTTACTACGTGCCTGGCACGGCAGTAGGCGGCGCTCCGGCTTCGGTAGGCAGCACCGTCACCAATTCGGCTTATAACGACCTGCTGGCTATCTGGGATGCCTATAACGGGACGGGCGGAGACGCCGGCGTGCCGTTGTACGGTGTGCCGTCGGGCTGGTACGACTACAACTATTACTGGTCGGCCACGCCCTCGGCTTCGGGGCACTCCGGCGTTTACCTCCGCGGTGGCGGCGTCTTCGACAACTACGATACCTACGACAATAGTTACGTAGCGCTTGAGGTGTTGTGAGGCGTGTTCCCGCGGAGCAAAACTTTGACCGTTGAATTTTTATTTTTGAATTTTGGTTTTTTGTTTTCAGGAATCCAACCGCAAAACAAAGGGACACTCGCTTGATAAGGTGAAACCATTACACTACCTTATAGGCCATGACGACTTACGACTCCATTGACGACTGGCGCATCCGAATCAACGGTCACGAGCACGGTGTTCCCCATGTGCATGTCGAATTCCGCGATGGCAGCCGCATATCGGTGGCGATTGCCACGCGCCAGGTTCTGGTCGGCGGCGTTACGCCGGCCAAGCGCCTGAAAGAAGCCCTGGCCGACATCGAGGCGAATGAAGCGAAATATTTAGGCGAATACCGGAGACTGAACCCATGAAGACCCCGCCCAACATCACGGCGGCTCGCATCGTCGGCCCGCTGGTCGTGGAAATCGACTGGAACACGGGTGAGACGTTGCGAACCGATCTGTCCACGCTGACCGCCCCGCCGTTCGACGCGCTGCGCGACCCGGCGTTTTTCGCCCGCATGACGCACGACGACTGGGGGCACGGACTGGACTGGCCAGGCGGGCTTGATCTGGGTGCCGACCGGCTTTATGAGCTGGGCCGCGAACAGGCTGGCTTGCCGACGGCCCGTGAATTCGATGCCTGGATGCAGCGCAATGGGCTTTCCCTGTCTGCCGCTGCGGAAACGCTGGGCATGACGCGGCGCATGATCGCCCATTACCGCACGGGCAGCCGTCCCATCCCCAAGGTGGTTGGCTTGGCCTGTAAGGGCTTTGATACCATGATACGGAGAGATTAGGCACGGAATTACTGCGCAACCGCTTCGTGACAAACACGAGACAACGTTACAATGTAAGCGTTCACGCCCCCTGGAAGCGCAGGCGTCTCGCCTGCACGGCGGCCAGGATGGCCGCGCTCCCAGGGGGCGTGAGCCGCCAAGCGCAAAAAATCTGAACAAAATATTTCCCGGTTTTTATTATAACATATTGATATTAATGGGCTTTTCTTGTTTTCAGCCAGACACTATATAGTGTCTGGCCGATTGCGGAGCGCATCAGGCCGGGATATTGCCGGCATCCGGCTTCAAATTTTCAGGTTGAGGTAATACCGTGTGTGCTTACGCTCTCCGGTTCGCGTGAGTGCACCTGATGCCACCAAGTCTTGAAGGTCGCGCGTCGCCGTGGCCCGTGAGGCGCGGGTCAAATTTATGTAGTTTTCAGCGCTCAGTCCGCCTTTGTAGCCTTCTGGACCTTCGCGGAACATGCGTTCCAGCACTTTTTCCTGGCGGGCATTGAGGGGTTCGGTCAGGCGGCCGTAAAGTTTGGCTTTTTCAATCAAGAATTCGACCCGGCATAGCGTGCAGCGTTGGGCTGCCAAAATAGTTTCGGCAAAGTAGTTTAGCCAGGCGGTAATTTCGTTATTACGGTTGGTTTGCTCCAGCGCCGCGTAATAGGCTTTCCGGTGCTTTTCAATCGTCTGCGCCAGGGCGGTTAAAGAGGGTTGCCCCAGCCCTTGCGCAAGCACTTTTTCGGCAAGGGCGCGTCCAATGCGTCCGTTGCCGTCTTCAAACGGATGGATACTGACAAAATACAAGTGCGCTATGCCGGCACGGGTCAATATAGGCAAGGGCGTTGCTCCATCCGGCGCCGTATCGTTGAACCACGCGATAAAGCGTTGCATTTCTACCGGGACTTGATCGGATGGCGGTGCTTCGAAGTGGACTTTCGGAGCATCAAGACGACCAGAGACCACTTGCATCGCCTCGGCATGCGTGCGGTAGCAGCCCACGTCATGCAATTGTCGCCCCGACATCAGCAAGGCGTGCCAAGAAAAAAGCGTGGCGTGTGTCAGCCGGGTATCAAAGTGGCGATAAAGGTCGACCATCATGTCCGCAATGCCTTGTTCGGCTGGCGGGGAGTTGCGATGGCTCGCATCAAGCCCGAAGTGTCGCCGGATGGAGGATTGCAGGCTGCTTCTTTCCAGGTAATCCCCTTCGATCTCAGAGGTTTTCAATGCCTCATCGCTGATAAGCTCGATGGTCAGATGCAGCTGCTCGGAACTGTCCAAATGCTTGAACGCTCCGCATAAAAGACCGGACTTGTGCAATAGTTGCGCTTCCAACGGTTCAAGGCGGTTTTTGTCGTAGGCGAAGCAAGCCCAGTCTGGTTTTTGCCAATTCCAAGTCATGAGTTATAGCGTGCTCGTTTATGCCTCATGATTATGGCATTTCGTGAGTTATAGACAGTGTTTTTATCGCTCGTCGAAGCCGGGCGGGTATTGCGGAATTGGCGAGTTAGGCCGGGCCGAGGTGTATCGGGGTGTGGTTGGGGCACTGTCGTTCAATAGTTCCGGCAATCGCGCACTATCTTCCGGGCCCAGCCAGTGCAGGCGGCAGGCGCTGGTTTGCAGGTAGCCGGCGAAAGCCGGGTCTATGATGCCGTCGTGCTGCAAGCGTTCCAGCGTTGCTTGCGGGGGGATGGCGGCGGATTTGATCATCAAAAGCGCGTCGGCGCGCAATTGCCCCGCCAGCCAGGCCGCCAGGCTGTCGGAAGTAATGTCCCAACCCGCAGGTATGCCTGCGGCGTCCAATTGCGCCAGGTCGGGCAACCATATCATGCAGCGGCCGGCGCTCATGCGCAGGAGCAGGCGGTCGACGTTGGTTTCCAGTAACAGTTCCGGGCGCAGGCCGCGCAGCATCCAGCCGTACTGGTGCATGGCCAGCAAGGCCATGGCGTGGGCGGCGTAATTGTCGAAAGCCTGCACGGTCTGGGCAGCGCGCACGCTGTCGGCGAAAAGCCCGCCGCCGGGTACGATGATCACGCGGCCGGCACCGTGCTCGGCCAGGGCGTCCAACCAGCTTTGCAGATAAGGGGAACCGGCCAGGCTGCCGCCCAGCTTAACAACGATCATGGTGATTCCGCTTCGCGGCGGCTTTGCTGCAACAGCGTCAGCAGCGCCGATGCCTTGGCGTAGCACTCGCGGTATTCCTCTTCCATGACCGAATCGGCGACGATGCCGCCGCCCGCCCAGAACCGGATGGTCTGATTGGAAAGCCGCCGCGAAGCGGAATCACCAAGGCTTCCTGAATGCACCAGGGTGCGGATGGCAATGTTGGTGTCCATATTGCCGTCGAAGCCAACATAGCCGATGGCCCCGCAATAAATGCCGCGCCGATGCGGCTCCAGTTCTTCGATGATCTGCATGGCGCGCACTTTGGGCGCTCCGGTGATGGAGCCGCCGGGAAAACAGCCGCGCAGCAAGTCCAGGGCGTGGGTGCCGTCGGCCAGTTTGCCGCGCACGGTGCTGACCAGGTGGTGGACGGTGGCGAAGCTTTCGACGTCGAACAGGGTGGGCACGTGTACCGAGCCGGGTTGACAGTTTTTGCCGAGGTCGTTGCGCAGCAAATCGACGATCATCAGGTTTTCCGCCTGGTCTTTGGGGCTGTTGCGTAGCGCCTGGGCCTGGGCCAGGTCGGAGGCCGCATCGAAACCGCGCGGGCGCGTGCCTTTGATGGGCTTGGTTTCCACCACGCCGTTCCGGACTTGCAAAAAGCGTTCGGGCGAAGAACACAGCGTTTGCACTTGGGGATGGTTGAGGTAGGCGCTGAACGGTGCGCAGTTGAGCCGGCGCAGCTGGTGATAAGCGTACCAGGGGCTGCCTTGGCAGGGGGCGGCGAAGCGTTGCGCCAGATTAACCTGATAGCAATCGCCTTCGCGGATGTAGCGCTGGATGCCGGCAAACGCTTTGGCGTAGCGTTCGCGCGGCAGGTTGGACTGCACTTCGCCCAGCACGCGAAAACTGTGCGGTTGCCAGGCCACGGTTTGCACCTGGCTGAAAGCGCGCAGCAGTTCCGGCCAGCGTGCGGCGCTGCGTGGATCGCGTCCTTGCGCTACCAGCCAGGAGCGCTTTTCCTGGTGGTCCACCACCACGGCCCAGTCGTACAAGCCGATGATCATGTCGGGAATGTGTTCGGCGTTTACGCTGTGTGTCGGCAGGTTTTCCAGGCGGCGCGCCAGATCGTAGCCGAAATAGCCGATGGCGCCGCCGCAAAAAGGCAGGGAATTTTGTGTTGCCACCGTTGCGCCCAGGCATTGCTTGAGCAGCAGGAAAGGGTCTTCGGAAGACGAACGGTCTTCGGCCAAGCCTGCCGCGTAGCGGATTTCGGTGTCATTACCTTGGGTGACCAGCGTGGCGTAAGGGTCGGCGGCCAGGATGTCGTAGCGGCCCTGACGGCCATGCGGCGGGCCGCTGTCGAGAAATACCGCCCAGGGCCGCTCCGCCCAAGGGGTAAATAGCGCCGCGCTGTCTTCGGAGTAAGGGAGTTCGCTGAGCAAAGGGGCCGTCATCGAAAGTAACTATTCAACTTCATCCATAGCATTACATGAGATCCAGCGCCAATTTCGCCACCGCCACCGCCGGGGCCAGATCAGCTGCGCCGAAGGCTTGCTGATCGTCAGGCAGGCCGGTCAACCAGGCGCCGATGTCCACGTACGGCCTCGCCAGGCGAGCCGCCAGCGCCGGCAACACGAACCGGCCGACGCCCGCGCCCACCAGCGGCGCGCTTTCATCCAGCGAGCCGCGCGACAACTGCCTTAAGCACGCCCAGTGCAGCTTTGCCAACTGGCTTTCGCGTAAATAGACGGCCACTTGCCGCCAAGCGGCAAGATCTGCGCCGGTGAAATCGCATCCCAGCATGCGTGCCAGGCGCCGGGCGCTGCCGGCCGTGGATTTTTCGCCGTTATCGGCGCTCGGCCATTGGTCGGCGTGCTCCGGCAACTGGCCGGTCAGCCGGTACACGTCGGCCATGGTGGCAAAGTGTTCCGCCGCCAGCAAAATCATATCACCATCGAACGGCACGCGTTCCGCCACGGCCATGACCGGGGTGCGCACCACGCCGGTATAGACCAGTTCTTCCTGGCGCAAGCGCTCGAAATCGCTGTAGCCCCGGTAGTGCACCTTGCCGCCGCTCACCGGCAGAATATCGGCTGTGGTGCTGCCCAGGTCGATGAACAGCGCCGCCGGGCATTGCGTGGCGATGAAGCTTGCGCTGACCAGCCAATTGGCGGAAGCCACGGCGCCGTAGTGCGCTGGCGCCAGTCGATCCAGCGGCAGCAAGCCGTGCGGACCGGCAAATACCCATAGATCGGCATGGCCCAGCAGCCTGCCCAACGCGGCGATGATGGCTTGCACGCCGTTGCGGCGGTCGGCGAAAGCGTCCACCAGTTCGCCGGTCATGGTGACGGCGTGCCGGACCGGGCAGGGCGCAGCCAAGCGCGCCAGGATGTTGGGTATGGCTTGTTCCAGTTCCTGGATGCCGCGCCACAGCGCGCAAGCTTCCTGCGTTAGCGCCAGCACTTTTCCGGTGCCGTCCAGGTGGGCGGCTTTCACGTGGGCGCCGCCGATGTCCCAGCCGATGAGGGTGTCAGTCATGCCAACTCACCCAAACTTTGCGCCCCACGCCCGTCGCGCAGTCCGGCAATGCACCCCGCTCGAACAGCTCCAGCACCAAAGCCGCCGGATTTTGCCCCAAAGCCCGCCGCAATCCCGCATAAGAAGAGGTCAGGCGCGGGTTGATTTCCAGCACCCGCGGACCCTCCGCGCTCTGGATAAAATCCACGCCGGCGTAACCGGCCAGTTCCGGTATGGCCTGGGCGATGCGCCGCGCCAGCCCGGCATAAACACCGCTCTCATCCGCCAGACAGTCGACTTCGCAGCCTTGCAACACAAACGCGCCGTCCGGGCCGGTCTCGATGCGCTGGCGGTTGACCGTCAACAGCTTGGCGTCGCCCCGGTAAAACAAGGCTGATAAACTCAGGGCAGGGCCGGCGAGGTACGGTTGCACCAGGGTGTTTGCCGGGGGGGGGGCGTGGCAGT
The DNA here is from genome assembly GCA_004299145.1 of Methylococcaceae bacterium. Taxonomy (GTDB): domain Bacteria; phylum Pseudomonadota; class Gammaproteobacteria; order Methylococcales; family Methylococcaceae; genus Methylogaea. The sequence continues at coordinate 10,967 of SCQD01000220.1, read as the reverse complement.
GCGCCGCCCAGGCCGCCGCATCGTCCAGCCGGAACGCGCCGTCACAGCCCACGCCGTCGTCGGGCTTGACCACCCTGGGCCAGGGCAGGCTGTCCGGCACCTCCTGCCAGGCAAAGCACGGCACGGCGGCGATGCCCTGCGCGATCAGCCGCTGCGCCGTGGCGCGCTTGCCGGCAGCCAAAGCCACGGCGCGCGCCGGGCTGTTGAGCAGGCAACGATCGGCTTGTTCAACAGCCAAGCACAGGTTTTCCAGCACGCCGCCGGTTTCCGGCGCCACCGGCCACACCGCTGCGCATTCCAGCAGACTTTCCGACCAGCAGGCCGCGAAAGAGGCCGCGTCGCTCACCGGTTTAACATGCACGCGGGGCTGGTCTAAAACGGCGGGCACCGGCAGCCGGGCGTCCCACGGCAGGCTCAGTTCCACTTGCGGCAAGTCCAGTAAATCTTGCGCCAAGGCCAGCGCCATGGTGAGTCCTTCCCGGGCCAGCGAGTCCGGCAACGGCTGGCCGGCCAGACCGCCGCCGCTGATGTATTCCAACAACAGAATTTTCATAAGGAAACCATGCAGGTCATACCCGTCATCGACTTGAAAAACGGCTTGGCGGTGCGCGCCGTTCAAGGCCGGCGCCAATACTATCGTCCCTTGCAATCGCGCTTGTGTGCCAGCCCGGAGCCGCAAGCCGTGCTGCAAGGGTTGCTGCGCCTACACCCTTTTCGTTGCGTTTATCTGGCCGATCTGGACGCACTGACCGGCCAGGGCAATAATCGCGCCATCATACAGCAATTGCTGGCGGGCTTTCCCGCGCTGGAATTCTGGATAGACCAGGGCTGGACCCCGGCCGGCGCAGAAATATCCGCCAATCACGTGCCGGTGTTGGGCAGCGAATCGCTGAGCGAGGCGCACTTGCCGCAGTTGTCCGCCAGGCGGCAATCCGCCGTGCTGTCGCTGGATTTTTTCGGCGAGGATTACTGCGGTCCGCCCGGCCTGTTGGACCGCCCGCAGTTTTGGCCGGAGCGGGTCATCCTGATGACGCTGGCCCGCGTCGGCAGCCAAGCCGGCCCGGACTGGCGCCGGCTGGACGGGTACATGGAGCGCCATCCGCAAACCCGCTGGATAGCCGCCGGCGGCGTGCGCCATGCCGAGGATTTGCGGCAATTGGCGCAGCGCGGCGTCCACGCCGTGCTGTTGGCCAGTGCTTTGCATGATGGCGGCTTATCGGCGGACGGGTTACCAGGCGGAACGTAGGGTACGCATACAGTCTGGTTCCCAAGCTCCAGCTTGGGAACCCGGTCGGGAAGCTCCGGCTTCCCGTGAGTGAGTCATCCGCCACGCTTGGGTGTGGGTGCTTTAATCCACCGCCGCCCACAAATACCAGCTGGCAATCGACCGGTAAGGCCGCCATTTTTCCGCCACGGCAAAATAGTCAGCGCGCGGCGCGGCCGGGTCCAGCCGGCAGTGGCGGCGGATGGCGTTGCGTAGCGCCAGATCGCCCAGCGGCAGGATGTCGCTGCGGTTGAACGCGAACATCAGAAAAATTTCCGCCGTCCACGGGCCGACACCGGGATAAGCCATCAAGCGGCGCGCGACGTCCTCGTCCGACTCCCGCTGCAATTGCTGTAAATCCAGCTCTCCCGCCGCCACCGCCGCCGCCAGCGTCTGGATGTAGCGGATTTTGCTGCGCGACAGGCCGGCGCTGCGCAGCGACGCTTCATCCAGCCCGAGCAAGGCTTCGGGTTCGAAGCGCTCCTGCCCTTGCAAGGCCAGCAGCCGCTCGGCGATGCGCTGCGCCACTTTGACCGACAATTGCTGGTCGATGATGGTTTTGATCAAGGTGTGGAAGTGCGACGGCGGCGGCTCGGCCAGGGCGCAAGGCCCGTGCTGCTCGATGAGCTTGGTCATCAACGGGTCGGCCGCGCGTAAATGCCGTTCCGCCGGGTGTAGAGGATGCTGGGGAGGGTGGGTGAACATTGAACCATGGCTAAGGTGTGGGCTGGCGCACCAATATATACCTTACGCGGTTGAAATAAACCCCGCCGCGCTGGGCGGCAAGTGGGTGGCAAAAATCAACAACATTGACCTGTCGAGAGGACGCTGCCACGCTATATTGCCTGGCAATATCGACTTTCCCGAGGTTAATCCCACTTGCTCCACATCGTACTCTACCAGCCGGAGATTCCCCCCAACACCGGCAACATCATCAGGCTATGCGCCAATACCGGCGCCGGTCTGCACCTGATCCGGCCCTTGGGCTTTGAACTGGATGACGCCAGGTTGCGCCGCGCCGGTCTGGATTACCGGGAGTGGGCCAGCGTCAAGCTGCACGACAGCCTGGATGCGTTTCGCCGCGATAGCCCGCCAGCGAACCTGTATGCCCTCACCACTAAAGGCAAACGCTGTTATGCCGAGGTTACATTTCAGCCCGGCGACGCCATACTGCTGGGGCCGGAATCGCGCGGTTTGCCGATGGAGATACTGGACAGCCTGCCCCTCGACGCCAAACTGCGGGTGCCCATGCAGCCGGGCAGCCGCAGCTTGAATATGTCCAATGCGGCAGCCGTGGTGGTGTATGAAGCCTGGCGGCAGATGGGATTTGTGGGGCAATGTCGTTAAGTTAATTACTGGGCGTTTACACCACTTCCAACCGCACCGCCCGCGTGACCGCCTTGGGCAGCGGCGCGCCGCGGCGGGCGCGTTCGCCGTGGAAGCGTTCCAAGTCGGCCGGTTGCAGCACCACCGAGCGGTTGCTGGCGAATACGCGCAGCGCTTTGCCGGCGGGCAGGCAGGCCAGCGCCGCCAGCCGGTCTTCACCATTCTTGAAATCTTTGGCGCTGATGTCGATCAGCTTGTTGCCCTTGCCCCGGTTCAGCGTCGGCAGATCCTTGGCCGGGAATACCAGCAGGCGGCCTTGTACGCTGACGGCGGCCAGCCAGTCGGCCTGCGGGTCCAGTACCCGTAGCGGCACCATGGCCCGGCTGGTTTCCGGCAGGCTCAACACCGCTTTGCCGTTGCGGATTTTGGTGTTGAGTTCGCTCAGCTGCACCAAAAAGCCATAGCCCGCATCCGAAGCCAGCAAATACCAGTCTTCTTCATTGCCGGCCAGCGCGCCGATGAAGGTGGCGCCCGGCGGTGGGTTGAGTTTGCCGGTGAGCGGCTCGCCCAGGCTGCGCGCCGTGGGCAGTTCGTGCGCCGGCAGCGTGTAAAAGCGTCCGGTCGAGTCCATGAAATACGCCGGCTGGTTGCTGCGTCCCAAGGCGTGGCATAAATAGGCATCGCCGGAGCGGTAGGGCAGGGTGGTCGGGTCCAGTTCGTGGCTTTTGCCGGCGCGCACCCAGCCTTTTTCCGACAATACGATAGTGACCGGGTCGCTGGTCACCAGTTCCGCCGCCACCAGCGCTTGCGCGGCTTGGCGTTCCATCAGCGGCGAACGGCGCGCGTCGCCGAATTTTTCCGCGTCTTCCTGCAGTTCGCTTTTAATCAGGGCGTTGAGTTTTTCTTGCGAGCCCAATAACTCTTCCAGGTGTTGGCGTTCTTGTTCCAGCGCTTCCTGCTCGCCGCGAATTTTGATTTCTTCCAGCTTGGCCAGGTGGCGCAGCTTGAGTTCCAGGATGGCTTCGGCCTGGATGTCGGTCAGTTCGAAGCGCTCCATCAGCACTTGCTTGGGTTCGTCTTCAAAGCGAATGATGGCGATGACTTCGTCGATGTTGAGAAAGGCGGTCAACAAACCGGCCAGCACGTGCAGGCGCGCCAGCACTTTGTCCAGGCGGTGCTGCAAGCGGCGGCGCACGGTTTGTTGGCGGAATTCCAGCCAGTCGGTCAGGATGCCCTTGAGGTTTTTCACCTGGGGCTTGCCGTTCAGGCCGATCATGTTCATGTTGACGCGGTGGGTGCGTTCCAGGTCGGTGGTGGCGAACAAGTGCGACATCAGCGCTTCCACGTCGACGCGCTTGCCGCGCGGCACGATCACCAGCCGCGTGGGGCTTTCGTGGTCGGACTCGTCGCGCAAGTCTTCCACCATGGGCAGCTTTTTCGCCTGCATTTGCGCGGCGATCTGTTCCAGCAGCTTGGCCCCGGACACCTGGTAGGGCAGGGCGGTGATGATGACGTTGCCGTCTTCCATTTCATAGCGGGCGCGCACCCGCACCGAACCGGAACCGCTGCCGTACATGGCGGACAAGTCTTTGGCGGATGAGATGATTTCCGCTTCGGTGGGAAAATCCGGCGCCGGCAGGTGGACACACAGGTCTTCCAGCGTGGCGTCGGGGTTTTCCAGCAGGCAAATGGTGGCGGCCACCACTTCGCGCAGATTGTGGGGCGGGATGTCGGTGGCCATGCCCACGGCGATGCCGGCGGCGCCGTTCAGCAGCACGTTGGGCAGGCGCGCCGGCAGCATCACCGGTTCTTCCAGCGTGCCGTCGAAGTTGGGTATCCAGTCCACCGTGCCCTGCGCCAATTCGGCCAGCAGGTTTTGCGCGTAGGGCGTCAGCCGCGATTCGGTGTAGCGCATGGCGGCGAAAGACTTGGGATCGTCGGGCGAGCCCCAGTTGCCCTGGCCGTCGACCAGCGGATAGCGGTAGGAAAACGGCTGCGCCATCAGCACCATGGCTTCGTAGCAGGCACTGTCGCCGTGCGGGTGGTATTTGCCCAATACGTCGCCGACGGTGCGGGCGGATTTTTTGTGCTTGGCGGAGGCCGACAGGCCCAGTTCCGACATGGCGTAAACGATGCGCCGCTGCACGGGTTTGAGGCCGTCGGCCACGTGCGGCAGGGCGCGGTCGAGGATGACGTACATGGAATAATCCAGGTAGGCCTTTTCGGTAAACAGTTTCAGGGGCAGGCTTTCGTGCGCGACGATGTGATTCATGAATTAGTGATTTTTAAACTATCAATTTGTAGGAAACAGAAATCCTTCTTGCTGGAAATCTGCATCCAGTGCAATGGCTTGTTGTAAACCAAGGCGCTTCATTAGCACGAAGGAAGTGCAGTCAGTGAAGCTATAGGTTTTATCTGGGCGAGACAGAAATAACGTCCAGGCTTTACGTTCGTCTTCCTGTGTTAGTCGGACCAAATCGACTGCGGACGAATCGAGCAATATTTCTCCCGCAATCATGGCAATCTTGTGGCCCATGCGATACAGGCACAACGTTACGGTTTCGTCGAAGATAAAATTGGAGGTAATCAGCCGACCAGAAAAAGTGCGGAATACGTTGCGGATTCGTGCGTGATCAGGGTCGTTCCGGTTTACATAAGCAAACCAGGCGCTGGTGTCGACTAAAGCGCGTTCCATTGCTTAGCGCGCCCCATATAGAAAAGCGTCGTGGTCGCGCCCGCAAGCGCTGGCATCGGTTCCGATGCCTTCCATTGCCATCAGACGTTGCTTGGCCAGCTCCGAATTCCCAGCGAGTTGTCTTGCCAATATTTCACCGACGATGTCAGCAATACTCCGCTGTTCGGATTCCGCCTGGGTGCGCAGAACTTCATATTGCCAATCTTCAAGCGTCAATTGCGTGGTATGCATCGTTTTTCCAGTACAAGGCATTTGGGTGTGTGACCGCATTGTACCAAAGTGCGGTTGGTTGCCGGCGGTACGTGATTTGGGATGAAGCTGCATGCAGCCGCCGCCTCCAACTGCCCGGGCGGCGCTTGCTGTAGCTTTATCAGCGCCGAAATCTATACAATTGAGCGGAAGCTGCGCCCGGAACGGGGTAACCGTTCAGTCCCCCTCGCCTTTTAAGCCCTCACCCCAGCCCTCTCCAGAAGCCTTAGTGATACCGCTTCGCGGCGGCTTTCCCGGTGGGAGAGGGGGCAAAAGGAGGGGGACTGAACGGTTACGCGCCCGGAGCGGGGCAAGGCATTAACCATCATCCGTACCGAATAAAGGCCGAAAATGAGTTACACAGCCAGTTTCATAAAAATGGCAATAAAATGGACACCAAAACCGTTGGTTTTATTGGTGGCCAATAGAGTGCTGAAAGATATTGCGACGCTTACCGACTTCAGTTTGGATCTTGATGCGCGCAAGGCTTTTTTTCGTACCGAGCTTGCCGGCGAAACCGAAGCGATCGAAGTGACGGTTGAAGGTTTTGGCGTCGTCAATGAGCAGGGAGTCTACAAATTCGTGCTCCAGCAAGGACTATCGAACCGCCCCTGGCTGAATAGCCTGCTGTCCCGCGTTACCGGCAAACTCTGGACCATTCCGCCCATTCCCCAATTGGCCCCGTATATGGGACTCATCGCCGAGTTGCTCAAGGTGGAAATCACCTATCGCTAGGGGTGGGGCCGGAAACAACTTCCGCGCCTAATCCACCGTTATCACCCTTTGCCGCAGCATGCTGCCCATGGTCAGGGCGCATACCGGCTCGCTGTAAAGATAGCCCTGCACGTGATCGCACTGCTGCGTGCGCAGAAAGCCCAGTTGCTGCCGGGTTTCCACGCCTTCGGCGATGACGTCTATCCCCAGTTCGTGCGCCAGGCTGATGATGGCGCGGGTGATAGCGGAGTTTTCCGTGTCTTCCGGCAGATTGCGCACGAATGACTGGTCGATTTTCAGTTTGTCGATGGAGAAGCGCGTCAGATAAGCCAGCGATGAATAACCGGTGCCGAAATCGTCGATGGACAGTTTGACGCCGCTGGACTTCAAACTGTGCAGCAGGGCGATGGTGGTTTCGGCGTCGCGCATGATGATGCTTTCGGTCAGTTCCAGCTCCAGCCAGCAGGCATCCAGGCCGCTGTTTTGCAGCGCGGCGCTCAGCGTTTCGCGCAAGTCGCGCTGGCGAAACTGCGCGGCGGAAATATTGACCGCCACGCTGATGGGCATCAATCCCTGCCGTTGCCATTCGGCGTTTTGCCGGCAGGCTTCGCGCAGCACCCAGGCGCCTATGGGGATGATCAAGCCGGATTCTTCGGCCAGCGGAATAAACCGGCCCGGCAACACCAGGCCCAGGTCGGGGTGGCGCCAGCGCAGCAATGCCTCGGCTCCGACCAGCCGGCCGCTCGCAATGTCCACCTGTGCCTGGTAGTACAGTTCCAACTGGCCATGCTCCAGCGCGCGCCGCAACTGGCCTTCCAAAGACAGGCGCTCCAGCGTGCCGACGTTCATGCCGGGGGTGAAAAATTCGTAATTGTCGCGCCCGTTCTGCTTGGCCATGTACATGGCGGTGTCGGCGTGTTTCAGCAGGGTATCGAAATCGCCGCCGTCTTCGGGATAGATGGCGATGCCGATGCTGGTGGTTACCGCGACTTCGCGGCCTTCGAGTACAAACAGCTCGCGCAGGGCGTCCAGAATTTTTTGCGCCACGGCGGCGGCGTCTTCGGCTTGGCGGATATTGGGCAAGGCCACGACAAATTCATCGCCGCCCAGGCGCGCCACGGTATCGGCTTCGCGCACGGCACGGTCCAGCTGTTTGGCGACCTGCACCAGCAAGGCGTCGCCGACGGCGTGGCCCATCGAGTCGTTGATGTTTTTGAAACGATCCAGGTCAAGAAACATGACGGCGATCCGCGCTTTTTGGCGCCTGGCCGCCGCCAGGGCTTGATCCAGCCGGTCGCGCAGCAAGGCGCGGTTGGGCAGCCGCGTGAGTGGGTCGTAATGCGCCAGAAAAGCGATGTAGTCGGCGGCGGCCTTGGATTTGGTGATGTCGGAAAATATGCCGATGTATTTGGCGATGCGGTCTTGTCCATCGCCGACCACGCTGATAGACAGCCATTCCGTGAAAATTTCCCCGCTTTTGCGCCGGTTCCACACTTCTCCCTGCCAGTGTCCGTGTTCCTGCACCGCCTGCCACATGGCCTGGTAAAACTCCCGGTCGTGGCGTCCCGATTGCAGCAGGCGGGGATTGCGCCCCAGGACTTCTTCCTCGCTATAGCCGGTGATGCGGTGGAAGGCGTCATTGACCGTGAGTATGTTGTTGTCGGCGTCGGTGACGACGATGGCGTCGAAGGTATGGTCGAATACCTGTTGCGCCAGACGCAGTTGCGCTTCGGCGCTGCGCTGCTCGCGAACGTCGCGCATCAGCGCCCACATTTCCAACGGCTGTTCGGCCCGGTCGCGGCGCAAAATAAACTGGGCCATCACCGGCACCGTTTTGCCATCGGCTTGCAGCAGATCGACTTCCAATTCGCGGGTAAAACCGCGCACCAGCAGTTCATCCAGCATCGCCTGACGGATTTTGCCGTGAAATTCCGCCTTGATCAGGTCCTGTAACGTGCGCTGTTGCAACGCGCATGGCTCGGCATAACCGGTCAATGCCAGAAAAGCGGGATTGCAGTCCAGGATGTGGCTGCCTTCGATGGCAAAGCTGACCAGGTTGTCCAGGGACGGCGGGACACCGTTGTGTGCGCTGGTAATGGACATGGGCAGTTGCGACAGCTTGAATAGCGCCAGATAGCGCTCCTCCACTTCGCGCAGCGCCGCTTCCGCGCGGATGGCGCGGGCGCACTTCAGCAGGGCTTTTTCCAGAACGTCGGGGTTGATCGGCTTGACCACGTATTTGTCCACGCCGATGTCGATGGATTGCTCCAGGTAGCGCGGTTCTTCGAACGCCGTGGTGATGATGATGGGTATTTTGGGCCGGCTGGCGCGCATGGCTTCGGCCATTTTCAGGCCGTTCATTACCGGCATGAGGATGTCGGTGATCACCAGGTCCGGCTGGCGCCGTTGAAAAGCTTCCAGGCCTTTTTTGCCGTTGGCGGCGGTGTGGACCATGGCGCAGCGGCGCTTGAGAAATTGCGTCAGCTGGCTGCGGATGCTGTCGTCGTCCTCCACGTACAGGATGGATAGCGTTTTGAGATAGGCCAGGTCGTCCTGGTCGGTGAATGTGATAGCGTCGTTCATGGCGTGTGCCTTTTATCTCGTCCCCGCCGTGCTGCGTTTTCAGGCGGAGCGCTCATTTATCGTTCCCACGCGGAGCGTGGGAACGATAAAATTTACGGCGTTACGATGGAAAACTCCGCCCCGCCGGGGATGTTGCGGACCTCGATGTGCCCGCCCATGCTGTTTTCTATGATCATTTTAGACATATACAGGCCAATGCCGGTCCCGGTTTCCTTGGTGGAAAAATACGGCTCGAACAAGCGCGGCAGCACGACGGGGTCGATGCCGCCGCCGTTGTCGGTGACGGTGACGCGCGCCTGGCCGTCCACTTTGGCCGCGCGGATCGCGATGCGTCCCTGGGCGACGCCGCGCGCCAGTATCGCTTCCTTGGCATTGGTCAACAGGTTCAGCAGCACTTGCGAGTATTCGTTGGGAAATCCCACGATCCATAAATCCTCGGCATGCTCCACCAGCAGTTCGATGCCGTGGGCCTTGAAGCTGGCGCTGACCAGCGTCACCGCCCCGTCGATGGCCTGGCGCAGGCTGAACGACTCGCTTTGTTTTTCGGGCCGGAAAAAATCGCGGAAATCGTTGATGGTGGTGGACATTTTTTCGATGTAACTGCGTCCTTCCGCTTCCTGCTGGTGCAGGTATTCCGGCGTCAACTCGCCGAAGCGCTGCGCGTCCTTGATGTTGCCCAGCACCAGGCCCAGCGCGTTCAACGGTTGTCGCCACTGGTGGGCGATGTTGTTGATCATTTCGCCCATCACCGCCAGGCGCGATTGCTGGATCAGCAAATGGTCCTTTTCGCGGTTACGGGCCACTTCGTCCGCCACGCGCTGTTCCAGATCACTGTTGAGCTGGCCGATTTCGCTGATGAGCCGCGCATTTTCCAGCGAAATGGCCGCTTGCAGCGACAGCAGTTCGGTCAGGCGCACTTTGTCCGGGGTGAATACGCCGGTGGTCAAGCGGTTTTCCAGGTACAGCGCGCCGACCAGTTCGCCGTGCCGCAGCAGCGGCAGGCACAGCAGCGAACGCAAGCCCTGCGCGGCCACTTCCGGCAGGTGGCGGAACGCTTCGGACTCCTGCGCGTCGGCCAGCACCACCGTGCCATGGGTGCGGCAAGCGTAGTGGATGATGCCCTGGCACAAGGCTTGGGCGGCGTGCAGCGGCGTTTGCCCGGTTTCCACGCTCACCGCTTCCGCCACGTGGCTGGATGCCCGTATCACCCATTCTTCCCCGTGCGGCATGAGCAGGTAACCGTGCTGGGCGCCGCTGGATTGCAGCACCACGCGCATGATTTTCGCCAACAGTTTTTCCTGGTCGACTTCCGCCGACAACACCAGGGAAGACTTGATCAGGTAGTCGACGTCCAGGTTGGGCAGGGTGGCGCCTTCCGGCTCGCCGGCGATGGCGGCCGATTCCTGCGCGCGTTCATCTTCGAAGCATTCCGGGCAGCGTTCCAACAGCTGGATTTCTTTGCCCTGTGCGCCACAGCGGCGGTACAAACGCATGGCTTCGCAGTAATGGGTGTCGCCGCTGCGCCGTCCGGCGGCCATCATCCACTCGCCCAGGCACTCGTTGGCGTAGCCCTCCAGGAAGGTGTAACCCTGTCGGCGGGCCGTTTCGATGGCGGTCAGATAGGCCAGACAGGCCTGATCGAAGCCGGCAAAACAGCACGCCCATTCGGCCCGGTACAGCGCCAAATAGGGCTGGAGCAGCGGTCCCAGATCAGCCCAGGTGGCGACGGGGTCTATCCACTGGCTCAGGTCCGGTTTATCTCCCAACTGCTGCCGGTGCAAACGCAAGGCATTGAGCGCCTGGAACACGTACCACTGCCGCTTGAGCACGTTGTCGGTCAAGCCGGTGAGGTAGCGCTTGACGTTTTCCAGGTGGACGGCGGCTTCTTCATAACGGCCGAAGTAATAGCTGCACAAAGCCAGGTGCACGAAATAGCTGCCCGCCGACGCCACGTGGTTGCAGCTTTCCCACAGCGCCAGCTTGTCGTCCATCGGCACCAGCGGCGCGCCGGCGCTTTTCATCGGCTCCACCCATCCGGCCTGCACCGCTTCGGCCAGGCCGACGGAAAACGACAGCTGGTTTTTGCGGGAAAACTCCAGGCATTCCTGCGCCGCCTCGGCGATGGCGCGAAAACTG
>SCQD01000219.1 GCA_004299145.1 Methylococcaceae bacterium | reverse complement strand
GTGATTTGAATGTGGGTTCCCGCACCCACGGGCGGGTTACTTTCTTTTGCGCGGCCAAAAGAAAGTAACCAAAGAAAAGGCCGCCCGATTGCCGCTTGTTTCCTGCGCTCCTCGTTTTCGGCGGGAGTTGCCCGACAGGCCATCCCTGGCCTGACGGTCAACCGACCGCATCCATGCGGTCGCCCTTCGGGTTAATCCCGCCGAAAACTGCGGTGCTCGGCGCGGCAAACGGGGCGGAAATTGGGCGCCTCGGATAATCTGACAAAGTAGAAGTAGTGGCGAAATCTGACAAAGTAGAACTAAGCTGGCGAAAACCACAGGGTGAGATTGACTGATGATTTCGGCAAAATCCAGGAGCCAAAGAGATTAAGCGGTATCGGTAGCGGAGGCGGCCAGCGCAGCAAAGACACCACCGACGATTACCGAGCGCTGGCCATATGGCGCTGGCAACAGGATGGCCTGATGACGCAGGGGCGCTTCTTCGGTTGGAACTGGACGTGCGACGGTGAAACGGTGGCATCTATCCAGGTTCGGGCGGAAAGTCGAGTACTCTGCTTTCGCCAATGTCTCATGGGCGGGCATGGCGCAACGGCTGAAGCTGATTGAGCACCGCCTCGCAGAAGTCAAAGACACGCTGAACCACGGCGCTAAATCTGTTTCGCAAAAACGGGGGCGTTCCCGCCAACTGGCGGGTGAGTCAAAACGGCATTGCTACTGGTAGAGGAAAAACAAGGGGAAGACTTCGAACAAATAATTCAAGCAAAGCGATAACGGCTACAAAATACCAATTTCTGAAAATAAAAAAGGCCTAGCCGAAGCTAAGCCTTTGATTTTATTGGAGCCGGTGAGCAGAATCGAACTGCTGACCTACTGATTACGAATCAGTTGCTCTACCGACTGAGCTACACCGGCAATGAACGGCGCATTTTAAAGCACTGCGGGCCTGACGGCAAGAACTGAACCAGCAATCCACCAGTAATCGGCACAGCGGTTGGGTCAAATACGCTGGGCGCCGGCCCCGCGCGGAATCCGCTCCACCCCACCCCACCGCTACGCTGTAAACCTCGGGAGTAGTCGGCAACTTGCGCGTATTGCACGTCCGTCGCTCAGTGCGGCGGGAAATGCCGCTTCAATCAGGCCTGGGCTCTTGCCGGCCGGGTCTGTTGTGCGGCCAGTTTGCCGCCTTGGTACATTTCCAGGTAGACCGCCATGACCGCTGCTTCGATGCTTTCCATGGCGTGTTCGCCGTTGGGAGCGATGCCGGCCTGTTCCAGCATTTCCCAGGGCTCGTAGCCTACTTTTGAACACAATACCGCCTCGCAGCCTTTCAGTGCGCGGATGGTTTGCGCCAAGGCCGTTTCGGCTTCACCGCAGCTGACATCACCCGAACAGTACTGATCGGTTTTGCGGTGGCTTACGAATTTCACGCCTTCCGGGGAGGCTTGGTAGATCTGGAACTCCTTGGCGTGGCCGAAATGCTGGTTGATCAGGCCTTGCCCACTGGTGGCGACGGCCATCAGCGCCGGTCGGGTGCCGACCGGTACGCCGCAATTGCCGGGTCCGGCTTGGCTCAAGCGCTTTTCTTCCAACTGGGCCAGCAGGCCTTCCTGCACTTGCCGGCGCATCGCCATGGCGGCGGAGTAATCGATTGCCATGGCGTCGATTTTGTCCAGGGTGAATTCCGCGCCGCGGTCCTCGCCCAGCAGCCCCACCGCGTCGGCGCGGCACTGGCGGCAGTGGCGCATCATGTTCATATCGCCGGAACAGCGTTCCTGCAACTCCATCAATTCGTCCGGCGTCGGTCCGCGCTGGCCCATGACGCCGTAAAAAGTGCCGTGTTCGGCTTCGGCGATCAACGGCATGACGTTGTGCAAAAAAGCGCCCTTGGCTTTGACGATGCGGCTGACTTCCGCCAGGTGTGCATCGTTGATGCCGGGTATCATCACCGAATTGATTTTCACCAGGATGCCGCGCTCCACCAGCATTTCCAGGCCTTTCTGCTGCTGGTCGATAAGAATTTGCGCGCCCTGCCTGCCTTTGACGCGGCGGTTTTTCCAGAACACCCACGGGTATATTTCGGCGCCAATGTCGGCGTCCACGGTGTTGATGGTGATGGTGACGTGGTCGATATTGGCTTGGCTCAACTCGTCCACCGACTCGGGCAGCGCCAGGCCGTTGGTGGAAACGCACAGCTTGATGTCCGGCGCGTGTTCGCTCAGCATGCGGAAAGTGGCGAACGTGCGCTGCGGGTTGGCCAAGGGATCGCCGGGGCCGGCGATGCCGAGCACGCTCATTTGCGGGATTTTGGCGGCGACCGCCAGGGTTTTTTTCACCGCCTGTTCCGGCGTCAGCAGTTCCGACACCACGCCGGGCCGGGACTCGTTGGCGCAGTCGTACTTGCGGTTGCAGTAATGGCACTGGATATTGCAGGCCGGAGCCACCGCCACGTGCATGCGGGCAAAATAATGGTGGGCATCCTCGGAATAGCAGGGATGGTTTTGCACTTTCTTGCGGATGTGCTCGGGCAACTGGACGACCTGGGCGCCACCGGCGCCACAGGAGGATGCGCTACAGCCGTCCTTGGCGGGCGCGGCGGCAGGGTTGAGTGCAGGCGATGCCATGATGGTTTCCCTCAAGGTTCGAATGATGTCGTTGACTCAGCATCATTCGTGCCATCATTATCCTGTTGATTTGGCACATTATTTCTTCAAATATCGTGTAGCGAAGCGCACATTGCCGCGGCAGCGTGTCGTTAACGGAACAGTTTTTCGAAGTGCGGCGTGCTGGGCTGGTCGTCGCTATCCTTGCCAAAGGAAATCAATATTGCCCTGCGGCGGCAACAGGGGGTCGCCGTAGGCTTCAGCTTTCTTTTGCCCGCTTATCTGGCCGATTGCGAGAACGCGAAACTGGCCGAACTTCAGCGCCTGCAATATCGTGAGTTGCAAAGCGAGGCAGGGATTGCCGCCTTGGCTGTAGACATTCGCTCCGATCAGGAAGCACGCCATCGCCGGGAAAATCTGTCGGCGGTAACGGCGTGTCCATGGCCGCAGAGCGGATTTACCAGCGGGCATTGGAACAAGCCGGACGCGCCATCATGAGCGAAAGTAACGCAATGATCGGTTTTCGATCAACGCAAACAAAAATGAACGGGCCAGCAAAGCTCACGCTGCTTCACTGCACTGGTGTATGAAACCCAAGCTACGCTTTGAAAAAACGCGACATGGTGACGATCCCGGCGGGTAGTTTCGCCATGGGCGGCGATAAATACCCTGACGAAAAGCCGATCCATGAGTATCGATCATTACACTTACCGCGTCACTTGGTCTCCCGAAGATAACGAGTACCTGGGATTGTGCGCCGAATATCCTTCCCTGAGTTGGCTGGCGGATGCCCCGGACAGTGCGCTGGCCGGCATTCGGCGCGTTGTGGCTGACGTCGTGGCCGATCTTCGCGCCGGTGGGGAACCCGTGCCGGAACCTATGGCGGAAAAACGCTACAGTGGAGAATTCCGCGTGCGCATACCGCCAGATTTGCACCGCCGCCTGGCCTTTACACGCCGCAGAGCAAGGGGTGAGCCTGAATCGGCTGGTAAGCGCGAAATTGGCGGGATGAGAAGGTGGAGCTACTGGACTGTATTCCCAAGCAGGAGCTTGGGAACCAGCGCCACGAGCGCCATGAATCTGCTTATGCCTGATCCTTGCCGGAATCCCGCTGCGGCAGACTGAAACAGAACGTTGCGCTCTTACCCGGCTCGCCCAGTGCTTCGATCTTCCCGCCATGGCGATGAACGATGCGCTGCACGGTGGCCAGACCGATGCCGATGCCGGGAAATTCCTCCTGGCGATGCAGGCGCTGGAACGGCTGGAACAAGCGGTTGGCGTGGGCCATATCGAAACCGGCGCCGTTGTCGGCGACGCAGACGTAGCGCGTACCGTCCCGGTCTTCGGCGTATACGCGGATAGCAGGCGTCATCGTATGTGCGGTGTATTTCCAGGCGTTGCTCAGCAGGTTGTTCATGACCACCTCGATCATGCGCGCATCGCCATGGACTTGCAGTCCGCCGGCTATTTGCGTCGCCACCCGCCGTGCCGGGTCGTTTTGCGCCAGTTCGGCCAACAGGCGTCCGGCCAGGGCGGACAGGTCCACCGTGTCGGCTTGCAATTCGCCGCGCGTGCTGCGCGACAGCGTCAGCAAGCCGTTGATCAACTCGCCCATTTTTTTGCCGGCGATGTCGATCTGCTCCAGATAAACCCCTGCCTCGCCCTGCAATTGCTCACCGTAATCTTCCGCCAGCGCCTGGCTGAAGCCGCTCATGGCCCGAAGCGGCGCGCGCAAATCGTGGGAAACGGCATAGGCAAAGGCATCCAGCTCGCGGTTGGCGGCGCTGAGTTCGGCGGTGCGTTCGACCAGGGCCGCCCTGAGCCGCTGTTCTTGCTGCAAACATTCTTCCGCCGCTTCTTTGGCCCGCCGCAGGTCGGCCTCGACGCGCTTGCGCTCGGCGATCTCGCTTTGCAGGGCTGCGTTGCTTTGCCGCAACTGGGCGGGGCTGGGCAGTTTCAAAGCACGGGGAAGCAATGGCCACAGCACAATGGCCGTAGCGACAGACACCAGTGCGGTCGCCGCCTTGATCAGGGCATCCAGCCCATACAGCGGCTGCCATAGCAGAATGGCGCCCATCAGGTGCGTCATGCCGCAGGCCAGGATGAAGGCCGCGAACATCACCAGCAGCCAGCGGTAGGGAAAGTCCTTGCGGTGCCGTGCGAAATAGGCCAGCGCCACCGGCATGGAGCAATACGACAGGAAAATCAACACGTCGCTGACCACGTAAGTCAACAGCAGCGGACGGGACCAACTGATGCAGTAACCGTGCGGAAGATAGCCGTTTACGGCAAGAAACCGGCCGAGTTCATCGATCATAAGGCGGCGCATCGAGAAAAGTCAGTGGATAGGGCGGCTCCTGCCCGAGCCGTTGCGATAACTCGTTGACCCGCTGTTTCAGGGCAATCATGTCCAGCTCCCGCCCGGTCATGGCGCGGTTGAAGCGCTCCAGTTCCGCATTGCGCTGCGCCAGTTCTTCGGCCTGCCGGCGCAGGGCGATTTCGGCCTGTTTTCGCTGAATAACAGTTGTATCAGCTTGTCGGACAGTAATATCCAGCAGGCGGCAAAAACCGCGTAAACCAGAACGGTGGTCAAAATTGAACCATGGCCGGGAGGCGCGGGGTAATCCGATTGAGTGGGCATGTCGGGAAGCGGGACCGGTAAATCAGCAGCCCTGATCGGATAACGCGGTTGTGTAATCGAACGTTGCAATCACCGTGCTGCCATTGCCTTGATATTCCAGGTGATCGCAACACAGCTTGCGGGTAATGGCGATGCCGCGTCCGTGCAGGTCGAAAGCGCGATCCGGCGAGAAATCCAGATACTCTTTCCAATTGAAGCCTTCCCCCTGGTCCTGAATGGTAAAGCGCAAGGCGTCCGGTCGGCGCTGAAAATGGACTTCAACATAGCGCTCCCGGTATTCCGGCAATTGCAGACGGCGCTGAATGTCTTCCTGCCAAGCGCCTTCGAGCATCAGTGCGCTTTTGTCAGCGTAGGAAATGCCCAGATTGCCGTGCTCGACGGCATTGACCAGCAGTTCTTGCAAGCCCTGGACCGCCCGCTCAGGCTGAGGACAGGCGTGGGCCAGATAACCGGCCAGCATGCGGCCTTCATCCAGGTCGCGAAAGCGGAAGCTGCCGGATTGCAGCAAGGCCAGCGGCTGTTCGGCGCGGCGCACGCTTTCGACCAGCAGCTGGTATTCGTGGGCCTGGCTGACGGCGGCCTGGACCACGGCGAGCAGCACTTCGGCCTGGAGCGGTTTGGTCAGGTAGTAATAAGCACCTTCGGCCAGCCCTTCCCTTATGCTTTCCTGATCGCCAAGAGCGGTTTCCATGATGACCGGGGTGTGCGTCAAGGCCGGCTCGGCCTTGATTTTCCTGAGCAACGCCATGCCGTCCATATACGGCATCATCCTGTCCAGCAGCACGACGTCATAAGCCGAGTCGGTTTGCAAGCGTGCCCAGGCGCTCTGGCCGTCGCTGCAGACCGTGACCTGATACCCTTGCGAGTCCAGCAGATCCTGGATGATGGCGGCGATGACGGCTTCGTCTTCGGCCAGCAGAATGCGGATGGGTTCATGCATGACGTTTATTCCTTCGGGCAATGCCGCCCATTCGATTGAGAGGATGTGGTTGTGGCGGCGGATTGTCAATTCAGGGCTGGTTTCAGTGCGTCAGGCGGCGTAGCGTCAGGTCGAGTGTTGTTGGGAACGAGCGGTCGGGCAGAACGCGTGGAACCCTACAAAACCACGGCTTTGTCCGATTTGCTACACACGGCAGGATGCCTGTTGCACAAATAATGAGCATATAAATCAATGCGTTACATGGTTGATCCCAGGGTGGCACAGCGGTTGCACTAGAGCTTTCGGTTTCCCCATTCACATCAACCCATTTTGGAGGACATTATGGCAAAGCTACGTCAATGCGCGATATACGGCAAAGGTGGTATCGGTAAGTCCACCACGACTCAAAATCTGGTGGCCGCCCTGGCCGAAGCCGGCGAGAAAGTGATGATCGTCGGCTGCGATCCGAAAGCCGACTCCACCCGTCTGATCCTGCACGCCAAAGCACAAAACTCCATCATGCAGATGGCCGCCGATGCCGGTAGCGTCGAAGACCTGGAGCTGGAAGACGTATTGAAAGTCGGTTATCGCGACATCAAATGCGTCGAGTCCGGCGGCCCTGAGCCCGGCGTGGGCTGCGCCGGCCGCGGCGTGATCACCGCCATCAACTTCCTGGAAGAAGAAGGCGCCTACGAAGAAGACCTGAGTTTCGTGTTCTACGACGTGCTCGGCGACGTGGTGTGCGGCGGTTTCGCCATGCCCATCCGCGAGAACAAGGCGCAGGAGATCTACATCGTCTGCTCCGGTGAAATGATGGCCATGTACGCGGCCAACAACATCGCCAAGGGCATCGTGAAATACGCCAATTCCGGCGGCGTGCGTCTGGCCGGCCTGATCTGCAACTCCCGCCAGTGCGCCCGCGAAGACGAACTGATCATGGAACTGGCGCGCCGCCTGGGCACGCAGATGATCCACTTCGTACCGCGCGACAACGTGGTGCAGCGCGCGGAAATCCGCCGCATGACGGTGATCGAGTACGAACCCAAGGCGAAGCAGGCGGACGAGTACCGTTCCCTGGCCAGGAAGATCATCGACAACAAGAACCTGGTGATTCCGACGCCCATCACCATGGACGAACTGGAAGAACTGCTGATGGAGTTCGGCATCATGGAGGAAGTGGACGAAAGCATCATCGGCAAGACGGCCCAGGAAGAAGTGCTGGCCGCCGCTTAGGGGCCAGTGGTCAGTGGTCAGGGACCAGTGGTTAGCGAAATCTAACCCCTAGCCCCTAACCCCTAACCCCTTAAAACCGGGGCAGTTGTTTTTAACCAAATCCTAAATACCAGGAGGCCATCATGGCAGCATTAACCCGCGAGGAAACCGAAGCCCTCATCCAGGAGGTGCTGGAGGTTTACCCCGACAAAGCCAAAAAAGATCGCGCCAAGCACCTGGCGGTCAACGATCCGTCCGTGGAAAAATCCAGCAAGTGCATTACCTCCAACCGCAAATCGCTGCCGGGCGTGATGACCATCCGTGGCTGCGCTTATGCCGGTTCCAAGGGCGTGGTGTGGGGGCCGATCAAGGACATGATCCACATTTCCCACGGTCCCGTGGGCTGCGGCCAGTACTCGCGCGCCGGCCGCCGCAATTATTACGTGGGCACCACCGGCATCAACACGTTCGGCACCATGAACTTCACCTCGGATTTCCAGGAGAAGGACATCGTGTTCGGCGGCGATAAAAAACTGACCAAGCTGATCGGCGAAATCGAAACGCTGTTTCCGCTCAACAAGGGCATTTCCGTGCAGTCCGAGTGCCCCATCGGCCTGATCGGCGACGACATCGAAGCGGTGTCGAAAAAAGTCGCGGCGGAAATCAAAAAACCCATCGTGCCGGTGCGCTGCGAAGGTTTCCGCGGCGTGTCGCAATCCTTGGGCCACCACATCGCCAACGACGCGGTGCGCGACTGGGTGCTGGGCAACCGCGACGGCGACAGCAGCTTCCAGAGCACGCCTTACGACGTGGCGGTGATCGGCGACTACAACATCGGCGGCGACGCCTGGGCTTCCCGCACCCTGCTGGAAGAAATGGGCCTGCGCGTGGTGGCGCAGTGGTCGGGCGACGGCACGATTTCGGAAATCGAGCTGACGCCGAAGGTGAAGCTCAACCTGATCCACTGCTACCGCTCGATGAACTACATCGCGCGCCACATGGAAGAGAAGTATGCAATTCCCTGGATGGAATACAACTTTTTCGGCCCGACCAAAATCGCCGAATCCCTGCGCAAAATCGCCGCGCATTTCGACGAGACCATCCAGGCCGGCGCCGAGAAGGTCATTGCCCGCTACACGGCGGAATACGAAGCGGTGATCGCCAAGTACAAGCCGCGCCTGCAAGGCAAGAAAGTGATGCTGTACATCGGCGGCCTGCGTCCGCGCCACGTCATCGGCGCTTATGAAGATCTGGGGATGGAAGTGGTCGGCACCGGCTATGAATTTGCCCACAACGACGACTACGACCGCACCATCAAGGAAATGGGCAACGCCACGCTGTTGTACGACGACGTCACCGGCTACGAGTTCGAGGAATTCGTCAAACGGATGAAACCGGACCTGATCGGTTCCGGCATCAAGGAAAAGTACATTTTCCAGAAGCTGGGCGTGCCGTTCCGGCAGATGCACAGCTGGGACTATTCCGGCCCCTATCACGGCTACGACGGCTTCGCCATCTTCGCCCGCGATATGGACATGACCATCAACAATCCTTGCTGGAAGCAGATTACCGCGCCGTGGAAAAAAGCCGCGAGCGCAGAAGGCGCCCAGCGCGTGGCGGCGAGTGCCTAACTCGCTCGTTCCCCACGCTCTCGTTCCCAAGCTCCAGCTTGGGAACGCGGTTCAGGAAGCTCCAGCTTCCCGTTCCCGCACTGGAAGCCGGAGCTTCCAAGGCCGGGTTCCCAACCCGGAGGTTGGGAACCAGCAGAACCAGCAGAAATCAACCCTGATTGCGCCGTCCACAGATTAGTGGCGCGCAAAGGAGCATACCCATGAGTCAGTCAGTAGAAAACATCAAACCCAGCTATCCGCTGTTCCGCGACCAGGAATACGTGGACAATCTGGCCGCCAAGCGCGCGCAGTTCGAAGAACGCCATACGGACGAGAAGATCGACGAGACATTCCTGTGGAGCACCACCCAGGAATACCAGGATCTGAACTTCCAGCGCGAAGCGCTTACCATCAACCCGGCCAAAGCCTGCCAGCCCCTGGGCGCGGTGCTGTGTTCGCTGGGCTTCGAGAAAACTCTGCCCTACGTGCACGGCTCGCAAGGCTGCGTGGCTTATTTCCGCAGCTACTTCAACCGCCATTTCAAGGAACCCGTTTCCTGCGTGTCGGATTCCATGACCGAAGACGCCGCCGTGTTCGGCGGCCAGAAAAACATGTTCGACGGCCTGGCCAACGCCAAGGCGCTGTATAAACCGGACATGATCGCGGTGTCCACCACCTGCATGGCGGAAGTGATCGGCGACGACCTCAACGCCTTCATCAACAACTCGAAGAAGGAAGGGC
Source organism: Methylococcaceae bacterium (assembly GCA_004299145.1). Taxonomy (GTDB): domain Bacteria; phylum Pseudomonadota; class Gammaproteobacteria; order Methylococcales; family Methylococcaceae; genus Methylogaea. Next base: position 6,756 of record SCQD01000219.1, on the reverse strand, counting down.
ACATCCCCGAAGACTACCCCGTGCCGTTCGCCCACACGCCGAGCTTCGTGGGCAGCCATACCACCGGCTGGGACAATATGTTCGAAGGCATCGCCCGCTATTTCACCCTGAACCACATGGCGGACAAGGAACCGGGCAAAAACGGCAAGCTCAACCTGGTGCCGGGCTTCGAAACCTATCTGGGCAACTACCGCGTGCTGCACCGCATGCTGGACGAGATGGGCGTGGCGCACAGCCTGCTCAGCGACCCCACCGAAGTGCTGGACACCCCGGCCGACGGCGAATACCGCATGTACGCCGGCGGCACCACCATGGACGAAATCAAGGACGCGCCCAATGCCATCACCACGCTGCTGCTGCAACCCTGGCAGCTGGAGAAAACCAGGAAGTTCGTCGATGCCACCTGGAAGCACGAGGTGCCCAAGCTGAACATCCCCATGGGCCTGGACTGGACCGACGAGTTTTTGATGAAAGTGTCGGAGCTGACCGGCAAGCCGATACCTGCCTCGCTGGAGAAAGAGCGCGGCCGCCTGGTGGACGCCATGACCGACTCGCACGCCTGGCTGCACGGCAAGAAATTCGCTTTGTGGGGCGACCCGGATTTCGTCATGGGCATGGTCAAGTTCCTGCTGGAACTGGGCGCCGAACCGACGCACGTCCTCTGCAACAACGCCAACAAGCGCTGGAAAAAAGCGGTGGAAAAAGTGCTGGAAGAATCGCCCTACGGCGTCAACGGCAAGGTATACGTGGGCAACGACCTGTGGCACATGCGCTCCCTGGTGTTCACCGACAAGCCGGATTTCATGATCGGCAACAGCTACGGCAAGTTCATCCAGCGCGACACGCTGTACAAGGGCAAGGCGTTCGAAGTGCCGCTGATCCGCATCGGCTTCCCCATCTTCGACCGCCATCACCTGCACCGCATGACCACGCTGGGCTATGAAGGCGGCATGTACATCCTCACCACCCTGGTGAACGCGGTGCTGGAACGGCTGGACGAAGAAACGCGCGGCATGGGGACGACGGACTACAACTACGATTTGGTGAGGTAAGGAAGAGGGGTGCCGCTGGTTGGCATTGTTCCCACGCGCTGCGTGGGAATGCGGTTTGGGCGCGCCGCGCCCCGTGTCTGTTGTGGCAACCGTTGTTGCAAAGTAAGGGGCATCGCTTACACGGCGCGGCGCGCCAAGGATGCGTTCCCACGCGGCGCGTGGGAACGAGGAAGCCTCCGGCCTCAAGCCTATAAATCACTGGAGTTCAAAATGCCCGAAGTCATGTTTCGCAAAGGCGACAACGATCAACTGATCTTTTACGTCGCCAAAAAAGACCTGGAAGAAACCGTGGTTTCGCTGGAATTCCAGCAACCCGACAAATGGGGCGGCGAGATGGTGTTGTCCGACGGTCAGCGTTATTACCTGGCGCCGCTGGATGCCCCGCCCAAACTGCCCATCACTTTGCGCGTGAAACGCGCAGAGTGACAGATTGAGCTGGAGGACCATAAGTCTGGTTCCCAAGCTCTCAAGAAGCCTTAGTGATCCCGCTTCGCGGCGGCTTTGCTTGGGAACCGGCCGGCCAGCCGGAACCATACATAACCGTACCGAGTAAAACACATCCATGAGGTGATCATGACTACCGCCGCAGCTACCTCCATTTCCGTGCCCGGCAGCCCGCAGGCGGCTATCGCGGGACAAACCGGCGGTCCCGCCGGTTTGTCCCGCGAAGCCGCGCTGCGCGTCGGCCTGGCGGCCCGCGTGCTGCCGGACGTCAGTCCCAGGCAGCTGCTGGAACTGCTGATCGACAAGCTCGGCGCCCCCCTCACCGAAGAAAAACTCGCCCACGTCACCGTCACCCAGCTCAAGACCGGGCTGGGCAGCCCGGACGGTGAGGAAGACACCGAACACCTGGCCAGCATCGCCATTCCCCACTACAAAGAAGCCGTGCGCATCCTCTGGGGTGAGGCGGACGACAGCGGCCTGCCCACGCCCGTGCCTTACAGCGAAGGCGACCTGCCAGGCTCGGTCCGCGTCGCCGTCGCCGCCAATTCATCCGGCGAGCGCGTGGACGGCCATTTCGGTTCCTGCCTGCGCTTTCTGGTGTATCAGGTCGCCAAGGACCAGGCCAGGCTCATCGCCGTGCGCTCGGCCCTGGACGCCGACGAGACCGACGACCGCAACGCCGCCCGCGCCGAACTCATCAAGGACTGCCAGGTGCTGTACGTGGTTTCCATCGGAGGGCCCGCGGCGGCCAAGGTGATCCGGGCCGGCATTTACCCGATCAAACTGCCGGAAGAAGCCGACGCCGCCGAAGTCATCGCCAAATTCCAGGCCATGCTGCAAGGCAATCCACCGCCCTGGCTGGCTAAAGCCATGGGCATCACCCGGCAGCGGCTGCCGTTCGATTCCGACGAACCCTTGGAGGATTGACGTGATCGCCCCGGACACCATTATCCAGATCGCTCAGGCCATCGAACAGGAAGGCTTGTCGGAACACAGCGTCGCCGGCTTGCGCACCCATTACCCGGACATCCACTTCACCTATTGCATGGACGATGACGTGGGCGGATTGGTCCAGCCCTATCTGCAAACCCCGGGCTTCAACATCTACCTGGTGGATGGCCGGGAGCATTGCCTGAAACTGACGGGCGAGCTGGAAGCAGCCGGCGGCCTGGTTTTGGCGGAGGTGATTGATGACGAGTGAAGCCTCCCGCTTCGACGGGCATACCCTGGAACGCCTGTGTAAAGAAGCCCTGGCCGGTACCAGCGACCAGGCGCTGGTCGAACGCATCCAGAAAGCCTATCCCGACTATCCCATCACCCTGGCGCGGCACGGCCACGAGTGGTACCGCCTGGGCGGCGTCATCAAGCCGGACGGCAGCCGCATCGCCCTGGATCTTAACGAATGGGCCGACCGCACCTTCATCGAGTGCGGCCATGATTTCCACATCCTGCTCGACTACTGCGAAGAAAACAGCCTGCTGGCCACCCAGCACAAAGGCGTTACCCTTTACCTGGTCGCACAGACCGGCGATAAAGCCGAAGACTTCGTGCAAATCGAAGTGGACCGCACCCAGGAAAGCGCCGAACGCTACCTGATCGACGCCGATGCGCCGCCGGACGATCTGGAAGAACTGATCGACCCGTTGAAACCCCTGACGGTGCAGCCGTTTGCGGTGGGCGCCGCGCGCTACACCTATCGGCGCAAGACCGAGGTCGCCCTGTTCATGGAAGAACTGTCCCTGCACCGCGCCGACCGCCACCCGGCGCAGCGCTTCATGGACGACTGGAACGACTCCTCGGCCGCCGCCAAAGCGGTGTTTTGCCGGGACTGGAGCTTGCGGCTGTCGCAGCATCAGGGCCGTTACGGCGAAAGAATCATGAACGTGGCGGTGGTCAACAACCGCAGCAAGGATTTGCCGCAACTGGAAGGCGCGGCGGGAAAAAAAGGCAAGGCGCTGGTGGCCTTGCTGCACCGCTTCGACAGCCAGGCGGGCTATCCGTTTGCCTGGTTTTTTTACATGACCCGCGGTCTGGTGCCGGCCTATGTGGGCGAGGCGGTGCATCGCGATTTGAGCAAGGACTTTGCCTATCTACCGGACTGCGACACCGCCGTGTTGCGGCGCTGGATGGAAGCGCCGTATTTGCTGTAGTTTTGTAAGGTACGCACTGCGTACCGGCCTCGGATCTTAAACAATAAACCTTTGGATGCGGGGTATCAGCTCCAGCGGTTCGATGGGTTTGAGGGTAAAGTCGCTGGCGCCCAGCCGAATGGCTTTTTGCCGGGTCTCCATGCTTTGGTCGGCGGTGACCATGATGGTGGGAATTTCGGCAAACCTGGGGTTGTCCATCATGATTTCCAGTAGTTCCAGTCCGTTCATGTCCGGCATGAACACATCGATCAGGGCCAGGTCGGGCGTTTTGTCTTCGATCAGTTTGAGCGCGTCTTTGCCCGAACCGGCTTCCATGATGTCCACGTCCAGCGGTTCGAGTTGCGTGACCAGGATTTGCCGGGAGATGTACTGGTCGTCGACGATCAAAACCAGCGGGCGCACCGGCGGAATACAGACCATGAACGTGCTGCCGCAGCCGGGGGTCGATTCGATCAGCAACTCACCGCCGTGCGCTTCGATGATGCCGGCGCTCAAGGGCAGGCCGAAGCCGGTGCCGCTTTCGCCTTTGGTGCCCAGCGTCGAGGTTTTTTCTTCGATTTTCAGCAGCCTGGTCATGGCTTCCGGCGCGATGCCTACCCCCTCGTCGCGAATGGCGAGGTGGGTGGGATGGCCTGGGCGCAGAAAAAAGTCGATGCTTTTGCCCGGAAAGCTGAATTTGATCGCGTTGGATAATAGATTTTGCAGAACCTGTATTAAAAGTTTTTCGTCCGCATAAAATCTGGACCCTTCGGGTATGCGGTTGTTTAATTTAAGTTGCTTGTTGTCCGCCATGAGGCGCAAGCGCTTGATGACGTCGTTGACCAGGTTGTGGATGTCGAAAAAGCTTTTGGCGGGCGTGATCTTGCCGGTATTCAGCTTGCTGATGTCCAGAATATCGGTCAGCAGTTCGGTAAGGTCGAGGGCGGACTTTTTAATGCAGTCGATTTCATCGCGATGCTGCGCCAGGGTGGTGCTTTGATCGTCGCTGACGAGCAACTCGGTCAGGCCTAGAATGGCGCTCAGCGGTCCGCGCAAATCATGCGCCACCAGCGCCACGAATCTGTCCTTGATTTTGTTGGTTTCCTCGGCTTCCTGCATGGCTTTTTTGATGAGGGTTTCCTGGGCAAACCGGCAAACCGCATAAGTGCATATGCGGTATAACAGGGTTTGCAAATGGTCGTCCTTGACGATGAAATCCTGAGCCCCGGCGGTCAACGCTTCCACGCCCGAAGTGTCCTGGGCGGTGCCGGTGAGGACGACTATGGGCAGGTCATCCCTTAAGGCGCGAATCGTTTTCAGCGTCGCCAGGCCGCTGGAATCCGGCAGTCTTAAATCCAGCAGAATCAGGTCGTAGGGTGTTTCCTGGTCCGAGACCAGGCATTTTTGGGCCTCCGCCAGCGTGGTGGCGTTTTGTACCCTGGTTTTCTGAAAACGCTGCGGTTCTTTCCGGTGTTCCAGCAAGGTCGTCACCAAGTCCGCCATTACCGGATTATCTTCGATCAACAAGATGTGCTTGGGCGCAAAATTTTCGAAGTTGGATAGGGGCATGGTTCCTCCGCCGTTCAGTGCAATGTATCAGCAAAATATCCGTCGTCATAGGCCGGTCTACGGACAGCCGCCAGCATTTCCAGCGCTTGCAGTTCTTCCGGTGTATTGGCGCTGCGGAATAATTCGGGCGCGGCCGCAAAATCGGCGATCGCCAGCACGTGTTGCCGCAGCCAGGTTTCGGCTTTACGTCCTCCCTGGTCCATGTAAACCTGCAAGCTGTCTGCCAGCGTGGTTTTCAACACCGCGAAAACCGGGTTAAGCCACACGCCGTCGTGAGCCGCGCAAACTTCAGCCTGCTTTGCCAGCAGCACTTCATACAATTGCCGCAATTGCGCGGGCTGCAGCAAAGGGCAATCGCAGGGCACCACCAGGACGTAAGGCGTGCGCGCGGCGCGCAGCGCCGCCAGCATGCCGGCCAGCGGGCCGTCGTAACGTGCGTTGCCGTCGCCGATTACCGGGTAGCCCAGTTGCGCATAGGCGTCGATGTTGCGGTTGGCATTGATCAGCACGCTGCCCGCCACCCGCGCCAGCGCCGCCAGCGCGTAACTCGCCAGCGGTCGTCCCCGGAATGGGATCAGGCCTTTATCCCGGCCGCCCATGCGCCGCGCCGCGCCGCCGGCCAGCACAACACCGGTCAGTGCCGCGATGGGGGGCTGAGTGTTAAGCTGTTCTGGCATTATTCAACGTGAAGGAGGTTCAATGAGATTACGCGACATGCTGTTTCCGTGCGCGGTGTGGGGGTTGGCTTGCTATGCGCAGGCTATCCCTGCTGCGGGTAATGTTACACCAGATGGTTATTATCAGGCGGAAAGCAGCAAGCCTTTTCAAGAAGTGGTGGATGATTTAAAGCTGATCATCAGTGAAAAAAACTTTCGCCTGACAGGCCACCAGCAAATCGGCAAGGCCATACGCGAGCGCGACGGCGCGCCGTTTCCCGATTACGACGTGCTGCAGTTCTGCAACCTCGGCTATGCCAAGGAGTATCTGCAAATCGACCCGGATGGCGTCCGCCACATGCCTTGCAGCCTGGCGGTGTACAGCAAAAACGGCAAAGTACTGATCGTCACCCACCTGTTGTCCACGGCGACCGGCAATGCCCGCCTGGATCAGTTCGGCGTCAAAATAAACGGCTTGTTGCAGGAAATGATCGATTACGCCGCGCGGCGTTAGCATCAAGATGAAGTGCTGGAAGATTTTCAATAACCAAGGATCACAATGTCTTTAGCAAAAACCGTCGATGGCCTGCTGCGGCAGGCATTGCAAAAATCACCCGAGATGGGAAACCGGGAACTGGAAGAAATGCTGCGTTTGCTGGCGAAATGGCGCCATCAGCTGATCGCCAATACTTTGATCGGTCGGCAAGGCAATAGCGTGCAGACGGGGCCTTTTGCCGGCTTGCGCTTTATCGGCCAGCCTTCGGAAGGCTGTTCCGCTCCCAGGTTGCTGGGCTGTTATGAACATGAATTGCATCCACACATTCAGCGCTTGATGGCGGTTGATTTCGAGACGGTGCTCAACATCGGCTGCGCCGACGGTTATTACGCCGTCGGTTTGGCGATGCA
>SCQD01000021.1 GCA_004299145.1 Methylococcaceae bacterium | reverse complement strand
ACTTGGCTGGCATCATCAATAAACGCCACCGCTTGCGCCGACAGGCCAAGGAATCCCACGCCAGACGCTCTCAGGTAGCGCGGGAGTGAATCTGACAAAGTAGAACTAAGGCTTCTTGAATCCAGGCACAGGGACGTGGAGGCCGCGAATCACCTTCGCGCTTCGAATCAGCGACAACGAGATTCGCAGACTGCCATCCATGGCCCTGGATTCCGCCAATCCCTGGCGGAACGACGTTTGAACGCAGTACCATGCAAGATCCCAAAGAACCGAAATAATCTGTGGAAATCTGCGTAATCTGCGGATGAATAATGTTGGTTTTTTTGGAGTTTGCATGGCAGAGCGTAAAACCGGCCCTTGTAGGTGGGAACCAGGGGCGAGGCATCCCCATCAAGCCAGGCAACACAGCAAATCGTCCGCTTCCTGCAGATCAGGGGTGTCGAATCCTTCGGTGAATCCCGCATAAACCCCCGCCAACAGATGCCGCGCTTCGTCCGCTCTGCCTTGTTGCCGCCGGAGCCGCGCCATGCTCATGGCCGCGCGCAACTCCAGCGCTTTGGCGCCCTGCCTGCGGCTGATGGTCAGCGCTTGCTGGAAAGCGGCTTCGGCTTCCAGGGTTTGCTCCTGCGTCGCCGCCAGCAGGCATTCGCCTTTGAGGCGGTATAGCTCCGCTTCAAAATGGCGGTCGCCTTTTTTTTCGACCTCGTGGAACGCTTTATTGACCGCCAGCAATGCTGCTTCGTTTTGCCCCAGGTGCATTTGCGCTTCGGCCAGCGGCGCCAAAAATATCACGGCGGCCGAACCCATCGCCGTGCGCATGGCTTGGGTGCTCTGTTCGATATAGACCACGCCTTCGGCTTCACCCTGCATGGTCATGCCCCAGCCGCGCACCAGCGTGCCCGTCGCCTGCCATAGCGCAAAACCGTGCTGCTGGGCAAAAGCCAAAACCGTTTCCGCCAGGCTTAAAACGACGGGTGTCTCCCGGGTCCAGCGCCGCAGTATCGCCGCGCACGCCAAGGCCAGCCCCAGGCTGTGCGGGTGGCCCAGCTGCCGGGCCAATGCCAGGGTTTTTTCGCTGAGCCGGCGTGCCTGATCGGGAAATCCTTGCAGCCACAGCACCCAGGATAAAAACGATCCACTGCTGATGGCGGCGTCTTCGCCGAATTGCGCCACCAACGGGCCGTGCAATTCGGGGCGGTACAGCGCCAGGGCTAGTTCCAGGCTGCGCTGCGAACCGGCAAAATCACCCAGCCAGAAAGCGTTGTTGCCCATGACGAACTGTGCCTGGATGCGCAAAAAATCGATATCCATGGCGTGGGCCAAGCCGTTTAGCCGGTTTGCCAATTCCAGGGCGGCGGGAAAGCTGTGATCCAGTGTGCCTATCCACAGGCCCCATAACGCTTGAAAGACTTCAGGGCTGTCGTCGAGATTGCCGCATAACGCCAACGCGCGAAAAAAAGCCTGGGTGGCGTCTGTCGACCCATAACCTTCGGTCGCGTGCAGCAGGTTACCCAGTTTGACTTGCAGCAGGAACTCCTGCCGGTCGCGTTCCCGGTCGACGGGTTGTTTTTGGATGAGTTGCAGGGCAGCGCGAAAATGATCCATGGCTGCCTGGTTGGCCGCGTGTTTTTCGGCGCGCTTGCCGGCCTCAAGCCAGTAATCGATGGCTTGGTGGGTTTCGCCGGCCAGCGCCAGGTGCTGAGCGACGACTTCAGGCCGTGCTTCGATGACCTCGGCAAACTGGGTTTGCAATACCCGGGCGATTTCCCGGTGCGTCGCTTGCCGCTGTGCTTTGGGTTGTGATTGATAGGCCGCTTCGCAAATCAGCGCGTGCTTAAATTGGCAGGTGTTGGCGTCGTGGCTGACGATCAGGCGGCTGTTTTGCAATTCCTGCAAGGTCGTGGTCAAGGCCTCGAACGGCAGCGGGCTGATGCGGCGCAACAGTTCGATGCTGAATTCCCGGCCGACGGTGGCGGCCAGTTGGGCGACGCGCTTGGCATCTCCCGTGCCTTCCAGGCGGGCCGCCAACAGATCGTGCAACGTCGCCGGGATGGCGGCGGCGGACGGCAGCGGAGACATGCGCGCCATTTCCTCGATGTACAAAGGCATGCCGTCGGCGCGCGCCAGTATCCAATTCAGCGCTTGCGCCGGGATGTTTTCCACCAGGGCTTGTACCATGCGGGTGACTTCCTCGGTGG
>SCQD01000001.1 GCA_004299145.1 Methylococcaceae bacterium | reverse complement strand
ACCTGGTCAAAGCCGGCGGCCTGGGGTTTACCTATGACTTGGCCGACATCGGCAAACAGCTGGTCGATTACCGCAGCCTGATGGAGCATTGGGATAACGTACGGTTCAGCAAACCCATCCTTACCCTGCGCTATGAAGACATCGTCGACGACGTGGAAGGTGCGGCGCAGACACTGTTGGCGTATATCGGCGTCCCCTGGCACCCGGCGGTGCTCGACTTTCAAAACCTCGATCGGGCCGTCAAAACCTCCAGCGCATGGCAGATACGGCAGCCGATTTATCGAACCTCCAAAGCCAAGTGGCAGCACTACGCCGAATTTCTGGGGCCACTGGAAGCGGCATTGAACGAAACGGCAGCGCCGCTGGAACCCGCCGTGCCGCCGTTGCCACAAGGCTTGTTACAGCAAGGAATGAAAAACCTTAAAGCCGGCCAAGGCAAAGCAGCCGAGCGCATTTTCCAGCGCATGCTGGACCGCAACCCCGGCCACGCCGCAGCCATGCACTTTCTGGGCATGGCCCTGTTTCAGCAAGGCAGCCGGCTCAAAGCCCTGAAACGCATCAAACAATCGATTGCGCTGCACCCCGGTCACCCTGCCTGGTATCGCAACCTGGCCTTGGTGCTGGATGCGCTGAAGCTGACCGATGAAGCTGCGTCGGCCAGGGAGAAAAGCCGGCAAATGAGTGCCGCCCATACCATGGACCTGGATAGCGATTGAACGGCACCTAAACGTTCAGCCCCTATCGCCATGCTGCTCTTGATGCCGGCCGGGCACGGGCGGGCGGTTTGAGATTCCGTTCAAGCGTCACTACATCAGCCCAATTCGAAACTGGTAATGCCAAAAATGCGCGCCAACGGCAGCGCCGGCATACCGTTGCAATACATGCGCGCGGTGCCGAACACCTGCACCATGCCATGGCGCGCCACCAAATCCAATGCGGCGGCATTGGGTTCCGGCACGTCGAGCAATACCGGCTGGCCCAGCGCTTGAGCGGCCAGATGGCGGAACAAGCCGTCGGCGATGGCGGGGCTGTCGGCGAACAGCGGGCCGATTTTCCAGCCGTCGACACAGCGGCGCATGACGGCATAGCCGTGCAGTGCGCCGTTTTCGCGCCACGCCGCCGTCAAAGCATCCGGCTGGCCGATCCAGGCGCGCAAAAATGCGCTGCGGGGAGCGGGAAACAGCGGCGCATCATAGTGCTGAAGTTGTTCAAACGGTATTTCGGCCAGCGGCACGATGGCGTCGATGGCGGGCGCCGGCAGCGCGCTTTGCCAACGATAACGCAGATTGCGCCAGGCGAACTGAAAACCGGACTGCTGGTACATGGCTTGCCTTTCGAACACGCCGTCCAGGCCGATGCACAGGCCGTCCAGTCGCGCCATGGCATTGCGCCACAACTGCATGCCGATACCCTGGCCGCGATACCCGGGCAACACGATGTACAGACCGAGAAAACCGAAGGTCCCGTAACTCACCGCCGACAAACAGCCCAGCGCCTGATCGCCCCGCTTGGCGACCAGATAGCCTTGCGGATCGGCCTGATAAAAACATTCGGCATCGTGCAATCCCGGATTCCAGCCTTCCCGCGCCGCTTGGGCGATGGCGAAATCCAACTCGGCTCGACGCATGGTGGAAACGGTGATCTGGGTATGCATGGCGGTAAACCTCGGTAATTCATCTTGAAATTCGGTAATATAATGGCGTTTTTTCAAGGTAAAAACCATGTTCAACCGCCCCCACTGGCGCGCGGCCATCGGGCAAGCCTTGCAGCGCAGCCGCATCGTCGCGCTGATCGGCCCGCGCCAGGTCGGAAAAACCACGCTGGCGCGCGAGTGGGTGGCGCCCGACAGCGCCAATTACTTCGACCTGGAAGACCCGGTCAGCCTGACGCGGCTGACCGAACCGCAAACGGCGCTGGCGCCGTTGACCGGCCTAGTGGTGCTCGACGAAATCCAGCGCGCGCCGGAACTGTTTCCGCTGCTGCGGGTGCTGGCGGATCGGCCGGGCTTGCCGGCCCGCTTTCTGTTGTTGGGCAGCGCCTCGCCCGCGCTGCTGCAACAGAGCAGCGAAAGCTTGGCGGGGCGCATCGAATTCATCGAAGTCAGCGGCTTCGACCTGTCCGAAGTGGGCGCACAGCAAACCGACGTCTTGTGGGGGCGCGGCGGCTTCCCCCTGGCATATCTGGCGGAAACCGACGAAAACAGCCGCGTATGGCGCAAGCAATTCATCCAATCCTTCGTCGAGCGCGATTTGCGGCAATTGGGTTTCGACATTCCAGCGGCGGCCATGTATCGCTTCTGGGCCATGCTGGCGCACTACCACGGCCAGATCTGGAACGCGGCGGAACCGGCGCGTTCGTTAGGGATAGCCGAAGCCACGGTGCGGCGCTATCTGGACTTGCTCACCGGCACTTTTCTGGTACGCCAGTTGCCGCCCTGGCACGAAAACATCGGCAAGCGCCAAGTCAAAGCCCCCAAAGTGTACGTGCGCGACAGCGGCCTGTTGCACACCCTGCTGGGCATAGGCCCGGACCCCGGCTTGCTGGCGCACCCCAAATGCGGCGCCTCCTGGGAAGGCTTCGTGCTGGAAACCGTCTTGCATCAGCTCCAGCCGGACGCGGCGTATTTCTGGGCCACCCACGGCGGCGCCGAACTGGATTTACTGTTATTCAAAAACAACCGGCGTTTCGGCGTGGAGATCAAGCGCGCCGACGCGCCGCGCCTGACGCCGTCCATGCGGCACGCCCTGGCCGATTTGCACCTGGAGCGACTTTACGTCGTTTACCCCGGCAACAAAGCCTATCCGCTGGCGGAAACCGTGCAAGTGCTGCCGCTGACGCAGTTGCAGGGACAATTGGTGATCGATTGACATCGTTGCTAATATTCCATGCAAAACTATTCTTCCCTACACTCCACCCGACCACCATGAGCAAAACCTTTCACGTCACTCTCAAAAAAGACCCGGAAAAGCTGATCAAGCAGGCCAAAAACTTGGCGTCCAAAAACGGCATGGTGCTGGAAGGCGACACCCGCAGCGGCCGTTTCAGCGGCACCGGCATTGAAGCCGATTATGCCGTGCAAGGCGATAAGCTATCCATTACCGTGGTCAAAAAACCCATGATCATGCCCTGGCTACTGATAGAAAAAACCATAACCGGCTTTTTCTCCTGACATGCGCGAAAAACTGCTGGCAACGCTACTGGTCTGCGCCAGCACGGCCATCACCCTGCTGTTGCTGGAAGCCGGCGTGAGGATTTTCGAAAGCGAATACGGCTGGGGCAATTTCCGCGAGCAAAAAATCACCCTGTTCCGCTCCGCCTACCCTGCTGCTCACGACGCGGAACTGGGCTGGATACCCAAACCGGGCACGCGGGGAAACCAAAATATCTGGCGCACCCAGGTCAGCATTCTGGACTACGGCATCCGCGCCAACGGCGCGGACGGCAAACTCCCCTCCCCCGCCGGGCCGCCGCCCATCCTGGCGGTGGGTGATTCTTTCACCTTCGGCGATCAGGTGTCCGACGCGGAAAGCTGGCCGGCCTGGCTGCAGCAACTCTCCAGCCATCCGGTGCTCAACGGCGGCGTGTTCAGCTACGGCATCGACCAAAGCTATTTACGCGCAAAACAACTGGTGGAGCGTTTTCATCCCAAAATCCTGATATTCGGCTTTATCGCCGAGGACATCGACCGTTGCCGCCTGTCCGAACGCAACGCCGTCGCCAAACCCTATTTCACCCTGGAAAACGATAGGCTGGCGCTGCACAACACGCCGGTGCCGCCGCCGCCCGAACGCAGCAGCGCCACCACCTGGAAAGACGTGCTGGGTCACAGCTATCTGGCGCACAAAGTCATGATGAAAGCGTTCAAAAGCTACTGGCTGCAAGGCGACTGGTGGCGCGACACGCCGGCCCACGAGCAAGGCGACGCCGTGGCCTGCAAGGTATTGCAGGCGCTGGAGCAGTTCAGCGCCGCCCGAGGCGTTCGTTTGTACCTGTTGATGCAATACAAGCGCGACGACATCCACGAAGCGCGCGTGCTCGACCAATACCGCCGGCTGCGCGCCTGCCTGCAACCCGGCACCGCGGTCATCGACCTGCAAGCCGGTCTGGCCGCCGAACAACAGCGCGACGCGGACGGCTACAAAAGCCTGTTCAAAGGCCACATGACGGCGCAAGGCAACCGCTGGGTGGCGGAACAGGTGTGGCGGGTGGTGAGCAAGGACGTGGGACATTAGCCCGCTCCATCGCCCTTATCTGGAGCAGGAACTATGAGTACCGCGGAAAAATTAAAGCAAAAGTATACCTACGGTGATTACTCTCGCTGGCCGGAAGACGAGCGCTGGGAGTTGATCGAAGGAATACCCCATGCCATGACGGCTCCTTTGCGCATCCACCAGGAAATTGTCTTGAAGGTGGGGGTGCAAATTGAGCGTTATTTACAAGGCTGGCCTTGTAAGGTCTACCTGGCCCCCTTCGACGTGCGCCTGCCGCGCCGGCATGAAGCGGATGAGGAGGTGGAAACCGTGGTGGAGCCGGACATCGTGGTGGTCTGCGACAAGTCCAAGCTGGATAAAAAAGGCTGTCGGGGTGCGCCGGACTGGGTGATCGAAGTGCTGTCTCCCGCCACCACGTTCAGGGATATGAATGTCAAACGTGGTCTCTATGAAGCACACGGAGTACGCGAGTATTGGATAGTCCACCCGGAAGACCGCTGGGCAATGGTATATACGCCCAACAAGGAAGGCCGCTACGACCAGCCCGCCATTTTCAATATGGATGAGCCCAGTCCTGTGGCAATTTTTCCCGATCTGGCGATTGATTGGTCTTTTATGTCGGACGTCTGAACATTCGGCGCATCGGCGCTCATCCGCTCGTTCCCAAGCTCCGCTTGGGAACGCGGTCCGGGAAGCTCCGGCTTCCCGACACTGCGCGGCCTCAAAAACCGGGTTCGTCGCACCCGCTTCACGCCGCATTGAATGCCGCCGCGCAGCGGAGTTCCGCTCGTTCCCAAGCTCCGCTTGGGAACGCGGCCTGGGAAGCTCCGGCTTCCCGACACTGCGCGGCCTCAAAAAACAGGGTTCGCCGCGCCTGCTCACGCTGCATTGAAAGCCGCCGCGCAGCGGAATTACTAAGGCTGCTTGAAAGCCGCCGCGCAGCGGAATCACAGCTTCCCGTTCCCGCCCTGGAAGCCGGAGCTTCCACGGCCTGGTTCCCAACCTGGAGGTTGGGAACCAGCAGGAACGTCTGAATCAAGCCGCCTCCAACCGCCGCAGTTTTTGCCGCAGGGTTTGCAGTTCTTCCAGCAAATCCAGCACCAAGGCCGCACCGGCGGCGTTGACGTCCAGGTCTTGCTGCAAGCGCACGGCCACTTGCAGGCGCTTGAACGCCACAGTGTCGAAACGCCACTCGGCGGGCGACGCTCCTGCTGCGGGTTCGACCACGCCTTGTTCGACCATTTCCACTACCCAGGCGCTGTCCAGACGGCAGGTTCTGCACAATTCATTCAGACTCAGCGCCAGGTTTTCATCCAGCAGCAAGCCCACCAGGGCATCCATCTGAGCGTTGTCCATCGTCAACCTCCAAAATGTGCGCGTGGATTGAAAGGCAGCAGCCGCGCCAGCTCCTGATAAGCCGCGCGCGCCGCGTCACTGCCGGCGGGCGGCGTGAAGATTTTCAGCGTCACGTATTGATCGCCGGGCGGCATGCCCGGCAAGCCGCGTTCGCGCAAACGCAATTTGTTGCCCGTCTGCGAGCCGGGCGGAATTTTCAGTTCCACCGGCCCGCCCAGCGTGGGCACAGGCACGGTGGCGCCCAGCGCGGCTTCCCAGGGCGTAATGGGCAAGTCCAGAAAAATCGTGCGCTCTTCGGCGTGGAACAGCCGATGCGGATGGAAGCGGATTTCCAGGTACAAATCGCCTTTCGGCGCGTCGCCATAACCGGGATTGCCCTGGCCCGGCAGGCGGATGCGCTGGCCTTCCTTGACGCCTTTGGGAATTTTGACGTGCAGGGTGCGCGTCTTGTCGGCCGGCTTGCCGGATGCGTCCATTTCCGCGCCGGTCAGCGTCAGGGTTTGGCTGCCGCCCTGGTAAGCCTGTTCCAAGGTGATGTGAATGCGCGCGTGAATGTCGGTACCCGGCATGGAAAATGTGCTGAAGCCCTCGGCGCTGGGACCGCGCCGGCCTCGGCGCATGCCGGGCTGGCCGAACAGGGCCTCGAAAAAATCCGAAAAGCCGCCGAAATCCGCGCCGCTGAAATCGCCGGCGTGGGTTTCGTAGCGCGCCTGCCAGCCGGGCGGCGGCGTGAAGGGCTCACCCTGGCGCCAGCGCTGGGCGGCCTGATCATAGGCGCTGCGCTTGGCCGGGTCTTTCAGCACTTCATAGGCTTCGCCCAACTCCTTGAACCTTTCCTCGGCCTTGGTTTCCTTGCTCACGTCGGGATGGTATTTGCGCGCCAGCTTGCGGTAAGCGCGCTTGACGTCATCGGGCTTGGCGTCGGGGCTCAACCCCATGATTTTGTAATAATCTTTGAATTCCACGTTATGAACCGTTGAGCAACAGCGTGACTTCCAACTCCTGACCGGGCCTGGCTTCCACTTCCACGTCCAGCAGATAAACGCGCGGTTCGGCCACGCCGCCGTTTTTGATTAAAAACTCGCGAATACGCTCGGCGCGCTGCTGCGCCAATACGCGCAGTTCCCGGTCGTCGACGGCGAATTTGTCCAGCAAAGCCCGGTGCGCCAGTTCCTGGTCTTTCGTGGCCCCCAGCCCCGATTCGGTGTATTGCGCCAACAGCAAGCGCCGATAGTCGGCTTCGGCCAACGGCAAAGCCATGCCGTCTGCGCTGGGCTGTTTGCCTTGGGCGCGTTGCTCGTCCTGCCACAGGTGGCGCAACTGTGCTTGCAAACGCGCCTCGGTCAAAGCGGGGCGGTCGCGCTCGGGATCAGCCATGCCGCGAATTTCCAGGGTCAAACCGCTACGCTGTTGCAGCGCCTCGGCCAGTTTAGTCAGTTTTTCCGCCTGGTAGGGTGACAGCGTCGCCTCACCCGGCGTGAACGCCACGCGGCCGTATTCTTCCGCGTCGCCTTCCAACAGGTTGCCCAGCACGGTGAACGGCGAGGTCACCAGCTTGGTGATCAAGCCGGTGAATGCTTGGGCGTACAGATCGCGCAGGCTGAACTGGGGATCGTCCAGGTTGCCGGAAATGGGCAGGTGGATGTCGATCTTGCCGGAGGCATCGCGCAACAATGCGATGGCCAGACCGATGGGCAACGCCGTGGCGTTTTTGCTGACCACGCGCTCGCCCAGCGTCAGGTGGTCCATGGTGAACTGGTTTTCCGCCTTTAGCTGGCGCTGTTCCAGGTGATAGTGCAAATCCAGGCTGAGCTTGCCTTTGTCGATGCGGTAACCGGCGAACTTGCCCGAATAAGGCGACAGCCGGGTCAAATCCATGTTGTGAAACGACATTTCGATGTCGGAATAGGCGCCGGCGCGAAACGGGTTAAGCTGGCCCTGTACCCGAACCGGGGCGTATTGATCCACCAAGCCTTCCAGCAGCAAGTCGGCGTGTGTGCGGCGGATGGAAGACAGGTTTTTGATCGCGCCTTCCAGGTGGTAAATCGTGGTCGAAAAATCGGGTTGCAGGGTATGGTCGGCAAAGTCGGCGACGCCGTCGCGAATGCGCAACACGTCGATGTTAATCGGCAAAGCCGCAGCAACCTTATTCCCCCGCCCCCTCGCTTCGCTCTCCCCCCGGGACAAATCTGCCGGGAGCAAAAGCCGCCGCGGAGCGGAATCACTAAGGCTTCCTGAATTTGCACTTGCCCGTGGGGGACCGGGCAGGATAGCCCGGGATGATTGGGCCGGGGTGAGGGCCGACGGTGAATGGGCCTCCGGGGTGAGGGCTGGAGTAAGCTGCGCATTGGCCACGCTCAGATTGGACCAATTGAAGCTCTGATCCGCTTCGATGGCGATGCGGGCATAGGGTTGATCGGCAATGATTTCACCGACGTGCACAGCCACGTCGGGATAGGCGAGGCGCAAGCCTTTCACGTCCAGGCGGCGCCACTTGAGCATTGCCACGTCGTCATCCCGGCGATTGAGGGTCCAGTCGCGCACCGTGGCCTCACCGTTAAAGCGCAGTGATGGCCCGGCTTGGCTTTGATATTCCAGGCGGCCGGCCAAGTCCAACTCGCCGCGCACCAGCTTCAATCTGGCGATGGATTGCAGATAGCCGTTCAAGCCGGTGAGGTCGATTTGCCCGGCTTGGATGTCCAGCGCCAGGCTGCCTGGCTCGGCGCCGGCGGCCAATTGCAAAGCCAGTTGACCGCGACCGTCGACGCGGCTGTCCAGGCTGCCGTGAAACGCGGGGACATCGGAGGCCGCCATTTTCCGGCTGGGGCCGGAGTGATAGCGAACCATTCGGGCTTCGTTGGTCAAAGACTCCAGATGCAGAGCCAGGGGAGCCAACAACAGCTGCAAGCCGTCCGGGCGCGATTCGTCGTGCAAGCGCAGTTCACCGTTGCTCAGCGCCAGCTTGCCCAGGCGGTAGTGCCAAGCCGGGGCGGCATTGCCCTCGTCCGCAGCGGCTGGAGAAAAATAACGGCTGTAATTCAGCGCGCCGTCGCTGGTCAGCCACGCCGCCAGCGCGGCTTTATCGGCACTGACCGCGTCGATCTCGAAACGTCGCCGCTGCACGTCCAGCTTGACGCCGTGCAGCGCTATGCGCGGAGCTTGCAATAAAGGCGCGTTCCGTTCGCTGTCGTTCAGCGCTATATCGTGCAGCGTTAAATTGCCGGGACCAATGCTGAGTCCATCGGTTTGATGATAATGAATGGGCGTTTGCCATGAGGCCTTACCGCGCTGCAACGCCAGAGCCGGCAGCGGCACCCAGCGCCGCCACAGCACCGGTAACGCCAAGTCATCGCCTTGCAAATCGACGTCCAGACTGAAGGGGGAGGGGATAAAGCTGGCCTGGGCCAGCAGTTTTTCACCCTGATCGCCTGCGGACTCCCACTGCACGCGCGCCGGTTTGCCGCTGTCGCCGGCGTAGCCGTCCAACTGCAGGCGGATGGCCTGCCATTGCAGCCTGGTTGCATCACTGCCGGCCGGTCGATAGGAAAGGCTGCCTTGTTCCAGCGCCAAATGGTCGACGTGCAGCGCAACCGGTTTGGACGATTTCTCGGGGGAGCTGAATGCGGCGGCCAGCGCGCTGACTTGGTCGGTGATTTCCAGGCGGGGGGCGACGATGCGCACCTCGGCCAGCGTCAAGCGCCGGCCGAGCAAGCTGTCCACCGCGCCGAGGTTCAGGGTGATTTTGTCCACGCTCAGGCGCTGCGGCACGGTATCAGCGGCGGCGGTGACCGCCACCTGCCCCAGGCTTAGCTTGATCTGAAACGGATGAAAGCGCACGCGCCGCACGCTGACCTGCAATTCCGGGTGCGCCGCATTCCAGTGGGATAATTGCCCGACCACCAGACCGGGCACGACGGCCCCGGCCAGCCAACTATAGCCGCCCATCACCGCCGACAACGCCAACAGGCAGGCAACGACGGGGGTAAGCTTGGGTAACCTGAGAGCCATGGCGTCAGCAAAAATTTTCGGTGGGGCGGTTGTCAAGCGAGATTTTTTATGCGGTTAAGCCGCTTTTTTTATGGGTGCCGATATGCCTCGCTTACTGACCGATAGCACTTCGATACCGACAATATGCCCCATGGCATCGTAGTCAGCGATGATGCCCGGTTCTATTTCCCGCGTTGTTTCTATCTCTGCATCGGAAATTTCAAAGTAAGCGGCATCCGCCGCCGGATCAAACTCAAGCTTCATGGAAAAATAGCCTCATCATCGAAATAAACCCATAATTCATGGGTATGGTTATATCAGGCGGTTTATTTGGCAGCATTATTCCTACCCTTCCGGCCCAGACCATGCCTCGTGCCAAGGCTCAAAAAATCCCCAGTCGATCACCAGACCCGGCAGGCAGTGCACGGCCATGGTTCCGGTGGCGGCTTCGATCGACGGCTCCTGAAAACGCCCGTCCCGCCACCCATAGCGCGTCACCAAACGGTCCAGCGGATGCACCAGCCAATACTCCCGCACGCCATGACGCTCGTACAAAGCACGCTTTTCCCAGCGCTCGTCTTCCGGCCAGCGCCGGTACTCACCGTAAGTCAGGCGCTGTTGCGCTTGCTGTATCTGTTTCATAGGCATTGCCTGCTATGGCTTCCGCCCATACTGATCGTCAAAACGGACGATGTCGTCCTCACCCAGGTATTCACCGCTCTGCACTTCGATGATGACCAGGTCGGTCAGGCCGGGATTTTCCAAACGGTGCTTGACGCCGGCGGGAATATAGGTCGATTCGTTGGTGCGCACGAAGCGTTCCGCCTCGTCGTTGATGACGCGCGCCATGCCGCTGACCACCACCCAGTGCTCGCTGCGATGGTAGTGCAGTTGCAAAGACAAGGTCGCGCCCGGCTTGACCACCAGGCGCTTGATTTTAAAGCGCGGCCCGTTTTCCAACACGGTATACGTGCCCCAGGGACGATGTACCGTGCGGTGCAGGCGGTGGCGCTCGTCGTTGCCGGCTTTAAGCCGCGCCACCACCTGCCGCACTTCTTGCACGTGGCCGCGATCCGCCACCAGCAAGGCGTCCGGCGTATCGACGATCAGCAGATTGCTGACGCCCACGGCGGCGATCAGGCGGTCTTCGCTTTGCACAAAGGTATCGGTGCTGTCGACCAGCATGGCTTCGCCGACGCTGCGATTGCCCGCAGCGTCCGCGGGCACCAACCGGCTCACCGAACTCCAGGAACCGATGTCGTTCCAGTCGAATCCGGCGCTGACCATTACCACGTTGTCGGCTTTCTCCATGACGGCGTAGTCGAACGAAATATTGTCGAGTCCGGCAAACGTTTCCGCGTCGATGTCGACCGCCACGCCGTCGCGCAACGCATGATCGCGCGTCGCCGCCCAGCAGGTTTCGGCCTGGCACAATAAGCCTGGCGCCACCCGGCTCATGGTTTGCAACAGGGTATCGGCGGTAAAGCAAAACATGCCGGAATTCCAGTAAAACCCGCCGTGTTCCAGGTAGTTTTTGGCGGTCGCCAAATCCGGCTTTTCCACGAAGCGCTTGACGGCAAACACCGCCGGGTGGGGCGTATCGTTCAATAGCGCGGAAGACAGCGCGATGGGCATGCCGGACTCGATATAGCCATAGCCGGTTTCCGGCTCGGTCGGCGCGATGCCGAACGTCACCAGTTTTCCCGCTTCGGCCTGAATCGCGGCGAATTTCACAGCCAGCGCAAATTGCTCGATATTTTCGATCAGGTGGTCGGCCGGCAGTACCAGCAGCGTGGCGTCACCGCCGAATCGTTCTTTGACGGCCAAACCGGCCAGGGCGATGGCCGGCGCGGTATTGCGGCCAAACGGCTCCAGCAAAAAGGCGGTGTCCAGGTCGCGCTTGACAGCGGTCAACTGCTGGTATTCGCTCAACGTATGGAAATAGTGCTCGCGGTTGGTGACGGTAAATATCTCATGCACGCCGGGCAAGCCGGCGGCGCGATGGATGGTTTTGCTGAATATGGTGGCGCCGTCCGGCAACAGCATGAAGGGTTTGGGATACAAATCGCGCGACACCGGCCACAAGCGCGTACCGGCGCCGCCGGAGAGAATAACGGGGATCAACATAAGCGACCTTTGAGGGTAGTGAAATATGGGCGTTTCATCGGATCAAACGAATATCCAGGCAACCAAGCCAGCAGGGCGGAGGCATCGAGCACCACCGTCATTCGCCGGTCTCCCGTCTGGCCTCGGCGCGCCGTTCAGCATGGCACGAATATATCGCCCATGCCACCCACTCGCCACCCTCTTAATTTTTCATGGTTTGGACGGCAAAACGCTCGGCGATCAAGCGTAGCAAATCCGCAGCCAACGCCGGCTTGGGCGCCGTGGGCAGTTGCCGATGCCCACCGGGCCAGTAGACTTCCAGGGCGTTTTCATCCCTGTCGAATCCCAGGTTTTGCCCTACCCAGTTGGCGGCCACCATGTCCAGGTTTTTGGCGCTCAGTTTAGCGCGGGCATAGTTTTCCAGGTCATGCGTCTCGGCGGCAAACCCCACGGTAAAGGGTTTATCCGGCAGAGCCGCCACGGCGGCCAGAATGTCCTGGGTTTTGTGTAATTCCAAGCTGAGCGTCGCGGCGGTTTTCTTGATTTTGCCGGGCCCGGCCTGTTGCGGCGCATAATCGGCCACTGCCGCCGCGCCGATGTATATTGCATGGGCGGCGGCGCGGGCCATCACGGCTTGCATCATTTCCGCCGCGCTTTCCACGACGACGTACTCATCGACGGCGGGCGGCGGCAACGCGGTCGGGCCGCTGACCAAACACACCCGGGCACCGGCGGCCCGCGCCGCCTCCGCCACGGCATAGCCCATTTTGCCGGAGCTGCGGTTGCTCAAAAAGCGCACTGGGTCGATGGCTTCGCGCGTGGGACCGGCGCTGACCAATACCGACAGCCCCGCCAGACAGCCGGGTTGCCACAACCCCGCCAAAGCTTCCACGACGGCTTCCGGCGCGGCCATGCGTCCCAGACCGACTTCACCACAGGCCAAATCGCCCGCCTCCGGGCCGATCAGCCTTACCCCACGCGCTTGCAGTACCCGTGCGTTTTCCTGGGTAGCCGGATTGGCCCACATCGCGCTGTTCATGGCAGGGGCCAGCAACAGCGGCGCTACCGTCGCCAGGCACAGCGTGGACAGCAGATCGTCTGCCAGCCCCAGGCGCAGCTTGGCCAGGCAATGGGCGGTGGCCGGAGCGATCAGCACCGCTTCCGCCCAGCGCGCCAGTTCGATGTGGTTCATCACCGCTTCCTGGCCGCTGTCCAGCAGCTCAGTCGCCACCGGTTGCCGGGTCAGCGCCTGAAAAGTCAGCGGAGCAATGAACGCCGTGGCGCCCCCGCTCATCACCACCCGCACCTGGGCGCCGGCGCCGCACAGCAGGCGCGCCAGTTCAGCGGCCTTATAAGCCGCCACGCCGCCGGTCACGCCCAACAGAATGCGCTTGTTTTGCAAGGTAATTTGATGCGTCATTTGCACTATGCCGGAAAATCCCGATATATTTGGAAGAGTAACGGACTCGAATAAGGAAACGCTGATGCCCATTACCGATTGGCCGGCCGACGAGCGGCCACGCGAAAAACTGCTGCAAAAAGGCCCGGCCATCCTGTCCGATGCCGAACTATTGGCCATCTTCCTGCGCACAGGGGTACGCGGCAAAACCGCCGTGGATTTGGCGCGCGAACTGCTGAACCGCTTCGGCTCGCTACGCTCCCTGTTGCAGGCGGACATGGAGCAGTTCCATCAACATCCGGGCCTGGGGCCAGCCAAATTCGCCCTGTTGCAAGCGGTGCTGGAAATGGCGCGCCGGCACTTGCGCGAAGACCTGGCGCGGGGCGCGGCGCTCAGCAACCCGGAGCTGACCCGCGACTATCTGGTGGCGCAATTGCGCGACTACAGCCGGGAAGTATTCGCCTGCCTGTTTCTGGACAGCCGCCACCGCATGATCCACTTCGAAGAACTGTTTCACGGCACGCTGAACGGCACCAGCGTTTACCCGCGCGAAGTCGTCAAGCAGGCGTTGGTCGTTAATGCCTCGTCGGTGATACTGGCGCACAACCACCCATCCGGCGAAAGCACGCCCAGCGACGCCGACCGCCAGATAACCCGCCGCATACAACAAGCCTTGGCGCTGGTGGAAATCCAGGTGCTGGACCATTTCGTGATCGGAGACGGCACGCCTTATTCTTTTGCCGAGCATGGGTTGCTGTAAAGTGCGGGCTACTAGTAGGGGTCCGGCGTTGATAAAGATATACAAAACTCCCTCTCCCCTCGAGAGCATACCATTACACACAACTCGCCTCCTCCTGAATCTCCCGCGCGAACTGGAGCCCCATGGCGAAATCCATAACACGCTGAAGTCCCAGCCAAAGGGTTTTCACGCCAGGTTCACCGTCA
>SCQD01000218.1 GCA_004299145.1 Methylococcaceae bacterium | reverse complement strand
AATCTATTGTATCAAGCGCATGGGAAGAGCTTTCCGTACAGTTAAGCTTCGCTCGACACTGGATCGATGAATTCTTGAGTAGGGATACTTTTTATAGCGAATTATGCGTATGACTATAATCACTAAAAATAATTGTCGAACACGCTCTCCTCCCGTTTGGAAAATAAGCGTGAGCAGTACAAGCTAGTTGTCCATCGGTATCCAGCTTTACAATAAGAAGCACGGCAAAGTTGGCACCGACAGATGCGTCCTGAACAATCTCGAACATCGACATATCGTCCATCTTGCTTGGTATAGGCTCAAACAACGGATGCGAGTGCCATTCACCCAGGTAATTGAATCGCCGATAGTCGTTATCCGTTCGCTCAAAGAACAAACGTAGCTTGCCTATAGCGTCTTCAATGCGCCGCACGAACGACGCGATTGCTCCGCGACGATGCACCGTTATCTCACAGACTTTGAACTCATTCAGGCCAACATGTTCAGCCATCAAGATACCACCAATCTCGCGCTGTCCGGCCTTTCGGAGAGAGACAAGTAGGACTTGAACCAGTTCAGAAGGCAGAATCAGATTGAGCAGGTTGCTTTTCCTCGCATAGGTTTAGAAGCACTTTTAACGCTACAAGCCGTTTCTCATCCGTTATGGGCTCAGCAACTTCATCCCAGCCGTCTCCTTGCACATCTATCGGTCGTGTGTCGAAAGGTTGCTCAAAAATCCATTCCCGACGCAGCCCAATGAGATAGACAGCATACGGAAACTGGCTCGGATTTCTTTTTAAAGCTACATCAATGGCAAAACGTGTCAATGACGCAGCAATGTGCCCCACATCACTGTCGTACGCTACTAACGGCTGCTCCTGGTCAACATCGTATCCATTCGCTTGTTGAAAAGGCGCTGATGGCAAAGTGGCGAGGTGGGCATAAATAGCAGACCGAACTGCAAGCGGGTTGGGGTCGAGATCGGGACGCGCGCGCGCAATCAACCCACCATACCCGCTGGCAAACAATTCGCCCCAGAGCAAAGACTTCTTGTGGGCCTTTGCGATGGCTGCCATGAGCAAGAAAACCTCTGGGTTAGCGGTTGCATCAATTAACAAATCACAATTCGCGAGGTCTTTCAATGCGGCGGCTGCACTTAACGCGGATTCCTGACCTGCAATCCGATGACTTCTTACATCCACGTTTACCCCGGCTGCAATCAACCTCAACGTATCGCGGACAGCGTATACTTTATGCACACCGATGAAAGCCCAAGAAAGCTCATGGCGAACCAGATTACCGGGCACCAGATAGTCATCGTCCACCAATAAGAAACGCCGAACACCTGATCTTGCCAGTGAGACTGCAACTTTGCTTCCTATGGAGCCGAGTCCAACAATGCCGACTCTAACTCTGAAAAGTTGCTCAGATTCTTCCAGCAGCCGAGTATCTAAGCCGGGGGGCATAATTACCCTGTACTCGCGCAACACGAGTTGTTCGCTGGCCGCGACCGAGAAAACGCGGAGCGAAGTCAACTCGGCCCCTAACAGAACTATCATTTTTTCCTTGTACTTGTTGGTTCCCTCTTCTTTTACAAGGATATCGTCTATGCAGAAACCAAAGTCCGTGAGCATACGCAGCAAGTCATCTACCGATTTAATGCACATACCACCAACAAAGGCCTCAGTTCTGAACACCCAGCCATCGCCTTTCAACGCAAATAAAGGGAAATACGTAGAAATGCCAGATGGCAAGTCAGGAATCGTCCGCGCTGGACTGTCGTCTATCGAAATCTCGGATATAAACGAAACTGTTGCCGTTAAGTTGAATAGCGTGTGCGTCTTAATCGGTAGATTATAATTTGGAGAAATCCCAAGTAGCGTTTGAATAAAGCCTTTGGTGGCAACAAAACGATACTCATCGCCACTCATCGTTTGCCCCTCCGTCAAACAATGAGCAGACGGAACAACCCCTGGCTGTTCGGGGTGCTGTTCGGTAGTCAACAAGTTGAATGCGCTTCGGACAAGATCGGCCCCGGTAACATGGGTTTGCCAATTGTCTGCACGCCATTGCAAACAAAGCGGGCCCCCTTCCCCATACTGATGAATTGTCCATCGTTCAGACGAATTTCGCGGACGAATGTATGGCGGTGAATTCGGAAACACGTCGGGATAGGCCATTCGGCCCGCATAGGTACGACCATGAACTAGGAGGTCAAGGTCAACCTCGATTGTTCCGTCCCCGCCTACTCGCCAAGCGGTAACTAACCAATCAACCTCATCCTCAAGCTGGTTAAGTTCGGCGCGTTCGTGAAGAAACCGCACCGGATCGCTCAATGCCCACTTCATCAGGCAAAACCCGATGACTTATTCGGCATGATTGGCTTGCTGGGAAAAGTAAGGCCCGTCGCCGCCACCGCAGGTTGAAGCAAGGACTTCGCAGCGGCCTGACTCGTGTTCAACTGGCCGCTAAAGTAGCCTGTGTTAAAGACGCTATCCCAAGCCTTGAGCGCTTTTTCGCATGTGCATCCAGGCTCATCAAGAACTTCAAGTTTCTTTAGGGCACCAGCAAGGCAATCACTGAAGAAGCGAACACCTTCATCATCCCCCTCTGCAAGTTTCTTTCCCTGAAGGACAGGATGGTCAATTTGGAGTGTGATGTCTAACCTGGCCTTGATTGCTTTCCATGTGTCGCGCAGGGCATCGTCGTCGCGTCCAGCGACCGTCTTGATGTGATCAACCACGAGCTTGGAAATACAGATACCGCTGGTGGTTTGTCCTTTCCAGGCGGTGCGGCTGCGAGCAAACTTCTTCGTCAGCTTAGTCACACGCCGTGTCTGGCTGTAGTCGGTTTCGCCAGTTTTTAGCTCTCGCCCTATTGCATCGTTGTACCATTTAGTGACCGCGCGCGCGTCTGATTTTATCCACTCCTCGCCGCTTGCGAGTTCATATTCAACAAGGACATACCAAAAAATGTCCTTAGGACTTATGATTCGGTATACCGGAATGTCAATGTGGTAGCCAGCCGGATACTTTTGCCTTACACAGTTGGTCTTAATCTGCGCGTCATAGGTCAGGCGATTATCCTTTAGCGCCTTACGAACTCGAGCGCGAGCATCCTTCGCCGTGAGGTATGTCCCGTCGGCAGCCTTCAAGTCATCTTTTTCGAAATAGACGCCATCATCAATGTCATAGTCGCAATCGTCGTCCTGGACCATCGTACGCATCGCATAGGAACCTTGCGAGCTGGATTCCCTTGGTAGCGCATGCCCCTCCTTGTTTAAGCCATTTTTCAAGCGAGTCCTACCGTTATCACGCCGATCACGCATCTCGTCCTGTTCGCTCTTTGGCAGAGTCACCTTATTGGCGTGATAACTAGTCATTTCCTTGTTGCAATCAATTCTGGACATGTTTACTACACCTCAAGTTATTGGAGACTCTGGCTGGCGGTACCAGCAAGAGCATTACGAAACTCGTTCATCCGAGCGTTGTTATCGATGTTCGCCCATGCGAAATCGACATCGGAAATCGCCTGCCTGGCAAGTGCATTTAGAAACTTTGGGCGTGCATCGTCCATGTTTTCCAAATAGCCTTGTAACTCACTTGAAGGGCACTGCGCGGGTAATCGGTAGGCAAAGCTTCCATCGCTTCGAAGTTGTGCGATCTTTGCGGCAATGTAGTCGTTGGCGACCGCCTGCGCATTCATGCTTGCATTGATGGCCTTAATTCCTCCCATCCAACCCCACGCACTACGATGTAGTCCGTTCTTTCCAATTTCTTCACCTCCTTGGGCTGGGAGCGTGCCAAGCATGAAGAGGTGAATCGGACGCCCAGCCTCGCAGCGCTCTGTCAGAATTTCGTAAGCCTCCACCATTCCCACTGCTCCCGGGTTATTCGCCCACAGCCCTCCATCTACGTAGTCGACTGTCGTACCAGCACTATCCGGTTCGGTTAACCTAGCGATAGAACGCAGGATAGGGGCAGCACTGGTTGCCATGCATACGTCCACCAACAACCGGTTGTTGTCACGCCCATTGAGACGGGCCATATGCGGTGTCTTGAAGACGGTAGAAGCGTGGCGGTTAAGATCAACAGCAGTGATGGCTAAGCCGATACCTCGATGCCTGTAAACATTCCCCATCGTCAGCTTCTTGAAGGTTTTTGCCAGTTCCGTATGCAAGGCGTCATTGCCGGACTTGAGTCCAGAGAACAAGGCACGGGCTAATTTGCCCAGTACGGGTGTGGCTCGTAGGTATTGACGTGGAAAAATTTTCGCACCACTCTCCTGGTAAATTGTCAGGACATCATTCAGTGAAATACCGGCAGCAAGGGCGCAAGCAACAATGCCCCCCGTACTCGTTCCAACCAAAAGATCGAAGGCGCGCCCCGGATCAATCTCACCGCCACCCGAGTTGCGAATACGCTCCGCGAAGGTTTGTAGGTAAGTCGCTTGGTACACACCGCGCATACCGCCCCCATCAAGGCAAAGTACGCGGAAAGGTTCCGTAGAATCCATAAAAACCTCTTTATCGCATCAATAAATTCCGTATTGATATTGGGGAATGCTTGAGGAAAATCAAGGAACCGTTCATTCCCGCCAGCAAATCAGCATTGCCGCCGATGGCCGCCGAGTTGACCGTTACGGTTTTCTCGGTGGCGAAACGCGCCAGGTAGTGCGGGCCGCCCGCTTTGGGGCCGGTGCCGGACAGGCCCTGGCCGCCGAAGGGCTGCGTTCCCACCACGGCGCCTATCATGTCGCGGTTGACGTAGATATTGCCCACCCGGGCGTGGCGGCGGATGTAGTCGATGTTGGCTTCGATGCGGCTGTGCACCCCCAAGGTCAGGCCGAAGCCGGCGGCATTGACCTGCCGCACCACTGCCGCCAACTGCATGGCGGGATAGCGCACCAAATGCAGCACCGGGCCGAACACTTCGCAGGCCAGGCTTTGCATGCCGTCGATCTCAATGACGCAGGGCGCGAAAAAACGCTGCCGGTCCAGCTGCTGCGGCAACGCGACTTGATGGATGCTGCGTCCTTCCGCCCGCCGCAGCGCCAGATATTCGTGCAAGCGGGCGACGGCGGCCGCGTCGATGACCGGCCCGACGTCCGTGGCGATGTCCATGGGATCGCCCAGGCAGAGCTGATCCATGGCGCCGCGCAGCATCTCCAGCACGCGCCCGGCGATAGGCTCCGGCACGAACAACACGCGCAAGGCGGAGCAGCGCTGGCCGGCGCTGTTGAAAGCGGAACGCACGGCGTCCTGCACCAGTTGCTCAGGCAAGGCGCTGCTGTCGGCAATGAGCGCGTTTTGCCCGCCGGTTTCCGCGATCAGCACCGCCAGCGGGCCGTCGCGGGCGGCCAGGCAGCGGTTGATGCGTTGCGCGGTGGCGGTGGAGCCGGTGAAAGCGACGCCCGCCACCCGGCTATCGGCCAGCAGATAGCGTTCGACGTCGCTGCCCGAGGCCGGCACCAAGCACAAGGCTGAGGCGGGTACGCCGGCTGCGTGCAGTAATTCCACCGCGCGCGCCGCGACCAACGGGGTAGCCAAGGCGGGTTTGGCGATGACGCTGTTGCCGGCCACCAGGGCTGCCGCGGCCTGGCCCAGAAATATCGCCAGCGGAAAATTCCACGGGCTGATGCAAACGAACACGCCCCGCCCTTCCAGGTATAGGCCGTTGTCTTCGCCGGTGGGGCCGGGCAGCGCCAGTTTTCGGAATTGCGCCTTTGCCTGCACGGCGTAATAGCGGCAGTAATCCACCGCTTCGCGCACTTCCGCCAAGGCGTCGCCAATGGTCTTGCCCGCCTCCAGGATGAGCAGGGCCATGAATTCCTCGCGCTGCTGCTCCAGCAAATCCGCCGCCTTTTTCAGGCAGGCCGCGCGTTGCTCGACCTGTGTTTGCCGCCACGCTGAGCTAGCGGCTGCGGCCAGGTCCAGGGCGCGTGCGATGGCTGACCGGTCCGCAACGAACAGGTTGCCGACCGTTGCGCCATCGTAAGGCGAGCAGACCGTCCGGGGACTGCCGCCCGGCCCGCCCACCCGCCAGGTTTTTTGCCGCTGCCGTCGCAGTCCCTGGAGCAGCGCTTGCAACACGCCGTCGTCGGCCAGGTTCAGCCCCTGGGCATTACGCCGTTCCTCGCCATATAAATCCGCCGGCAACGGCAGGCCCGTTTCAGTCATGGTCGCTGTCCTGACTGCTGCCACGGGATCGCGGGCCAGTTGCGCCGCCGGCACGTTATCTTTTTCCAGCAGGTTGACGAACGAACTGTTGGCGCCGTTTTCCAGCAAGCGGCGCACCAGGTAAGGCAGCAGTTCCCGGTAGTGGCCGATGGGGGCATACACCCGGCAGGGCACGGCGCTGTCCTGCTGAAGCTTTTCGTGTAATGCGGCGCCCATGCCGTGCAGGCGCTGGAACTCGAAGCCGGCGTCATCGCCTGCCAATTGCAACACGGCGCAAGCGGTGTGGGCGTTATGGGTGGCGAATTGCGGGTAAAACAACTCGCGCTGTTGCAACAGCAGCCGGGCGCAGGCCAGGTAGGACACGTCGCTGTGCGCCTTGTGGGTATAGACCGGGTAGCCAGCCAGTCCCGCCACTTGGGCGCGCTTGATTTCCGTGTCCCAGTAAGCGCCTTTCACCAGCCGCAGCGGAATCCGCCGGCCCTGGCTTTGCGCCAGTTCCGCCAAGGCGGCGATCACCGCCGGCGCGCGCTGCTGATAAGCCTGCACGGCCAGACCCAAGCCGTGCCAGCCGGTCAGGGAAGCATCGCGGTACACCGCCGCGAATATTTCCAACGACAAACTCAGGCGCTCGGCCTCTTCGGCGTCCAGCGTCAGCATGATGCCGGCGGCTCGCGCTTGCCGAGCCAGTTCCAGCAAGCGTGGCACCAGCGCCGCCAACACGCGCTGCCGCCGGCTGTATTCGTAGCGGGGCAACAGGGCGGACAGTTTGACGGAAATACCCGGTGCAAGCCGTGGATCGGCAGTACCAGCCAACGACGCCGCGATGGCGGTGATGGCGTCCCGGTAAGCCTGGAAATAGCGCAACCCGTCCGCCGCCGTGAGCGCCGCTTCACCCAGGCAGTCGAAGGAATACAGCCAGCGGTCGTGGGGTGGAGTGCGGATTTTCGCCAGCGCCGCGCCCACGTCCTGCTCCATGACGAACAAATCCGCCAGGGATTGCATGGCGAACGCCACGGCTTGGCGTATGGCGGCTTGGCCCAGCCGCGTGAACAGGTGCTCGACGGCGCCGTCGAAATCGGCCTTGCCGGCGAACAGTTTTTCGGCGGATTCCGCCGAGACCAACCCCAGCGTGGCCAGGTTCACCAGCCAGGAACGGCTGTGCCAGGCGTGCCCGGCCCAATCGCCGAGCAGCAGCTTGTCCTGGAGCAGGCGGTCGGCGGTCGCCTGGTCGGGTATGCGCAGCAGGGCTTCCGCCAGGCACATCAACACCGCGCCTTCCCGGCTGGAAAGATCG
>SCQD01000217.1 GCA_004299145.1 Methylococcaceae bacterium | reverse complement strand
CCGACCCGGTCGGCGAAATCAGCGGCCTCACCTACCGCCCTTCCGGCATTCAGGTCGGAAAAATGCGCGTGCCGCTGGGCGTCATCGGCATTATTTACGAATCGCGTCCCAACGTGACGGTGGACGCGGCGGCTTTGTGCCTGAAGTCCGGCAATGCCTGCATCCTGCGCGGCGGTTCCGAATCCATCCACAGCAATCAGGCCATCGCCGCCGTGGTGCGCAACGGTTTGCAGTGCGCGGGGCTGCCGGGTGATGCCGTGCAAATCGTAGGCACCACCGACCGCGCCGCCGTCGATGCGCTGGTGCGCCTGGAAAAATACGTGGACGTGATCATCCCGCGCGGCGGCAAAGGCTTGATCGAGCGCATCGCCCGTGAAGCGCGCATCCCTGTGCTCAAGCACCTGGACGGCAACTGCCACGTCTACATCGACGAACACGCCAATATGGACAAAGCCGTCACCGTGGCGCTCAACGCCAAAACCCAGCGCTACGGCGTGTGCAACGCCATGGAAACCCTGCTGATCCACGAACGCATCGCGCCGGTGATACTGCCCCGGCTGGCGCAGGAATATCACGAAAAAGGCGTGGAACTGCGCGGCTGCGAAGAAACGCGCGCCATCATCAACGGCTGCGTCCCGGCCACGGAGGAAGACTGGGACACCGAATACCTGGCCCCCATCCTGGCCGTGCGCGTGGTCGAGAATTTCGACGAGGCGCTGGACCACATCCACCGCCACAGCTCACGCCACACCGAAAGCATCATCACCGAAGACTACGGCCTGGCGCGACGTTTCTTGCGCGAAGTGGACTCCAGCTCGGTCATGGTGAACGCTTCCACCCGTTTCGCCGACGGTTTCGAATACGGCCTGGGCGCGGAAATCGGCATTTCCACCGACAAACTGCACGCGCGCGGCCCGGTGGGGCTGGAAGGGCTGACCACGCAAAAGTTCATAGTGCTGGGGGACGGACATATTCGCGGCTGATCCCGATTACTTTCACAGGGCCGATTCGACCCGCAGCTACTTAACAACAAAAGTAGTTGACGTGCGATTAAAAACCACTATTCTAGTTACGTCGAAAGCTTGAAGGCCATACCGTGAACCTGGGGCAACGCCTAAAACTCGCCCGCGAAACCAGGCAACTGACACAAGCGACGCTCGCCAAGTTATCCGGCGTCAGTCAGCAGCTGATTTCGCGCTTGGAAAGCCGCAAAGTCGAATCCACCGCGGAAATATTTCCGCTGGCGGATGCGCTGGGCGTCGATGCCCGCTGGCTGGCGACCGGACAAGGCGTGATGCGGGCGGTGAACCCGCGCTCCCAGCCATTGACGCATGTGCCATTGCTGTCCTGGGTGGCGGCGGGGCACTGGCGGGAAATGAGCGATGCAGCAGACGATGAAACCCGGCTGCTGCCGGTTGCCGGCAAAGTCGGGCGTAATGCTTATGCGCTGCAGGTACGGGGCGACAGCATGGAGCCGGGCTTTCCCAACGGCTCTTATATCGTGGTCGATCCCGATCTGGAACCCGCGCCCGGCAGTTACGTGGTCGTGCGCCTGGACGACGTCCACGAAGCGACGTTCAAGCAACTGGTCGTGGAAGGCGGCATGCAATATTTGAAACCGCTGAACACCCGTTATCCGATCATGG
Source organism: Methylococcaceae bacterium (assembly GCA_004299145.1). Classification (GTDB taxonomy): domain Bacteria; phylum Pseudomonadota; class Gammaproteobacteria; order Methylococcales; family Methylococcaceae; genus Methylogaea. Next base: position 36,534 of record SCQD01000217.1, on the reverse strand, counting down.
AGGTCAGGCAGTCCGCCACTTTTTGCGGCGTGGTGCGCAGGATGGAAATGCATTTCGACTGAGTTTTTGCCCGACCATACTACCATGGTAGTTGCCGCTGGTGAGCCACCGGCAGAGACCTCACTCGATAAAACAACATTAAGGGTGCGCACAGCGCGCCTTCCGAACGCTAAAAACGTACTCACCGAGGAGATAAACATGAGACTGCAACAATTCATCGTTTGGCTGGAAAACCTGAGAGACGAATATGAACGCCGTGTCGAAGCCAAACGCCGTGCCCGTTGCGTGCGTAGCGCCAAGGCTGAGTTGAGAAAACTCGCGAGACTACGAGTCCTGCCGTAACACTCGCGGCCGCCTTGTTCCGCCTTGGGGAGTGGCTATGCGCTGGTCATAAAACTAAATGCCGTTTATGGGCAGACTGCCGAGGGGGTCGATGCTGCCGTCATGCAAGCCCAACTCCAGGTTATTGGCGTTCAAAACGCCATGCCCCAAGTGGCCGACAGCGCGCCGTCACGCTCCAGTTGGTAGCCGTGCACGTCGTCCTTGACGGGTTGCAGCCATTCGACGCCGAAATGGTTGCCTTTGAGACGCCCGTCGGGCACCGTGGCGTTCAAGCCAAACCCCATGTCCCAGTATTGGCCGCCGTAACTGGCCGGAAAATCCATCGGCCCTGACGCGCCGTGCGGCCCGATATACCGGCCGTCGATTTTGCCCTGCGCCGTGTACACGCCCCGCACCGAGGCGGCCAGCCAGTTCGTCAGCTTATAGCTGCCCCAGGCGGTGGTTTGAAAAATATCGCCGAACGCAAAACCCGATTCGTTCCGGTCTTCCATGCGTTTGGTACCGCTGAGCTGCCCGCCCCAGGACCAGCGCTCCAGCTGGCCGGTATAAGTCAGGCTGGGCTTGAAATCCCAAGTGCCGCTGCCGAGTTGCATGCCGTAGTGGATGAACTCGCCGCCGTCGATTTTGCGGTTCACGCTGCCGGTCGGCGCGCTCAGGCCCAAGCTCATGTGCACATGGTGTCCCGGTGCATCGTACAGTTTGAACAGCGCATACATGCCGGTATCGCCGACGCCGCCGGTTTCGTGGCCAAAACTGCCGCCGCCGTGGTGATGGCCGCCGCTGCCGTTGTCGATGCCGCCTTGCAGGCGTCTCAACGTCATGTCCATGTCCATGAACTGTGGCATCAGCATCAGGTTCAGCCAGTCGGTCGGTGCATACATGAGGTCGAGCATGTGCATGTGCATCGCCATTTCCTGCGGCGCGATGCTGCAACCACCGCCGCAGGCATTGTGCACGATGGCGGCATCGCCGGTGGAGTGGGCGCCGTGCAGCATGTCGCCGTCCTGCAGGCTGTACATATAGCGGTAGCCCACCATAAACCCGTCTGCCTTATCCAGCATGTGGTCGAACATGACGCCGGCAGGGGCATGGCCGCCGTGCGCGCTGTGGCCGCTGTGCTCGTCGTGCTCATGACGGCCATGCATGCTGTGCATGCCGTGGCCGCCGGCCATGGTGAAGGACGAGGATAAATCCACGCGCAGCGCGGCATTGATCAGGTAATAATCGAAATCGGCATAACCACCTATGCCGCCGCCACCCAGCTTGAAATCTCCCGCGTGGGTGTAATATTCGATGCCGGCTTCCAGGTTGACGCCTTTGGCAAATTGTTTGTTGATGGTTAAACCGCCGCTGATAGTACCAAAAGCCGACAAGCGGTGGTCGCTGGAAAAATGCGCGGGGAACTTCAGTTTGCTTCTGTCCCCATTGAGCAGGATATTCACGTAATCATCGAATGCCAGCGTTTGGTCGAGCACGTAATAGGGCCGGAAAAAATCCGCCGCGCTCTGGCTGTAATAACGCATTTTGGGCGTAACAATCCAGCCGTCGGCAAAAGGCTGGCCCCAGGCGGCTTCGAACGTGTGGGCATTGATGCCCCAATTATCGTGGAAAAATCGGTAATCCAGGTGCAAAGCGCCGTCCACGGTATCGAAATGGCGCACGTAATGGCCGGACCAGGTGAATTGATCGCGTCCCTGTGGCCGGTGATCGTACTGCGAAAACACCAGCGACGACAACAGGCCCGTGTCTGGATTGGGGGAAAGCAATTGCGGTGCGAGCAGCGGCGCAAAAAACAGCGATTCTTTGTAAGGATTGGATTGATAACCCGAAGCGTTGCTATAGCTGAAACCGGCTGCGAGCAACGATTTTTTATCCAAAACCTGAGTAAGCCCCAGGTTTAGCGCCATATCCTGGCGGCTGTCGTGCACGCCCAGCGACCAGTCGGGAAACAGGCGCCGGCTTTCGATCGGCGTATCCGCCAAAACCGGGGTGGAAATAACGCGCTGGGAAAAACGCTGGGAATCGATAATGCTGTCGGTATAGCTCAACCCCAGCGTCAGCGAAGTCAGCTTCTGATTAAAATCCAGGCGTCCGCCCAGATTGAAAAAGCGCGAGTTGTAATCGCGTTCTATCGAGTTGCCGCCACCGATATCCAGTGCGGCTTCGTTCCATTCGTAACTTAACTTCAAATCGCCTTGCTTGCGGGTTTCCGGCGAGGCGGACGCCATGACCTGCACCGTTTCGTGCGTCATGCCGGGACGAAACGTTTTGGCGTCCAGAAACGTCCCCACACCCTTTGCCGGGTCGAAATGGGCCAGCCGGCTGACGTCCCAGAATACCGATGCGCCGGAAATATTGTCGATGTGGTTGACGGCGGAAGCCGGCGCCGTGGTGATGGGCGTGGCGCCGGACCAGGTGTCCTGGCTGTAGTTGACCTGTACTTTCAAGCGGTCGAAAAACCGCGTGCTGCCGCTGGCTTGCAGGCTGTCGACGTGGATGCTGTTGCCGGTGCTGCGAAAGCGGCTGACCGGACCGCCGCTTTCTTCATAGCGGCCATACTGGAACCCGAATTCGTCACCCTCGGCGCGTACCGGAGACGGTAGCAGTCCGGGCAGCGCCAAAGCGGCGACCGTCAAGGCGCGCAGCGCGGGGCTGGCCATCGCCGTTGGCGAAGAATTGCAGGCAGCGGCAGTCGCTTCAGCCCCGGCCGCTTGCCCCGACGCAAACCGCCGCTGCGATTTTTTGCGCCTAGTAACAGCCACAGCCGCCTCCCGCCGCCGAATCACCGCCCGCCGCCGCTTCGCGGCTGCCGTAAGCGTGACCGCGCAAAGCGTGTTGTGCGTGATTGGGCTCCAATGCCATGTGTGGCTTGGCGAGCAGCCCCCGTTCCCATGGCGCCACCGTGGTGCAGCCCGCCAGGCATAACCCCAGGCTGAACAACAGCATTATCCGATGCCGGAAAGCCGAGTGTCCGCGCTTGCCTGTCGCCGAATCGACCAACGGACGCAAGTTATTGATCTTGCAGGAGGAAAGAAGAAGTGCCGGTATGTTCGTCACCATTGGTGGTTTCGCAATGGAATTCCACCGCATAGATCTCCGAACCGGGACCGGATTTATTGACCAGCATGTAATAAGGGCCATCACCGCCGTAGGTATGGATAGTAGGGCTGTAATTGGCGTCGCCGTCTTTTCTATCGGTGCTGTTGTTGGCCATGCTGCCTTTCAACACCTGGACGCTGACCAGCGGCCCGGCCGCCGGGGCGACGTCCATCACTTCTACGGTAAGGCGGCCTGAACCATCGGAACAGGTAACCTGATACAAATCCGTTGCACCCACCGCTTTGCCGAGTGTGCCGTTAAGCGAATGGGCCGTGGCGACCCCGGTTTGCCCGGCCATCGTCATAAACACCGCAATGGCTAAAGCTTTGCACCGTGATTTGCTGTTCATCGAATACTCCTCAAGTTAATGGGTAACCGCCAATTTTAGCGCGGCCAAGGCGCGTACCGTCTCGTCGCTATCGGCCAGCGCCGCTTGCAGCAATGCGCTATCGCTACCCGCATGATCCACCGCCATCAGCCTTACCGTGGCGTCGTTGTCGTATAAAGCCGCGCGCAGAAACTCCGCCGCCTGAGCGCCATCGCGGCGCGCCAGGGCGGATACGGCTTGCGCCCTGACGTTTGCGTCGGCGTCGCTCAGCGCACCGGTCAAGGCCTGATGTATGCGGGAATTGCCCGGATCGCCCAGCAAAGCCAAGCCTGACAGCGCGCTGGCTCTTTGCGTGGCATCGGACGCACCAAGCATCTCTAAAAACCTGAGCACCTTATCCGGCTCGCCGGCATCCGGTGCATGCTGCGTATCCAAGCCATCCGCCGCGGACGGACCCGCGGCCAACACCCAGATTTCAGTCGGAGACGGTTGCGTGCCGGCGGTGGAACGTTCAGGTGGGTAGCGAAAAGCCAGATTCGCCGACGGTCCCAGCAGACATTCCACGATCCGTCTAAGCGTTGCCCCCTCGCAAGTAGCCGTCAGCAAAGCGGCAGAGGTTTTTGCAGCGTGAATGCGGACGCCGCCGCTCCGGCCCAGGTAATCGAACACGGCGTCCGGAACCGCCTGCCTGACTTCCAAGCGCCACTCCGCGCCGGCTTTGCTCAGGCGCATGAACGGGGCGTTGCGCTCAACCGCTTCACCGGCGTACAGCCCCGATGTCACCAACAATCCAGCCACAATCCACAGATACGGGCGATAAATGGCGCCGAGCAGGCTTTGCATGAATGTAGCAATGAGTAAGGTCCAGCTGCGCATTCATGCAAAATTGATACCTCATTTTACCAAGAGCGCTCGACGAGCAAAAAAAATTGACGAGGAATCGCGCATGACCACGGCTAAAGCCGCATTATTGCAGGGCCTGGCGGGTGTCTTGGCAGGTGATTTTTAAAACGGCGCCAACGGCCATCATGCCTGGCCGGGGCTTGCGGAACCTGTCGCGACGGCGGGCGACTGTGTCATATGCCACAGTTCGCTGTGGCATATGACACAGTCTTTGCGGGATAACCCGCATCAGCGGTATCCTGGCCGGTCTTGGCAATGGAGAAAGACATGGCGAATATTTTCATCAGTCATCGCAGTGAAAACGCGGCAGCGACGGAACGATTGGCGCGCGATTTGCGCCGGGCGGGACACGAGGTGGTTTTCCAGCCTTGGCACAAAAACCTGGGTGACCAACTGGTCGCTCACGTGAATACGGGATTGACCGGCAATAGCTACTTGCTGCTGAGCTACGGCGCGCATGATCCGGAGCCTTGGGTCAATCATTCCTGGCAAGCGGCGCTGATGCGCCAATTGGAATACCACGAAATCCATTTCATACCGTTATTGCTGGCGGGCGAGCCGGCTCCAGAGCTCTTGACGGAACTACGCTACATCGACTTAACCCAGGACTGGGACGCAGCGCTCAAGGAATTGCTATGGAAAATCCGTTGAATTTTTATGGCGTTGAGTTGATAATTGACGGTTTGCTTTGCAGCGCCACCCGCCAGCGAGTGAGACTACGTTGCACCGGGTTAGCGCAAGATATTGTGTTTGCAACATACTAAACATCATTGAACACCTATATATCCAATAACAATGGTTCAATCATCGATTTTCCGTGAGGGGTTATGTCCGACAACAAAGCTGTCCGTGATCTGGTAGAAAAAAGCTATGGAATATGCCGGATGACCGGCTCATTTTCGTCGGATTTCTACGACCTTTTTTTGGCAAGCTCTCCACTGGTACGCGAGAAATTTGCCGATACGGACATGCAAACCCAGCAACGCATGCTGGATCAAGGTATCCGCCATTTGATCCGCTACTTCCACGCCCCCAGCCAGGTCACCCTGGATAAAATGCAGGAACTGGGGCGCTCGCACAGCAAGTCAAGACTGAACATCGAACCCGCCCTGTATGCGATATGGCTGGACGTGCTGCTGAAAACGGTGGCAAAACACGACCCGGATTTCGATGATGAACTGGAGAACGCTTGGCGCAAGGTTGCTGAATACGGCATTACCGCCATGCTGGCCATGTACAACCAGATTTAATAACTTCCGCCGTTTCGGCGCTTCTATTGCATTTTAAAACCTACCCCTGGAGGCATTCGTGGAAAAACAATATGTCCTACACATGTTCACTACGGCAAAAAACTTAAGTCCGTTCGACGTCAATATGGCTTTGGACGCGGGCTGGATATCCGCCATGCCGTATACCAACGTGACCGTGGACGAAATCCAAACCCTGGTTCAGGACGCCATTTTTTCACGCAGTGTCAAATCGGTTAAATATACCGGTATCTTTATCGGCGGCAGAGACACCTTGACGGCCATGCAAATGCTGCACGAAGCCAAAAAATCCATGGTGCCGCCGTTTCAGGTTTCCGTTTTCGCCGACCCCAGCGGCGCATTTACGACCGCCGCCGCCATGGTCGCCGTGGCTGAAAACCTGCTGGCGCGCAATTTCGCCGGCGCCACCCTGGAAGGCCAAAACGTGCTGGTACTGGGTGGAACGGGACCGGTGGGCCAGATCGCCGCCGTGCTGGCTGCTCAAGCCGGCGCCAATGTATGGCTGGTCGGCCGGCAGCTGGAAAAAGCCTGCCAGGTTGCCGATATGTGCAACCGCGAATTCGGTGCCGGCAAAACCCATATCAAGGGCGAAGCCGATGCCAATAAAGCCGAGCTGATCAAAACCGCCGACATCGTGTTTGCCACCGCCGCCGCCGGCGTGCAGGTGCTGGACGAAACCTTGATGGCTACCGCCGCACGCCTGAAAGTGGCTGCCGACGTCAATGCCGTGCCCCCTTCCGGCATCGCGGACGTAGCCCCCCACGACAACGGCACGCCGATTCCGGGCTCCATCAGCGGCGCTCTGGGCATCGGCGCACTGGCGATGGGCGGCATCAAATACCAGACCCAGTCGCGCTTGCTGAACCTGATGCTGGAACGGGGGGACAACAAGCCTTCGTACCTGCACTACGAGCACGCATTCAAAATCGCCCGGGAACTGATGTCGGCAACCGCCGCCTGATGAGGATGACCACCATGGAAAAGCGCACCGTCCTGTACATGCTCGATCCGATGCCGCACAACAGCCCGTTCGACATCAACATGGCGATCGATGCGAACTATGACGTGGTGCTGCCCATCAACAACGTCAAACTGGAAGAAATCAACGGCCTGACCCAGGACGCCATTTTTTCCCGGGGACCGCAGGGCACCAAAAATACGGGCATGTTCATCGGTGGGCGCGACATCGGCCTGGCCATGCAGATGATGGATGCAGCCAGAAAAGCCATGGTGCCGCCATTCCAGGTATCGATCATGGCCGACCCCAGCGGCGGCTTTACCACGGCTGCCGCCTTGGTGGCGCTGGTGGAAAGGGAATTGCAGCAAAAGCACGGCTGCGATCTGCAAGGGCTTAAGTCCGTGGTATTCGGCGGCACGGGGCCGGTAGGCCTGGCAACCGGCGTGATCGCCGCGTTGTGCGGCGCGGAGTCCACCATTGTGGATCATGCCTCTTTGGATAATGCCCTGGAAAAAGCCACGCACTACAGCCGCTTGTTCAATACCCAAATGGAAGGCACTTGCGCGGCCTCCGAAGCCGACAAGGTGCACTTGCTGCACGAAGCCGACGTGGTATTTTGCTGCGCCAGGGCGGGGGTTCAGGTGCTGAAAGCGCCGGTATTGGCGGAAGCCAGAAAGCTGAAGGTTGCCGGCGACGTCAACGCCGTACCGCCGCTGGGCATAGACGGCATCCAGCTCAAAAACCTGGGTGTCCCGCTCAAATATGCCGTCAGCAGTCCGGGTGCCGTGGGCATCGGCGCCCTGGCCATCGGGGATTTCAAATACAAACTGCAGCATGCCTTATTGAAAAACCTGCTCAACCAGGAAGAACCGCTGTTTGTCGATTTTCGGGAGGCTTTTACCGAAGCACGCAAGCTGCTGGCGCGACAAAGCTGAAGCGGCGCGACCGCGTTCAGCCCATGCTCCCTTGAGCCACTTCCGCAGCCCGAGCCGGGCCGGCGCTAGTCGGCATTGCCGCCGAAGGAAACAGCAACCTGAATTCCGTATATTCCCCCAGCCCGGACTCGCAGCTGATGCTGCCGCCGAAAGCTTCCACGATATCCTGGCAAAATGCCAAGCCTATGCCCGCTCCATGGCTGCAACTGTTGGCCAAAGGCCAGGAAAAAAAGCGCGTAAATATCAAAGGCAATACATCGGCTGGAATGCCGCAGCCCGTATCGCGAAACACCAGCGTATTGTTTTGTGGCGAGCACTCGGTGTAAATGTAAACTTTGCCTTTACCCGCCTTGGCAATGTAGTACAGCGCGTTTTTCAGCAGGTTGAACAACACGTGCACCATGAGGATTTCAACGCCGCGAAAGCTGAAATCCCCCCCTTCATTCCATACGATCAGCTGTTTTTCGTGTTCCGAAGAAAAAGGATAACGCTTCAACGCCGTTTCCACGCACTTCTGCATCGAACACCCGCTGATGTGCTCCGCCTTCAAGCCGTTGGTGCGCGTGTTCATCAACAACATGTCGATAATGGTATTGGAATTGTCGGCTTCGCTATTGATGCGTTCCAATACCCCGTACATCGCCTGCAAATGCGCCAGCCGTATCGTGGCAACCGGTAGCTGGTTCTGTTTGGCGAGTTCGTAGGCCTCCAGTAGTTTGGGCAGATACTGCTGCAACCCCATCGCCCCGCTTTTGATGCCCAGCAGAGGCGTGCGCAATTCGTGGGCGATGTTGTTGGCGGCCGCCAGCATGGCTTGCAGGCGTTCCTGCTTGAGCAATTCACTGCTGAAGTTCAGCAGTGCGCCTATCGCAATAACGAAGAAAAATACCGGTAAATAACTCCAATCGGTAATAACAAGAGCTGTCTGGCCGGTATTCCAATAAAAGGCCAGCCCCGCCAGCCCCGCTCCCAACACAAGCTGACTGAGAAATTGATACCAACTATGGATCAGCACCATCAAAAACACGGCGGCCAGCGTGGCCAGCCACCAGACCGTGGCCATTTGATTCATGAGCAGCATGAATATAAAAAAAAACGGCAAGATATACAGCGCCACCAGATACCAGTATGCATCCCGATAGCGCAGCAGGCTTTTCGGCCAATACCGGATGAATACCAAAGGCAGGCACAAAGCGCTGCCCAGCAGGCGCAATGCCAAATTTTCGTAGGGCTGCGGAAATAAGGTGTGATAAATCAGGTAATAGAGGGGAAAAGCGACGACCGCGAATGCACACAACAGGAGAAAACGTGCTTCGATATAAGGCGTGTTTCCTTCGATGAAAACTTTGATCCGGTGTAGCGGATTATTAATAAACCGCATCATATTATGTCCTTAGCTCCCTATATGCTGAAAAAAACGCCGACACCGGCCTATCCGGCGTCAGCGTAATTTCGGTTTACTGCGCCGCCAAATGCGTGCCGGGCGGCGCGCGCTGGATGAAATAATTGCGGATGCCTTGAAAGATGGATCTGGCGATTTGATCCTGCTGAGCGGGGTCTTTCAGCTTACGCTCTTCTTCAGGATTGGAGATGAATGCGGTCTCAACCAGAATCGACGGTACGTCCGGAGATTTGAGCACGGCGAATCCGGCGCGCTGCACTTGCTGATGATGCAGATTGCTGGCGCGGGACAGTTCGCGCAGCACTTTGTGCGCGACTTCCTGGCTGGCTTCCTGGGTGGCGGTTTGTGATAAATCCAGCAGCACCGAAGCCAATACGTTGTCTTTGTCGTTAAGCTTCACGCCGCCCACCAGATCGGCGGCGTTTTCACTTTCCGCCAGCCACTTGGCGGCTTCGCTGGTGGCGCCTTTTTCCGACAGCGTAAATACCGATGACCCCTTGGCGTCGCCGTTTTCGTAAGCATCGGCGTGAATGGAAACAAACAAATCGGCTTTGTACTTGCGGGCTTTTTCGATACGCTGGCGCAAGCCGACAAAATAATCGCCGTTGCGGATCATGACGGGGCGCATGCCGGATTGCCGCTTGATCAGCGCTTCCAGCTTGCGGGCAATCGCCAGCGCCACCACTTTTTCTTCGGTCCCCAAAGCGCCATGAGCGCCGGGATCTTCACCGCCGTGACCGGCGTCGATGGCCACCACCACGTCGCGCCGCTCCTGCTTTTCGCGGCCAACCGGCTGTGACCGGGTAACCGGCTGCGCTGCGGCAATCGCGTGGCCGGCAGCGGCGGGAGCCGGCTTGGCGGCAATGGGGACAACGTCGGGCTGGGCCGGCACGCGCGGTGCAGGCTTGGCAATCGGCTGAGCCGCGGGCGGCGTGGCGCCGGCACTGTACAAATCCACCACCAGTTGATGATTGCCGCGGCCCTCGGTGCTGGCGTAGCTTTTGGCCTGTACGGATTTCCGCAGATCGACGATTAAACGCAGGTGGCTACGATCACGCATGCCGGCGCGCACGCCCTGCACCGTCGGGTTGTTGGCCGGAGCCTGGGGAATGGCGCCGTTCAATGCGCCGTCGGTAACATCAATGATCAGGCGGTCGGGATTGTGCAGCATCACCAACTGATGCTCCGCCACGGGCGAGGAAGTATCGAAGATCAGACGGGTGGACGTCGGCGTCGTGGAATAACGCAACGCCGTCACGTCGACGGAGGCAGCCGCGCTCTTCAGCCCAAAAGCCAGCGCAACCAACAATAATTGGGAAATCTTGCGTGGACGAAATGCCATGGGAAATCGCGGCTAAAACGTAGATGAGGCACAAACATAGCCGCCGCGAAAAAAAATCGCAAGTACTTTCTAGGAAATACTTGCAACGCACTGATTTTACTTATTTTTCAAGAAGCTCCAACAGCGCGTTTCCGCGTGTACTGCCTGCCTGTACCCGCACAAGGCGTCCCGGCGGACACATTTCCAACTGTACGATCAAATCGGCGGGCGGCAATACCGTCTCACCGCGCTCAGCCCACTCCACCAGGCACAAAGCCTCGGCGGCCAGATAATCGCGGATACCCATCCATTCCAGCTCTTCCGCATCACTCAAACGGTACAAATCGAAATGGTAGATGTGTCTGCCCGCCAGCTCATACGCTTCCACCAGCGTAAAAGTGGGGCTTTTGACCGCGCCGGCCCAGCCCAGCCCCCGCAGCAGCCCGCGCACCAGCGTGGTTTTACCGGCACCCAGTTGGCCGTGCAAAAAAACCAGGCCGCCACCGCTCAGCACGCCGCCCAGGCGCGCGCCGAAAGCTTCGGTGGCGGCTTCGTCCGCCAATCGCTTCATCATCGGTTGATCAGCTCCCGTAAAGGATTAAACAAGTCGCCGGCCAGCAGGCCGCGTTCACCGCGCTCAGCGGCGACATCCGCCGCAGTACCGTGCAACACCGCGCCGCCAGCCGCCGCTTCCAGTGGCGCCACGCCCTGGGCGATCAAAGCGGCGATGATGCCCGCCAATACGTCGCCCATGCCGCCGCCGGCCATGCCGGGATTGCCGGCAGTACAGACGTAGGCCGGGCCGTGCGCTCCACCGATCAGGCTGCCGGGGCCTTTCAACACCACCACCCCACCATAGCGGGCACGCAGCTCATCCAGCGCAGCGTAGCGGTTCTGCTGCACTGCGGCGGAACCGGTACCCAACAAGCGGCCCGCTTCGCCGGGATGCGGCGTCAACACCCAGTTGTCGCGGCGCCGGGGTGCGGCTGCAAGCAGATTGAGAGCATCGGCGTCCACCACCAGCGGCAAAGCACTGGCCAGAACAGCGGCAAACAGGGTTTTGGCCCAGTCCGACTGCCCCAGGCCGGGGCCTATCACCACCACGCCGGCTTTTTCCAGCAAACCTTGCAGCGCATCGGCGGATTCCACGCCGTGAACCATCAGCTCGGGCCGTCCCAGGTTGATAACATCCGCGTGGGCAGCACGGGTGGCGATACTGACCAAACCCGCGCCGCAACGGGCGGCGGCTTCCGCCGCCATGCGCGCAGCGCCGCTGTAGCCGCTGTCGCCGCCGATGACCAGCACATGGCCATGGTGCCCTTTGTGCACACAGCGCGCACGCTTCGGCAAACGTGGGAACTCGCCCAACAGCGTGGCCTGGGGACCAATGACGGTTGCGGCATCCATGGGCACCGCCAAGTCGGCCAAGTGCAGCGCGCCGCAATAATCCGCCGCCAGGCCGGTATACAACCCCTGCTTCAGCGCGATGAACGTCACGGTGCAGGATGCCCTTACCGCTAAACGATCACCCAACGGCATACCGCTGTCGGCGCACAAGCCGGAGGGAATATCCAGCGCCAACACGGGATTGCCGCAGGCGTTGACGGCGGCGATGGCTTCGGCATAAACGCCTTGTACAGGCCGGTCCAATCCCGTCCCCAACAGCGCATCCACCAGTACGCTATCCGGGGCAAACCGGTCAGGCAAGCCGGGTGTTGCCACGCCACCCGCCGCCAGGAACTGCCGATAGGCCGATTGGGCATCGCCTTTAAGCCGGTCCGGCGCCGTCAAGGCATACAGCGACACCGGCAGACCGGCGGCCAAAGCCAGCGTGCCCACGACATAGCCGTCACCGGCATTGTTGCCGGCACCACACAGCACCGTGATGGAAGCGGCATCGGACCATTGCCGGCGCAGCACGTCGAAAACCGCCGCACCGGCGCGCTGCATCAACACCAGGCCGGGAATGCCCAAAGTTTCGATGGCGTGACGATCCAAGGCGCGCACTTCGTCGGCGCGGTATAGGGGCAAAGCTGAATTCAGGTAAGCAGACAGGGTGGATTGCACGAGCGGTCTTTATGGCGAGTTATCCGTGGGGCCTATTGTAACGCCCGGTTTTAGCCGGGTAACGGTTTCCACTGCCCAGCGCAAGGCGAACTTAAACCCTGTGCCCGGAGGGAACCGGGTAAAATCCGCAAACCCCTCGCCGGATGCGATCCGGTGGCAACGCAGGCATCAAGCCAAACATGACGATAATGGCATTCAACTGGTTTCTCTGGGCGCTCCTGTCCGCCGTATTTGCGGCCATGACCGCGATTTTCGCGAAGATCGGGCTGGAAGGCGTGGACTCCGATCTGGCGACGCTGGTTCGAACCGCCATCATCATGGCGGTACTGGCCGGGTTCGTATTTTGGTCCGGTAAATGGAGCAATCCCTTCAATCTGCCCTCAAAAACCTGGGTGTTTTTAACCCTTTCGGGCTTGGCGACAGGCGCATCCTGGGTGTGTTATTTCCGGGCCTTGAAAATCGGCGACGCGTCCAAGGTTGCCCCGGTAGATAAATTCAGCCTGGTCCTGGTGGCGTTATTCGCCTTCCTTTTTCTCGATGAGCGCCCGTCGATGCGGGAATGGAGCGGCATACTCATGGTGGGACTGGGCGTCCTTATTTTGGCGATTGGCAAATAAGTGAATGGAGTGACCACCCCCGATTACCCACGACTCGCCGAACTCATCAAAACCTGGGGTAAAACCCTGGGTTTTCAGGGCGTCGGCATTGCCGGCATCGATTTGAGCCAGGCTGAACAGCGCTTGTCGGTTTGGCTGGCGCAGGGCTTGCACGGCGAAATGGACTATATGCAGCGCCACGGCGCAAAACGCAGCCGGCCGGAGCAACTGGTGCCGGGCACGCTGCGGGTAATCAGCGCGCGCATGGATTATTTGCCGCACGGCCTTGCCGGCGCGGCGGCGGTGTTGAGCGACAGCGGCAAAGCCTATGTATCGCGTTATGCGCTGGGCCGCGATTATCACAAGCTGCTGCGGCAACGCCTGCAAAAGCTGGCAAAAACAATCGAGGACCACGCCGGCCCGTTCGGCTACCGGGTGTTTTGCGACAGCGCGCCGGTACTGGAAAAACCGCTGGCGCAGCACGCCGGCCTGGGCTGGATCGGCAAGCACACCAATCTCATCGCCCCGCGCGCCGGCTCCTGGTTTTTTCTGGGCGAAATCTATACGGACCTGCCTTTACCCACCGATACACCCTCCCTCTCCCACTGCGGCACCTGCCGGGCCTGCCTGGAGGTCTGCCCCACCCAGGCCATCATCGCCCCATACCTGCTGGACGCACGCCGCTGCATTTCCTACCTGACCATCGAATTGGCCGGAGCGATTCCGCCAGCACTACGCCCGGCCATCGGCAACCGCATTTACGGCTGCGACGACTGCCAACTGGTCTGCCCGTGGAACCGCTTTGCCCAACTCACCCGTGAGACGGATTTCTTGCCGCGCCACGCGCTGGAAGCATCAAATTTGGTGGATTTATTTGCCTGGGACGAGGCCGAATTTTTACGGCGCAGCGAAGGCTCGCCCATCCGCCGCATCGGCCACGAACGCTGGCTGCGCAATCTCGCCGTGGCGCTGGGCAATGCCGCCGCCACGCCGGCAACGATAGCCGCGCTGCTCAGCCGGCGCGATCATCCTTCGGCCATGGTGCGGGAACACGTGGATTGGGCCTTGCAGCGGCACGACCGTCCTGCCGGCGCAACACCGCAAAAATTGTTTCCGCTTTCTGCGTAACCCAGCACCGGCGCGCACTCCCGCCGGTCTGACGCCGCCCGATCTGGAAAATAATATCGTGTTATTTCAGTGCATTAACGCGGATACGCCGAATTGGCATGTTTACTGCCTTATGGAATGCATGGCCGGGACATCATTCGGCCACGGCTTCATCCCTTTTTATTTGACAAACTCTGGAGCAACCAACATGACCATGCGCGATGCTTACAAACTTAACTTTACCCACGAAAGCGAAGGCGGCACCGACGGCGCCGACAATGAAATGGGCACCGACGGCAACGACATCCAGCTTGGCGGCTTGGGTGACGACAGCTTGGACGGCGGCAACGGCAACGACAACGCAGAAGGCGGCGAAGGCAACGACCACTTATTCGGTGGCCTGGGCGACGACAGCCTGAACGGCGGCAACGGCGACGACAACACCGACGGCGGCGAAGGCAATGACCACTTGTTCGGCGGCCTGGGCGACGACAGCCTGAACGGCGGCAACGGCAACGACAACACCGACGGCGGCGAAGGCAACGACCACCTGGCCGGCGATATAGGCAACGACAACCTGACCGGCGGCATCGGTGACGATATGGTGGACGGCGGCACCGGCAATGACAAATTGAGCGGCGGCAGCGGGCTGGACAATCTCATCGGCGGCGACGGCAACGACAGGGAAGACGGCGGCGACGGCAATGACGACTTGTCGGGCGGGGCCGGCGCCGACAATCTGATCGGCGGCTTGGGCAACGACAACGAAGACGGCGGCAGCGGCAACGACAGGTTGAATGGCAATGCCGGCACTGACAGCCTGGCCGGCGGACTGGGCAACGACGTGCTGACCGGCGGAACGGGATCGGATTTGTTCGACTTCGGCAACACCGGCAGCGGCAAAGACGTGGTCAAAGACTTCGCCCTGGGCGATCAGCTGCACTTGGTCGATCAGAACAGCGACGGCGTATTCAACAGCAGCGATTACAGCCTGCAGTCGACTCACTCCGGCACCACCATCCATCTGGCCGGCAGCGACGCCATCAACTTGGTGGGCGTGAACCTGTCCCACCTGCAGTTGGATGCAACCTCCGGCGATGGGTATTTCAACCTGATGTAAAACCGGCGCGCAGCGCTGGAACCCCTCGGAATCCGGCGCCACCGCCCAAGACATTCCCCGGATGCTCACCCTTGAGCATCTGGGGAGTTTTATTTATCCCCGCACACTGCCCTTGCTTGCTTTTCTTGGCGAAAAGCAAGCCACCATCCCCGCAATAAATTCGCCGAATCTCCGGCGTATACAGCAAACGCAACCCACAATAACCGTCAAATTTCAAGCCGGATAACCGGGTTTGCCTGACCTATGCCCATAGGTTTTCAATACGCCACACAAAACCGTTTTCTGGTTTGCAAAACCGGAGTTTTTATTAAAGAATAATTAAATTGCGCAATATTACAGCTGTGTTACAAATTACTTAACGAAACATTATCAAACAACTCGAGCAACAAACTGTGAGGCAGTTATCGCTTTTACACGAGCATACTGTCTATTCTGGAGCCGACAATCGCAATTCCACCGCAGACTTGGAGCCAGATCCATGAATACATCATAGTACGCAAACCATGAAACATATCGCAGAGAGAACCCCATTATAATTACATTAACTCCAATTAACTTATACAGAGGCTTATCATGGACCCCACTACCGACCCCAACGTCACCACAGACCCTAACGTGACAACCGATCCCAATGTGACGACCGATCCCAACGTCACCACGGACCCCAACGTGACAACCGACCCTAACGTCACCACGGACCCTAACGTCACGACCGATCCCAACGTCACCACGGACCCCAACGTCACCACGGACCCCAACGTCACGACCGATCCCAACCTCACCACGGACCCCAATGTGACAACCGATCCCAACGTCACCACGGACCCCAATGTGACGACCGACCCCAACGTCACCACGGACCCCAATGTGACGACCGACCCCAACGTCACCACGGACCCCAACGTGACGACCGATCCCAATCAAACCACCGATTCCAATACCCAACCGCCTGATTTGACCACAGTAACCGATTGGTCTTCGGTCGACTGGAACTCGGTTGATTTTAATAACTTCTCTACCGATCCCACCCTTTATCAAACGGTAGACTGGGGTGCGGTCAATTTCGATACTTTTAATACGGACCCTACGCTTTACCAATCGGTCGATTGGGGCAACGTAAACTTCACTGACTTCAACAACAATCCTACGCAATATGACAACGTCAACTGGGATCAAGTCAATTTTACCGACTTTAACAGCAATCCCACGCAATATGACAATGTAGACTGGGGTAAGGTTGATTTTACCGACTTCAACAACGACCCCACGCAGTACGAAACCATCGATTGGGGTAAAGTCGATTTTACCGACTTCAATACCGATACCACGCAGTATCAAAACGTCGACTGGGGAGAAGTCCAATTCAATGAGTTCGGCACGGATCCCACGCGCTGGGACAGCGTCGACTGGGGCAATGTCCAGTGGAATGAATTCCAGCCGACTTCTTATCAGGAACTGGATATCAACCTGGTCAACTGGAATGATCTGGGCGGCGACGTTTGGGACAACGTGGACATGGGTAATTTTAATTTCGAGGATATTTCCTGGGATGCCATTACCTACAAAACCACCCAGGATTTCTCGACGGATAGCGGTTCGCACGACGTGGACTTTACGACCGACGAAGGCAACGACAAAGCCGTGTTTGGCGCGGGTAACGACCAAGCCATTCTGGGCAAGGGCTTCGACTTGTTCGACGGCGGTGACGGCAGCGATACCGCAGACGGCGGCGCTGGCCTCGACTCCCTGGATGGCGGTACGGGCAACGACAGCCTGGACGGCGGAGCCGACGCTGATAGCGTGGGCGGCGGCACGGGCGATGACAGCGTTGATGGCGGCACCGGCTCGGATACCCTGGACGGTGGCGACGGTCGCGACTCGCTGTTCGGTGATGACGGCACCGATACGGTAGTCGGTGAAAATGCCGACACCATTTCCAGCGGAGCCGGCGACGATTACGACTATGGCGGTTCCGGCGCCGATAGCGTCGATGGCGGCGCGGGCAACGATACCATCTATGGCGAAAATACCACGGTCATTACCGGCGTAGGCACGGCGGACGACAGCGACACCTTGGATGGCGGCGACGGCAACGACTCGGTTTCCGGCGGCATCGGCGGCGACAGTCTGTCCGGCGGCACGGGCCGCGACTCGCTGCTTGGCGGCTCGGGCAGCGATACCATCGTCGGCGGCACAGATTCCATCGGCGACAGCCTGAATGGCGGCACGGGCAATGACTCGGTCACCGGCGCGGCCGGCAGCGATACTTTGACCGGTGGTTCGGGCCGTGACTCACTGTTTGGCGGCGCAGGCGGCGACACCATCGTCGGCGGTACAGACGCCATCGGCGACAGCCTGAACGGCGGTGCCGGCAACGACTCCGTCACCGGGGCAGGCGGCAGTGATACCCTGACGGGCGGCACCGGCCATGACTCGCTGTCCGGCGGTGCCGGCAACGACGTCATCAGCGGCGGCACCGACACCCTCGGCGACAGCCTGAACGGCGGCGTCGGCAACGACTCCGTCACCGGCGCAGGCGGCAGTGATACGCTGACGGGCGGCACCGGCCACGACTCGCTGTCCGGCGGCGCCGGCAACGACGTCATCACCGGCGGCACCGACACCCTCGGCGACAGCCTGAACGGCGGCGTCGGCAACGATTCCGTCACCGGGGCAGGCGGCAGTGATACCCTGACGGGCGGCACCGGCCATGACTCGCTGTCCGGCGGCGCCGGCAACGACGTTATCAGCGGCGGCACCGACGCCATCGGCGACAGCCTGAACGGCGGCGACGGCAACGACTCTGTCACCGGCGCAGGCGGCAGCGATACGCTGACGGGCGGCACCGGCCACGACTCGCTGTCCGGCGGCGCCGGCAACGACGTTATCAGCGGCGGCACCGACGCCATCGGCGACAACCTGAACGGCGGCGACGGCAACGACTCCGTCACCGGCGCGGGCGGCAGCGATACCTTGAATGGCGGCACCGGCCACGACTCGCTGTCCGGCGGCGCCGGCAACGACGTTATCAGCGGCGGCACCGACGCCATCGGCGACAGCCTGAACGGCGGCGACGGCAACGACTCCGTCACCGGCGCGGGCGGCAGCGATACGCTGACGGGCGGCACCGGCCACGACTCGCTGTCCGGCGGCGCCGGCAACGACGTTATCAGCGGCGGCACCGACGCCATCGGCGACAGCCTGAACGGCGGCGACGGCAACGACTCCGTCACCGGCGCAGGTGGTAACGACAGCCTGGCTGGTGGCAACGGCGCAGACACCATCAATGGCGGTGTCGGCAACGACACCATCAACGTCGGCGGTGACGATACCACGGACACCATCCAGGTTTCCGGCGTCTCGGGCGATGACCAGATCGTGGGCTTCGACGTTACCGGCGGCACCCAGGATTACATCGACATACCGGCCGGCGATACCTACGGCACCACCCAGGATGGTGGAAACGTTATTGTCGATCTGGGCAGCGGCGACTCGCTGACCATCGTTGGCGTCACTGAGCAGCAAATCAGCGACAACATCGGATAGTCGACTCGTCGAAGGAAAAACAAAGGGAGCAGGCATTCCGCCCGCTCCCTTTTTTATTGCGCCAGTTTTTACAATGAATCGACAATCCTTGGGTTTAAGCCACAACCAAGCATAGCTTGGATTCACAACGTGTTGTGTAACAATAAACGCCTAGGTTTGCGCTGATGGGCTTGATGAACGGGGATGCTGCGCCATTTACCGGGGTAGCGCGTGAAGAACCTCTCGCTTTTTTACGGCTATGGCGTTTATCGTGGAACCGCAAACCGCGAACTCATCCTT
The DNA here is from genome assembly GCA_004299145.1 of Methylococcaceae bacterium. Lineage (GTDB taxonomy): Bacteria > Pseudomonadota > Gammaproteobacteria > Methylococcales > Methylococcaceae > Methylogaea. The sequence goes on along the minus strand of SCQD01000217.1, from coordinate 17,263 downwards.
GTGTCTGGCGCAAAAATTTCACAAATTCATCTTATCGTTTGATTTTTCAACAGAGGTTTTGTCATGTCATCGTTTAACGAAGTCATTATTGTTGACCCTAAAGTTACCGATTTTAAAACCCTGGCCGCCGGGCTCAGCCCCGATATCCCGGTCATTTTATTGCCGTCATCCGGCGACGGCCTGCAATTGCTGGCCGATGCGCTGGATGGCTACAGCGATCTATCGGCCATTCATCTGATCAGCCATGGCAGCGCGCATTCGCTGTCCCTGGGGTCAGGCGCAATTACCAGCGCTGATTTGCCGCTGCACCAGGACGCACTGGCCGCCATTGCTTCACACCTGGCTCCCGGCGCGGATGTATTGCTGTACGGCTGTTCGGTGGCGTCCGACGAGGCGGGGCGTGGCTTGGTCGATACCTTATCGGCGGCTTTGGGAGCGGATGTCGCCGCATCCGTGGATCAAACCGGCCCCATTGCGTTGGACGGAGATTGGGATTTGGAATACAGCAGCGGCCCCATCGAAACGGTGTTGCCGTTCACCGTGTCGGGCATGTCCATGCTGAGCCATGCTTTGTATACCACCACCGGTTTTACCACCAGCGGGTTTACTACCACAGGCACCACTACAACTGGGCTTACTACAGGGCCTACCACCACAGGAACAACGACGACAGGGATAACCACTACTACGACCACGACCACCGCTACCACCACGAATCCTGTTGATTTGACCACAGTCACCGACTGGTCTTCGGTCGATTGGGGCTCGGTCGACTTTAATAACTTCGATACCGATCCCAATCTTTACCAAACGGTGGATTGGGGACAGGTAAACTTTACCGACTTTAACAACGACCCCACGCTCTATCAGTCCGTCGATTGGGGGCAGGTGAATTTCACGGACTTCAACAATGATCCCACGCAGTATGAGACGATCGACTGGGGGCAGGTAGATTTTACCGACTTCAATACCGATCCCACGCAGTATGACACCGTCGATTGGGGCTTGGTAAACTTCACGGATTTCAATAATGACCCCACCCAGTATCAAACCATCGATTGGGGCTTGGTCAATTTCACGGATTTCAATAACGACCCCACGCAATATCAGGCAATCGACTGGGGCTTGGTGGATTTCACCGATTTTAACAACGACCCCACCCAATATCAGGATATCAACTGGGGCTACGTCAACTTCACGGATTTCAACAACGATCCCACGCAATATCTAGCCATCGACTGGGGGCTGGTCAATTTTACCGATTTCAATCTGGACCCTACCCAGTATCAGGATATTGACTGGGGTAATGTCCAATTTAATGAATTCGGCACCGATGTTGATCAATGGGACGCCGTCGATTGGGGGGTCGTCCAGTGGACGGAGTTTGAGCCGACTTCTTATCAGGAATTGGACGTCAATTACGTCAACTGGAACGATTTGGGGAACGATGTCTGGGACAACGTGGACATGGGGTATTTCGACTTCCAGGATATTTCCTGGAATGACCTTACCTACAACGCAGTCCAGGATTTTTCGACGGATACCAGCGATATCGTCTGGGACTTTACGGCTGACGAAGGCAACGACAAAGCCCTGTTTGGCGCGGGTGACGACACGGCCAATCTGGGCAAGGGCTTTGACTGGTTCGACGGCGGCGCCGGCGGCGACAGCGCCGACGGCGGTTCCGGGCTGGACTCGCTGGACGGCGGCGACGGCAACGATACCCTGGACGGCGGCGGCGATGCCGACAGCTTGGGCGGCGGCACGGGCGACGACAGCGCCGACGGCGGCACCGGCTCCGATACCCTGGACGGTGGCGAGGGCCGCGACTCGCTGTTCGGCGATGACGGCACCGACACGGTGGCCGGCGAAAACGCCGACACCATTTCCAGTGGAGCAGGCGATGACTACGACTGCGGCGGCTCCGGCGCCGACAGCGTGGCGGGTGGCGACGGCAACGACACCATTTACGGGGAAACCACCGCCGTCATCACCAGTGTCGGCACGGCGGACGATAGCGATACGCTGGACGGTGGCTCAGGCAACGACTCGGTTTCCGGCGGCATCGGCGGCGACAGCCTTTCCGGCGGCACCGGCCGTGACTCCCTGTTCGGCGATACCGGCGACGACACGCTGGCTGGCGGCACCGATGCCATCGGCGACAGCCTGGATGGAGGCACCGGCAACGACTCCGTCACCGGCGCAACCGGCAACGACACCATTGCCGGAGGCACGGGCCGCGACTCGTTGTTCGGCGGCGATGGCAGCGATACCGTCACCGGCGGCACCGACAACATCGGCGACAGTCTGAATGGCGGCAACGGCAACGACTCCGTCACCGGCGCAGGCGGTAACGACACCATTACCGGAGGCACGGGCCGCGACTCGCTGTTCGGCGGCGCCGGCGGCGATACGGTCACCGGCGGCACCGACAACATCGGCGACAGTCTGAATGGCGGCAACGGCAACGACTCCGTCACCGGCGCCGGCGGTAACGACACCATCAGCGGTGGTGTGGGGCGCGATGCGCTGTTCGGCGGTGCCGGCAGCGATACCATCACCGGCGGCAGCGCCAACGATACCGTGGGCGACAGCCTGGACGGCGGCAGCGGCAACGACTCGGTCACCGGCGCCGGCGGTAACGACACCATTTCCGGCGGCACAGGCCGCGACTCGCTGTTCGGCGGCGACGGCGGCGACACCGTCACAGGCGGCACCGACAGCATCGGCGACAGCCTGAATGGCGACGGCGGCAACGACTCGGTCACCGGCGCCGGCGGCAACGACACCATCAGCGGCGGCATTGGCCGTGATTCACTATTCGGCGGCGACGGCGGCGACACCGTCACAGGCGGCACCGACAGCATCGGCGACAGCCTGAACGGCGGCGCGGGTAATGACTCCGTCACCGGCGCCGGCGGCAACGACACCATCAGCGGCGGCACTGGCCGTGATTCACTGTTCGGCGGCGACGGCGGCGACACCGTCACAGGAGGCACCGACAGCATCGGCGACAGCCTGAACGGCGGTGCGGGTAATGACTCCGTCACCGGCGCCGGCGGCAACGACACCATCAGCGGCGGCACTGGCCGTGATTCGCTGTTCGGCGGCGACGGCGGCGACACCGTCACCGGCGGCACCGACAGCATCGGCGACAGCCTGAACGGCGGTACGGGTAATGACTCCGTCACCGGCGCAACCGGCAACGACACCATCACCGGTGGAACCGGTCGCGATTCTTTGTTTGGCGGTGATGGCGACGATACGATCACGGGCGGCACCGACACAGCCGGTGACTCTTTAGTCGGTGGCAAGGGCGAAGACACCATCATAGGCAATGCGGGTAACGACACCATCATTGGAGATGACGGCAGTGATTCCCTCATGGGTGCGGCCGGAAACGACAGCATTAATGCCGGCACCGGCGGCGATGTCGTCGACGGCGGCGCCGGCAACGACACCATCAACCTCAGTGGTGACGATACACGAGATGTCGTTCGGATTTCCGGTGTTTCAGGTGACGATCAGATCCTGGGGTTTGACGTGAAAGGTCCAGTCCAGGACTTCATCGACATACCGAACGGTGAAAACGTCGTCGACACGACTCAAGTGGGTGGAAACGTTGTGGTCGATCTGGGCAGTGGCGACACATTGACGATCCTCGGCGTCACTGAGCTGCAAATCAGCGACAACATCGGCTAGCCGATCATAAACCATCAAATAAAGGGAGCGGGCGTTACAGTCCGCTCCCTTTATTTTTGTGGCATTTCCATCGCACCGCCCAGCCGGCGCTTCAAGTCAGGCCCAAGCGGCCAAGGGCCGGCAAAATGTGTGGGATAATGAAATGGTGTGAACCAGCATGCCGGAAGTCAGTAAGCCTGCTCCGGGAATAAGTAACCAGGATCTGGGGTAATCGTTCACGCCCCCACCTTTATCCCCCTCTCCCACCGGGAAAGCCGCCGCGAAGCGGTATCACTAAGGCTTCTGGAGAGATTCCAGCGCGTTGCCGGCGCCGAATGGCGCCCAGGAACCAGTGACTTCCGGCTCCCTCTCCTCTCGGGAGAGGGTTGGGGTGAGGGGAGATAAAAGGCCGCGACCATTTAATTCCCTCACCCTAGCCCTCTCCCTGGGGGAGAGCATAAAAAGCAGGGGGCGTGAACGATTACGATCTGGGTTGGTTTGAGGGCCGAGACCGGGTGTGAAGCGGCTCTCGTTTTTTTGTGTATGCAGCGATTATTGTTAGAACACCCTTATCGCACCGCCAGCTTTGAGAGAAATCCATGTTCATACCAACCAATCAAACATTTACCAATAACACATTCACCTCTACGAATACCACATTCACCAACACTACGTTTAACAATACCAATACTAATAATACGCTTACCGACACGAATACCACGTTCACCTATAATAACAATACCCCTCCACCTACCGACACAACCACGAGTGACACTACCATGAGCGATCCCACTTTCGACCCCAACAGCCCTCCTCCCTCCGATCCAAATTTGAGTGACCCTACCATGAGCGACCCTAATTCAATCGACCCGAACAACGTCACAGACTGGAACACCGTCGACTGGACGGCTATCGATTACAACACCCTCAACACCGACCCGACTTTATATGACAACGTCGATTGGGGCGGGGTGAACTTCACTGATTTCAATACCGACCCCACGTTGTATGACAATATTGACTGGGACCACGTCGATTTTAACGACTTTAATACTGATCCCACGCAGTATGATAATGTCGACTGGGGAAAGGTTAATTTCACCGACTTCAATAACGACCCCACGCAATATCAAACCATCGACTGGGATAAAGTCGATTTTACCGACTTCACCGACCCGGCCCAGTACCAGGAAGTTAACTGGGGCTACGTCGATTTTACTGATTTTAATAACGATCCCACGCAATATCAGAACATCAGTTGGGATAAAGTCGATTTTACCGATTTCACCGACCCCACCCAGTACCAGGAAGTCAACTGGGGTTATGTCGACTTTGCCGATTTCAACAGCGACCCCACGCAGTACGACGACATCAGTTGGGACAAGGTCGATTTCACCGACTTTACCGATCCCACCCAGTATCAGAAAGTCGACTGGGGCCACGTGGATTTTGCCGATTTCAGCAACGACCCCACGCAGTACGACGACATCAGTTGGGACAAAGTCGATTTCACCGACTTTACCGACCCCACCCAGTATCAGAAAGTCGACTGGGGTCACGTGGATTTTGCCGACTTTGGCAGCGATCTTACGCAGTACGACGATATCAGTTGGGATAAGGTCGACTTTACCGATTTTGTCGATCCCACCCAGTATCAAAAAGTCGACTGGGGCTACGTCGACTTTACCGACTTCAATACCGATCCCACCCAGTACCAGGACGTCGACTGGGGTTACGTCGACTTCAACGACTTTGGCGACACGCCCGACCAATGGCAGGCGGTCGACTGGGGTTATCTGGATTTCACCGACTTCAAAGACGCTACCCAGTGGCAAGCCGTAGATTGGGGCAACGTCGAATTCGACGAATTCGGCACCGCGCCTGACCAGTGGCACGCCGTCGATTGGGGCAAAGCCGAATGGACGGAGTTCGATCCGACTTCCTATCAGAAACTGGATATCGACTACGTCAACTGGGATGAACTGGGGAACGATATCTGGGACAAGGTGGAAATGAAGAATTTCCGCTTCGATGATATCGCCTGGACCGACCTCCCCTACGAAGAAGAATTCGACCGTTCGACCGACACGACGCCGTTCGAGTGGGATTTCACGTCGGATGGCGATGAAGGCAACGACAAGGCCTGGTTCGGCGCCGGTGACGATAAAGCGATACTGGGCCAGGGCTTCGACTGGTTCGACGGCGGCGAAGGCGGCGACACCGCTGACGGCGGCGAAGGCCTCGACTCGCTGGATGGCGGCGACGGCAACGACGTCATGGACGGCGGCGCCGATGCCGACGAAGTGCTCGGCGGCACGGGCGACGACAGCGCCGACGGCGGCACCGGCTCGGATACTTTGGACGGCGGCACCGGCCGCGACTCGCTGTTCGGCGACGACGGCACCGATACGGTGGTCGGCGAAAACGCCGACACCATCGCCGCAGGCGACGGCGACGACTCCGCTTACGGCGGCTCGGGCGCCGACAGCGTCGACGGCGGCACGGGGGACGACGTCATCTACGGTGAAACCGCCGACGTGATAACCGAGGTCGGCACGACGGACAACAGCGACACGCTGGACGGCGGCGAAGGCAACGACTCGGTCTCCGGCGGCATCGGCGGCGACAGCATTTCCGGCGGCACAGGCCGCGACTCGCTGTTCGGCGATACCGGCGACGACACGCTGAGCGGCGGCACCGACGCCATCGGCGACAACCTGGACGGCGGCGAAGGCAACGACTCCGTCACCGGCGCCACCGGCAACGACACCATCAGCGGCGGCGTGGGCCGTGACGATCTGTTCGGCGGCGACGGCGCCGACACCATCACCGGCGGCAACGCCAACGATACCGTCGGCGACGACCTGGACGGCGGCGACGGCAACGACTCGGTGACCGGCGCGGCCGGCAACGACACCATCAGCGGCGGCACCGGCCGTGACTCGCTGTTCGGCGGCGACGGTGGCGACACCATCACCGGCGGCACCGACGCCGTCGGCGACAGCCTGGACGGTGGCACCGGCAACGACTCCGTCACCGGCGCAACCGGCAACGACACCATCACCGGCGACGTGGGCCGAGACTCCCTGTTCGGCGGTGATGGCAGCGATACCATCACCGGTGGCAGCGCCAACGATACCGTCGGCGACGACCTGGAAGGCGGCGCCGGCAACGACTCCGTCACCGGCGCGGCCGGCAACGACACCATTACCGGTGGAACAGGCCGTGACTCGCTGTTCGGCGGCGACGGCGCCGACACCATCACCGGCGGCACCGACGCCGTCGGCGACAGCCTGGACGGCGGCACCGGCAACGACTCCGTCACCGGCGCAACCGGCAACGACACGCTTTCGGGCGGCACGGGCCGCGACTCGCTGTTTGGCGGCGACGGAGCGGATACCATCACCGGCGGCAGCGCCAACGATACCGTCGGCGACGACCTGGAAGGTGGCACCGGCAACGATTCCGTCACCGGCGCAGCGGGCAACGACACCATTACCGGTGGAACGGGCCGTGACTCGCTGTTCGGCGGCGCTGGCGGCGACACCATTACCGGCGGCACCGACGCCGTCGGCGACAGCCTGGACGGCGGTACCGGCAACGACTCCGTCACCGGCGCGACCGGCAACGACACCCTTTCCGGCAGCACCGGCCGTGATTCGCTGTTCGGCGGTGACGGCAACGACACCATCACCGGCGGCAGCGCCAACGATACCGTAGGCGACAGCCTGAGCGGCGGCACCGGCAACGACTCGGTTTCGGGTGCAGCCGGCAACGACACCATCAGCGGCGGTACCGGCCGTGACTCGCTGTTCGGCGGCGCCGGCAGCGATACCGTAACCGGCGGCACCGACGCCGTCGGCGACAGCCTGAGCGGCGGTGACGGCAACGACTCCGTCACGGGCGCGACCGGCAACGATACGGTGGGTGGTGGCGCGGGTAACGACGCCGTCACCAGCGGCACCGGCAACGACACCGTTGCAGCAGGCGACGGCAATGACCGCGTCAATGCCGGCACCGGCAATGACACCGTCGCGGCCGGCACCGGCAACGACAGCGTCACGGCCGGCACGGGTAACGACACGGTCACGGGCGACGTCGGCAACGATACGGTGACTTCCGGCGACGGCAACGACAGCGTTAGCGGCGGTACGGGTAATGACTCCGTCACCGGCGATGCCGGCAACGATACCGTTGCCGGCGGCGCCGGCGCCGATACCGTCAACGGCGGTGCCGGCAACGACACCATCAACGTCGGCGGCGACGATACCAAGGACACCATCCAGGTGTCCGGTGTCTCGGGTGACGATGTAATCCAGGGCTTCGACGTGACCGGCGGCACCCAGGACTACATCGACATACCGAACAGCGATACCTACGACACCACCCAGAATGGTGGAAACGTTATTGTCGATCTGGGCAGCGGCGACTCGATAACCATCGTCGGTGTCACGGAGCAGCAAATCAGCGACAACATCGGCTAGTCGACTGCAACGGGGTAGGGGCGGCCGACCTGGTTCCCAACCTCCGGGTTGGGAACCAGGTCAGGGAAGCTGGAGCTTCCCGAGCCGCATTTTAAAAATGCCTGGGTTATTCCTGTTGCGTCGGAAACTCTCCCAAAACAGGAACCTGGCAATGAGGGAACCACTGAATCGCCCAGACCACCCGGTCTGGGCGATTTTTTTTGCGTCGACAGGATGATTGATGGGAAGTTTTATTTCGATAAGACGCAACACGCAAAAAACCGCGTTAGCTACGGCGAACAACGCTTGCAAAGCCTCGCCTGGTGGCGTAAACGGGTCGTTTTTCTGGTCTGGACGGAGCGGCGGAATGCCGCCCACATCATTTCGTGCCGCTATGCCAACAAATATCAAATGCAACGCTACTTTGCCGCCATTCAGCCCCGATGACATGGCCGCAGCAATGGCAGCCGCCGAACCCGGTGACGATGACACGGTAGACTGGAGCCGTGCCGTAATAACACCGGGCGGCGGCGTGAAAGCGACGCTCGCCGCCTTGCACCGCGCGCGCCGATCAGACAAGGAACCGGTGAACGTGCGCTTTTCGCCGGAGGTACTCCGCTATTTCCGCGCACAAGGTCAAGGTTGGCAGATTCGCATGGATGAAGCCTTGAAGGAGTGGATCAAAACGCACGCATCGGTTTAATCGCTAAACCTGAACTTCGGAGCGGGACGGGGTTTGAACCCCGTCACTGGCGTTTGTACCTCCGAATGGGCAGGCTGCCCGCGCTCCCAGGGGCGCTTGCCATGCACCTAAACCGTCCAGGCTTCCGGCCCGGACGGTTTTTTTTTGCGGCTACCTTATGGTGGATGCTTAAATTTATCGTGAATTTGGGTTAGGCTTTCCTGGCTGTCATTAATGGCGGCTGTTTCAAAACATTAACCATAAGGAGACAGATCCATGAAAGTGTTTACGCGTGGTTTGGCGGTGTTGTTTTTAGCTTTGTTGCCCCTGTGGGCCTGGGCGGAGCCCCTGGACATCAACACGGCAACCGCTGATCAGTTGGCGGCGGCCATGGTTGGTGTCGGCAAAGCGAAAGCTGAAACCATCGTTAAAGACAGGGATGCACACGGCCCGTTCAAATCGGTGGACGATTTGGAACGGGTAAAGGGAATTGGTAAAGCAACCATCGGGAAAAACAAGGATAAATTGATGGTGAGAAGTGCGCCTACCGCAGCTCCCACCACACCCGGAACCGCTGAACCGAAACATTAGTGAACACTGGCTGATCTGGTTTATTTTAAAAAAATGATGGAAACGGCGACCACGGGCCGGCTTTATGCCGGCCCGTGTTTTTCTATAGGGTGTAGAGCGGATAATGCATGATTCCTTTGGTATAGCCGTGGTCACTCGTATCAATTACCGTCATCGTGCCATGCGAAGTATTGAAGCCCTACAACCTCCCCTACATTTTGATATGGACCTTTCATGAAAAAACTTTTATTCCAATTCGACACCGATGCGTTTGCCTCGGTTTTTGACACCGTGGTTGCCTATGACGGCGGCGCCGATCAGGTAATGACTTACGCCGGCGTGACGCCGGACAACGTCGGCGCCATGGTGGAAGGCGCTATTTTTACCCGCCCGCCCAAACAGAAAAAATTTACCGCGCTGTTTGTCGGCGGCGGCAATCTGGAAGCCGGCCAAAACCTGCTGCAAGCCATACGCCGGCGCTTTTTCGGTGATTTTCGCGTGTCCGTCATGCTGGACAGCAACGGCGGCAATACCACGGCCGCCGCCATCGTCGCCAAATTGGCGGCCAGCGGTACGCTCGCCGGCAAAAAAGCCGTGGTGCTGGGCGGCACCGGACCGGTGGGCCAGCGTGCGGCGGTGATGCTGATCAAGGAAGGCGCGCGGGAAGTCGTGATTACCTCGCGAAAAATGGCCCACGCCGAGGAAGCTTGCGAGGCCATGCGCACCCGCTTCGGCGTCGAGCTGACGCCTGTTGTAGCGGTGACCAGCGATGACCGCGCCCAAGCCATTGCCGATGCGCAGATCGTGGTGGCTACCGGCGCCACCGGCGTAACGCTGCTGGAAGAGCATCACTGGCAAAACCTGGCCGGCCTGGAAATGCTGGCCGACGCCAATACCACGCCGCCGCTGGGCATACTCGGCATGGAGATGTACGATAAGGGTGTGCTGCGCCACGGAAAAGTTTGCTGGGGCGCTATTGGTTTCGGTGCGTTCAAGCTGGCCGTGCACCGCGCCTGCATCGAAAAACTGTTCGAAGCCAACGATCAGATACTCGACGCCGAAGAAGTTTTTGCCCTGGCCAAGCTCATGGCTTAGTTCTACTTTGTCGGATTCCACCAACAACGTCGTTCCGCCATGGATTGGCGGAACCCAGGCACAAGGATGTGAAGGCTGCGGTCTAGCTTTTTCTTTCGAATCAACAACACAGAAAAATAATCTCATGAAAAACCTGCACCGCTTCGATTCTGCCTTGAATAAATATTTCGGCAAATATGCGTTGTGTCTACTGCTGTTTGGATTTGCCAACTCTCCCCACGCCGATGAATCGCGTTTGCTGAGCCTGAAAGGCATGAGCCTGGGCATGAGTGAACTGGTCATGCACCGCCTGTTCCCCGACTTGAAATGCGAGGAGTCCGATGCCGGCCTCAAGGTTTGCACGCTGGAAGGCAAGGGCGTCAAAGAATTGAACGTTGCGGGCTTCGAAACAGGCGGTTACCGCTTCGATTTCAGCAACGACAGCCTGACCGCCCTGCAAATCCGTTTGACCAATGATGCATTCGACAAAGTCATCGAGATTTTTACCCAGAAATACCAGGCGCCGAACCGCGTGGACAAACAGCCCGTGGAAAACATGTATATGCAGTTCGAAAACCAGATCGTAACCTGGAAAGGCGGCTGCAACGTGGCGCTGCTGGTGGAAAAGTACACCAGCAACTCGGAAACCATGGTCATTACGCTGAAACGGGTATCAGCCGGCGAAGCCGAAAAACCTTCGGCAGGCAAAGCGAAACCCCGCTCAAAACGATGAGCAATAAATACCCTTCAGCATCCAACACATCGGGGAGTCAAGCGAATGTCGAACATCAGGTTTTGCGGAAAAACAGCGTTGCTGGGCGTGTTGCTGACGGCGTTGACGCTGGCCGCCTGCGGCAAACGGGTTTATGAAGACGCTTTCAAGCCGGGCATGGAAACGGTTTTTACCCACGTTTTCAACGAAAACTGCCATACGGTATTTCGCGCGGCGCGCAATGCGCTCAGGCAGCAAGGCTTTCGCATAGACAGCGACGATAATAAGGACAGCATGCTGGAAGCCTCCAGGGAATGGCAGGTCAACGACGACACCAGCGCCAAACTGGACATTCAGGTTTCCCGGCAGGCCTGCGACAAATCCAAATCGACGATCAACATCATCGCCAGGGAAACGCACATCAAAAGCTCCGAAAGCATCAGAACGGCGGACCTTGGCGGCTCTTTCGCCGGATTCGGCGCCATGCTGCCCGTGCCCATCGGCCACGAGCAAACCAGCGCGAAAAAACTGGGCGAAACCGTCACGGACAAAGTTTTTTACGAGCGCTTTTTTGCCGCCATAGAAAACGCCATCCCCGATGCAAAAGCCTCCATCGAGCAGGAAGGCCTGGACCGGACCGGCGGCGGCGCGCCATACACCAGCGAAGCTCCAGCCATCGAGGTAAAGCGCGCCGGCGAACCCACCGATACCCAGCCCCTGACGCCTGCCGTCACCGATCAAGACGCTGCCGCCGCGCCGCCGGCCAGACCAGAAGAACCTGTCAGACCCGAGAGCACGCCGGCGCGTCAGCCACCCGCATCCGGCGATGATTTACCGCCGATTTAATGCCATTGAGGAGCACCCACCATGGCGGCAACGCGTGAAGAACTACGGCACTTGATCAAGCATGAACTGCCTGCGCTCATGCGGGACGACGCCGAGATACGGGAAAATATTTTGCGTTATTCCCGCGATCAGTTTGCCGGCAAACGGCAAACCGAGGATCGCTTTGAAAAAATGCTGGCGGAAATAATCCGCCAGCGCGAAGTTCAAGAACAAAAATGGGAGGCCAACCAGGCCGAATTGGCGCGGATACGCGAAGAGCAAAAACAGAAATGGGATACCAATCAGGCCGAACTGGCGCGGATGCGCGAAGAGCAAAAACAGAAATGGGATACCAATCAGGCCGAACTGGCACGGATGCACGAGGAGGATATGCAGAAATGGAAGGCCAACGAAGAGAAATGGAAGGCCCATCAGGCCGAACTGGCACGGATGCACGAGGAAAACCGGCAGAAATGGGAAGCCCAGGAACAGCGCTGGTGGGCCAATCAGGAAGAACTTAAGCGCATGAACCAAGCGCTCGAATCCAGAATCGACCGTTCCATCGGTGCTTTGGGCGCACGCTGGGGCATCAAATCGGAAACGGCATTTCGCGATGCGCTGGCGGCGATTTTGGAAAAAAGCTTCAACGCCGAGGTGGTCAATGTCACCGAGTGGGACAGCGACGGCATGGTATTTGGCAAACCCGACCAAGTGGAAATCGATGTCATCATAAAAAATGGATTGCTCATCGTGTGCGAATTGAAATCCTCGCTCAGCAAATCGGACCTGCTCACTTTTCACCGCAAAGCTTTGTTCTATGAACAGCTCCAGGGGCGCAAAGCTGATCGGCTGCTCGCCATTTCACCCATGATAGACGACCGTGCCCGCCGGGAAGGCGAACGCTTGGGCATCGAAATGTACGGCGACTCCGTGGACGTCAAAAAAATCTAAAACACCAACGCTTCATTACCAGGAAAAATAAAATCGATGACCACGTTAGATTGTGATGTCGCCATTGTCGGCGGCGGTTTGGCGGGAGCTACGCTGGCGCTGGCATTGCGCCATACGCCGCTGCGGGTGATCGTCATCGAAGCCGTAACGGACCAGGCGCGCCTGGCATCCGGTGCCGGTGACCGCGCGCTGGCCCTGGCGCTGGGCACGGTGGAACTGCTGGACGGCCTGGGACTATGGGCCGGAGCGCGCGATAAAGCGGCGCCGATACACGACATTCACGTGTCCGACCGGGGGCACTTCGGCAAAACACGCATCAGCGCCAAACAGGAAAAAGTGCACGCGCTGGGTTACGTCATTGCCGCCCGCGAACTGGAACGGCAAGCCATGGCGGCCATGGACGGCGTGTCCATCCAGCGCATCCAGCCGGCGCGGGTCATCGGCGCCAAAGCCGGCCCCGAACATATCTGCATCACCGTGCGACTAGCCGACGACAGTGAATGCCACGTCAACGCCAAGCTGCTGGTCGGCGCCGACGGCGGCGAGTCCAGCGTGCGGCGTTTATTGGAAATCGGCGAAACCGTCACCGACTATGGCCAAGTCGCCGTCACCACCGTGGTCAAACCCGAACGCGACCCACGCGGCGTGGCTTTCGAACGATTCACCCCGGAAGGCCCCCTGGCCATGCTGCCCACCGAAGCGCGCTGCTGCGCTCTGGTATGGACGCGCAAGCCCGAGCAGGCCGAAACGCTGTTGGGATTATCGGAAAGCCGCTTTACGGAAGAATTGCAGCAAGCATTCGGTCACTGGCTGGGCCGGCTGACGCTGTGCGCGCCGCGCCGGGCCTTCCCTTTGCGCTTGATACGGGCAGAACGGTTGACGGCGCCGCGCGCCGCGCTGATCGGCAACGCCGCGCATCAACTGCACCCCATCGCCGGTCAAGGCTTCAATCTGGGATTACGCGACGCCATGCGCCTGGCGGAATTGCTCGCCGCGGCACAGGGTGACGCCGGCTCGCCCGCGTTGCTGCAACAGTATGCCGCCGACAGGGGCAAAGATCATGACCGCGTCATCGGCTTCACCGACAGCATGGTGAAATGGTTTTCCAACGAACAGCCCGTGGCAACCGTGGCGCGCAACATCGGCATGCTGCTGCTGGATCACATCCCTGTGGCCAAGCACTTCCTGGCGCGCCAAGCCATGGGACGGCTGTGGCGCAGGCCGCAGCTGCCGTTGCAGCGCAGGCCGTAATGTTTTCCGATGTTATTTGGCAAAGTTGTTGACGATGGTCCGTCCGCCGGAAATCACCAGGTCGGGATACTCCAGTATTTTGAAGCGCTCGAAGGCATTGCCGCGCACCGCAATCACGTCGGCGGGCGCATCAGCCGTCAAAGTACCCAGCGGCTCCAGCCCCAGGTTTTTGCCGGCCGTGGAAGTCGCGGACTTGATGACCTCGACCACTTTGGGAAAATCAATCGTGCCGCCGCTGGTGAGGTGCAGCATCAAATGCAGCTCTTCGCCGTTGATGCCCCAGGGCACATTGTCGTGGGCGATTTCCGAGCCGTAGATAAACTCCGATCCGCTTTTGCTCTCGCGCATTTTGGCGGCCAGGCTCATGGTGTTGGCATAAATGCCGCTGCATGAAGCCAGGGTGTCGATGGTGGACACGACCTTGACGCCCTGATCGACGGCCTGTTGCAGCAGATCGTCATCGATGGCCGCACAAGGCACGTGCGCCCACTCATCGACGCCGGCGGCCAGCGCCAGCTTGGCGCCTTCGTTCTCGCCGATGTGCGCGGTGACTTTTTTGTTGAGCGCGTGCGCCTCGGTCACGATGGCGGTCAGCGTATCCAACGACATCAGCGGCCAGGGCGCAGCCGGAATGCCCTGACCGTGATCCATCATCCATGGCGCTCCGGCTTCACCGCCGGTTTCCAAGCCCACCTTGATCACGGCCGCGCCGCCATCGGCCAAATTCCGCACGATTTTTTGCGCCTCTTTCGGCGTGGAAACGTTGATGCCGATTTTGTCATAGCCGCTGCCGCCGCCGAAAATGTTGAGCGGATAACCGTCAGGCGCCTGGATGATGGGACCGGCGCTGAGCAAACGCACCGTGCCTTGACCGCCGGTAGGAGGCAGCAACGGGCCGCCGACGTCGCGCACGGTGGTGATGCCGTGCTTCAATACCACATCCTGATTCACGCTTTGATAAATCATGTGGGCATGCGATTCGATAAAGCCGGGCAAAATCGTGGCATCGCCCAAGTCGATCTTATTCGGACACGATTTGCGCAAATCGTGCCGGCTACCGACCTTGGCGACTTTTTCTTTCTTGATCAATACCGCCGCGCCGGTGAGCAGTTGCTCGCCGTCGAATACCCGGTCCGCCATCAGCAACTGGCAAGCAGGTGCCTTGGGAGCTTCGCTGCTGATCACCGTCGTATGATCTTCGCCACCGTGCGCATAAGCGTTCACGGCCATGCTTTGCGATAAAGCCGCCATTACGGCAAAAGAAATGAGATTAACGCGCTGCTTGCTGCTTTTCATTCATTACTCCGAAAGTGGGTAGTCGCTGGATTCCAGCGGTTAATTTTCGGATTAACGAAACAAATTCCGATAAATTCAACCGCCAAGCGGTTGCAAAGGCAAAATACAGGCCACTGCTATTTGCCCACCGCGCCCAGCGCCCCGCCCTTTCGGGCGCCACCTGAAAATATTCAATAATTTCGCAACATATCAACGTGTTACATGACGCGCCACCAGCAGCGCGTCAACCACCCACAAAACAACAACCAGCAAGACCGCGCCGATGCGCATAGCGTCGGGCGGTTTGAGCCACAGAGATTACGGCATTTGCCATAGCGGCCGCGTGATTTGACACAGCGCGGCAATCTCGCAAAACGAAAGCCAAAACTGCGGCATATACCGCGATTTGCGGCAAATCCCATGCCTCAATCCCGTTTTGCGGCACCGGCGCAGCGCGTCGCGCCTTGAAACAACCGGGTTTGCATGGCTTGGCACCAAGCGTGCATGACATATACCGCATGACCTCGACCTACCATACCGGCAACGGCATTGCCCCCGCATCAGCCTGTTGCCGGTTTTTTTTTTGAGGCCTATTCAACATACCCAAATCCTTGAGTTATGCGGGGACAGCCATGATCCAATACGCCCAGACTCACCCGAGTATTCCTGCCCCTTACCAGGAATCGCCGCTATCCCGCGAAACCATACGCGCCATGCAGCAAATACGGGGCGACGAACCCTGCTACCAGACCGACTGGCGCTATTTCTGTGAAGAACAGGATTGCCAGTGGCGCCCGGGTTGCCGGCGCCTGGTGGCGGAATGGCGGCGCTGAAGCGGAAGGATCAAAATTGATACGAAACCTCCGCCAATAACGACGCACTCCAACGCCCCCCCCACTTCTGACCTGTTTTGATTACAATGGACCGCAAAGCTTTTGTGGAAGCGTTAAATCAGGATGCTACCGTTACCTGTTACACACAATGGAGACTAATGGAAATCAGATTTCACCCACATGCCCTGGAACGCCTTGCCGAAAGGGGCGCAAATGAAGAGGAAATACGGGCGACGCTGGAAGATGGCGAACACTTTCCCGCCAAACATGGACGCACCGGATTTCGCCGGAATTTTCACTTCGACGGGGAATGGAACG
Source organism: Methylococcaceae bacterium (assembly GCA_004299145.1). Classification (GTDB taxonomy): domain Bacteria; phylum Pseudomonadota; class Gammaproteobacteria; order Methylococcales; family Methylococcaceae; genus Methylogaea. Next base: position 628 of record SCQD01000217.1, on the reverse strand, counting down.
GCAAACACTATGCCGTCAAGCAAATCGAGGCATACGCCGTGGAAGAAGGCAGCTGGCTGGTCATTACCGTAATCGTCAAATTCTTCTAACGGAAGGCAAACATGAAACTGAGCTACGACCCGAAATACAACGTCGCATACCTGCGTTTCCATGAAAAGCGCGGCCCGGTCACGACCATCAAAATCAGTGATGAAATGAACATAGACGTCGCGCCGGACGGCACCGTCTATGGCATAGAACTGCTCAACGCCAACTACCAGTTGGCCGAAGACCGCGGCAGACTGATTCTGGAAACATCGGACAGCCACCGCGAAATCGCACTGGTGGCTTGAAGCAGCGCAATACTCCCCGCCCGGAATGGCGCTGCTCCCCATGCTCACCGTGGAACACCTGTCATTCAGCTTTCCTGGCAGAAAGATGCTGGATGCGGTTGGCTTCACGCTTTATTCCGGAAACATCACCTGCTGCCTGCTGGGCGAAACGTGGTCAAATAGAATCCCTCCGCAACGAAGGAGTACAGGAAGCGAAGCGCGATAGCGCGGAGCGGTGTACGACGACCCCCGCGTAGCCGTAGGGCCGGATGTTTTGTCGGAGTCGGAGCGATAGCGTAGGCGAAGACAAAACATAA
>SCQD01000216.1 GCA_004299145.1 Methylococcaceae bacterium | reverse complement strand
TCCCTCCCCCCCGTTATAACGCCGGCGGTCGACGAACAAGCTGTTGCCCACGGTTTTTTTCGCCATTTTTTTCGCTTCCGTGGCCGAACGCGACAGTTCCAGGTACGAGTTGAACGCGCCGGGAGCGACTTCCAGCGCGCCGATGGACAGCGAAGTCAGCGGGTGAAACTCCTTTTCTCCTTTGCGGTTTTCGGTGACGTAACCGCCCCGTTCGCGGTCGTCGGCGCTGAAAAACCCGGCCACTTCCTGCCCAAAACATTGCAACGCCGTTTGGCAGCGTGCCTGCCAATCGGTGCTGCGATACACCACGATGAAATCGTCGCCGCCGATGTGCCCCAAAAAATCGTATTCCGGGTCGACGGCCTGTTCCAGCACTTTGGCGGTCATGCGGATCAGGTTGTCGCCGCAACTGAAGCCGTACACGTCGTTGTAGGGCTTGAAGTGGTCCAGATCGCAATAGCAGATGGCAAATTGCAGGTTGTTTTCCAACAGCTGGGTTACGTGCTCGCTGATCGGCGTATTACCGGGCAGTTGGGTCAACGGGTTGGCATAGCGGGCCGAGCGAATTTGCAAAGCGGTGATTTCGCGCATCAAATCGTGTCCGCTGCCGACGCCCACGTATTGCCCCTGGTCGGTGACGATGAAGCCGTTGACCAAATGGCGCGGATCGCTGTCCACCACCAATTGGCTGACTTCCTGGATGCTCAGGCTGATGTCGACGATCAACGGCTCCGGGTCCATCAGCAGGGTGCAAGGCTTGCGCCCCACCAACTCGTGCTGGTAAGGGCGGGCATAACGCGCTTCGACCTGGCTGCGCAGCATCAAACCGACTGGCTGGTTGCCGTGCTGGACCACCACCACGCTCTGCAGTTCCTCGTGTCCCTGGAATATCTGGAATACCTCGTCGTTGCTGGTTTCCGGCGATACGGACGGCGCGCGCCGGATCAGCTCGTAAGCGCCGATACCCTGGCGCTTGGCTTTGTTGTTGGCGAGGTGGCAGGTCTGGCCGGCGCTCAGTCCTTTAACGACTTCGGCGCTGGTCACCGGGGAGGGTTGGCTGGTGGGTCTGCCGATGTGGTAGCCCTGCACGAAAACGATACCCAAGTCCCGCACCATCATCAGCTCTTCATGGGTTTCCACGCCCTGGGCCACCAGTAAGGTGTCGGTTTTTGCCGCCACCGACTGGATGGCGCGGATGAATTGGGATTTGACCGGGTCCTTGTCGATATTCTGGATGAAGTGGCGGCCGATTTTTACGTAGGCCGGCCGCAGTTGCGACCAGCGGTTCAGCATGGAAGAACTTTCGCCGAGATCGTCCACGGTCAGGCGGCAGCCGGTAATCAGGTAGTTCGCCAGAATTTCCTGCAGCTCATCGGTTTCCACCAGGAAAAAAGGATCGGCTTCATTCAGCTCGATTACCACCCGATCCGCCTCGATGCCGCAATCGACGATCAGCGATTCGAACCAGTTCGGGCTGATTTTCGCCCCCCAGGCCAGGCTGTCCGGCGTGAAGTTGATGAACAGCCGGCCCGGCAGGTTCAATTGCACGAAGCGCCGCAGCAACACGTCGGCGCAAGCGCTTTCCAGCGCAAAAAACAAGCCGCACTGGCGGGCGGTGCTCAACAGCCGGTCGACCGCGTGCAGGCTGCTGTTGGATGGTCCGCGCACCAGCCCTTCGTAGCCGGCGATGGCGGAAGTTCGAATATCGACGATGGGCTGATAAAGGGCAAGCAGGCGTTTGTCGGCGACGATGCCGTGCAGCTCGCTACAAATTGCCAGTGGTACGACCGTCATAACGCAAGCCTTCTGATTGACCAGGGAAATCCTGCACTCAACGTAACCAGGGAGCAGAGGTCAGTGGTCAGAAATCTGGTCCCTACCCCCTAGTCCCTATTAGCCAAATCCTAAGCCGACCAACGGACGTCACTGTAACGGCAAATTATGACCACATGATGAAATCCGCGGGTATATGGCGGTTATTTCGCATTCATCATGCGGTCATAAACCGGTTGTAGCATGACTCAAGCTAAATTCCTGCAACCTAGGAGTCACAGAGATGAAAGCATTGCTGGCAGTCACCAACACGGAGGACAGGGAAATGATTTCAGCTTGTCTGGAGGAATATCACGTACAGACCTTGTGCGTTGCGTCGGCGGACGACGTGGGGGCCTGCTATCGGCAAGAACAGCCGCAACTGGTGGTCATCGGCCTGGACTGGTTCCCCGGCAATGATGATGCATTGCTGCAGCAATTGCGCCACCTGCGGCCCAGCAAAGGTTTTTTATTCGTATTGCTGCTGGCCGCCGTCGATCAGCAGGAGCGTGCCGCGCAACACATGCGCTACGCCCATGACCTGTTGTACCGGCCTTGCGTCGGCGCGCTGGTAAAAGCCAAGCTGCGCCAGGTCGTTTTGCTCTATAAAGCCCACGAAAATCTGGTGCGCAACAAAAAACTGGTGGAGGACACGGTCTACGAACTGGACCTTTACCAATCGGCCGGCCAAATGATCAACAGCGTCATGGAGCCCTGCCGCCAGTATTACCCCAACATCAAACACCTGTTTCTGCCGGCTTCTTCGCTCAGCGGCGATTTGCTGCTGGTGGAGCATCAGCCGGGCGGCAGCCAGTTCATTCTGCTGGGCGACATCACCGGGCACGGCTTTACCGCGTTCATGGCGACCCTGCCGCTGACCCAGTTTTACAGCGAACTGGCGCGCAAATCCAAACACCTGGAAGGCTTGGTGCACGAACTCAACCAGTTGATGTACCGACACCTGCCCACGGGCTTGTTTGCCGCCGTCGCCATCGTGGAACTGGACCCTTTGCAAAAACGCCTGCGCCTGTGGAACGGCGGTTTGCCGGACGCGCTGATTTGGCGTACCGGGCAGCAAAGCCTGGAATATCTGCCGTCCAGCAACTGCGCGTTGGGCCTCCAACCCGATGTCGGCCAGGAGTTTTATGAATCGTACCTGGAAGCCGACGATTGCATTTATTTGTACACGGACGGCTTGATCGAGGCGCACAACGTCCAGGATCAGCAATTTGGCCGCGCGCGACTGGAAGCCTGTTTGAAGGACGGCGATCACGTTTATGACCGCTTTGACCGGGTTTGCCTGGAGCTGGACCGATTCACCGAAGGCGCTCAAGCCCACGATGACGTGACCTTCATCGAAATCGCACCCAATGCGCCTAAGTAAAGATTTGACCCACCTTAAATCGAAGCGATATTTCCAGGGTCGAGCCCACCTTGTAGGGTACGCTGTGCGTACCTTCGAGGGCGTCGAACGGTACGCACAGCGTACCCTACACCGATAGGCTCGATCAGGAAGTGGTTTTCAGCCATATCCTGAATAGTCCGCCGCTTGAAGGAAATCTCCCCATGATCGAACCATTGAGTCTGGTCAGCACGTCAGCCGCTGCCCCGGCACCGGCGGTGCGGCGCCACAGCGTCATGCTGGTGGATGAAAACGTCACGCGCTGCGTGCAGATCCAGCAACTGCTGGAGCAGGGCGGTTTCAGCGTCGTGGCTGCGGCTACCACGCTACAGTGCGGCGTCGAGCCGGAGCACGACGGGTTCAGCGTGGCACCGGCCGATGCCTTGGAGCAGATCGTTTTCGAGGCGGAAAAATACCGGCCGGACTTTCTGCTGCTGGACGCGGACCTGCGGGTGACGGACGGCTACCGGCTGTGCCGGGAACTGCGCAATCGCCACGTCACCAGCGGCATTCCGGTATTGATGATGGTGAATGCGGACGACAGCCGTGCCATCGACCTGGCTTTTCAAGCGGAAGCCACGGATTTTATCTGCAAACCGCTGGAGTGGTCGCTGTTGGCGCAGCGCGTGCGCTACATGCTGCGCACCAGCCGCCTGGCAAACGCCCTCAAGGACAGCGAAAAGCGCTACAGTCTGGCGCTGTGCGCGACCAACGACGGTCTGTGGGACTGGAACCTGGAAAGCGGCGAGGTGTTTTATTCGGCGCGCTGGAAACAAATTCTGGGGCTTACCGACGATGAAACCGAACCCACCGCCAATGCGTGGCTGGGCCGGGTGCATCCCGATCAGCGCAACCGGGTGGAAGAGCTGGTGACGCGCCACTTGAAAGGGCATACCTCGCACTTTTTTTGCGAATATCAGCTGCGCCACAAACATGGACACTATTTGTGGGTGTTGTCGCGCGGCATCGCCGAGCGCGATGAACAGCGCAAGCCCATCCGTTTCACCGGTTCCTTGAGCAATATCGACGCCCGCAAACAAGCCGAGCAGCGCTTGCAGTTCCAGGCGAATTACGACGATCTCACCGGTCTGGCCAACCGTCACCTGCTGCTGCATAGCGCCACGCAAATGCTGGCCGACAGCCGGCGCGAAGGGCGCCGTTGTGCGCTGATCTATCTCGACCTGGCGCACTTCAAAACCATCAAATCCTCGCTGGGCCTGGCTTTCAGCAACCAGTTCCTGCAAAAGACGGCCGAACGCCTGGCCGCCGCCATACCCAAAGACGCACTGGCCGGCCGCTACGAGCGGGATGAATTCGTTATTCTGCTGCCGAATATAGCCGATCACGAGCAGGCGTTGCAGCACGCGCAAACCCTCATGGAGGCTTTGTGCCAGCCGTGCGTGATCGACGGCATGCGGGTGCACAGCGGCGCCAGCCTGGGCTTGGTGATCGGGCCGGAGGGTTACGAAGACGCCGAATACATGGTGCGCGACGCCGATACGGCGGTCGGTTACGCTAAAAACAAGGGTGGCAACTGTTGCGAAGTGTTTAACCGGAGCATGTACGAAGAAGCCCGCGTGCGTCTGGAGTGCGAATCGGCCATCCAGCAAGGCTTGGTGGATGAACAGTTCCTGCCGTTCTTCCAGCCCGTCATCGCGCTGAAACAACAACGACTCGCGGGTTTCGAGGCGCTGATGCGCTGGGCGCGGCCGGGGCACGGCATCGTGGCGCCGGCGCAATTTCTGGAGGTTGCGGAAAGTTCCGGCAAAATCGTGGCCCTGGGCGAGAGCATTTTCCGCCAGGCTTGCCGGCAAACGCGCGCCTGGCTGGATGTGTTTCCCGACAACGAACTGATCATGCACATCAATCTGTCGGGACGCCAATTCATCGAGCCGCGCTTGTCGGAATGGGTGCTGGAAGTGTTGCAGGAAACGGCGCTGCCTTCGCGGCACCTGGGCGTGGAAATCACCGAAACCGCGCTGATCGAAAAGCCCCAGCTGGCGCACGACATATTAAGAAGCCTGCATCGGCAAAAAGTGCATTTATCCATCGACGACTTCGGTGCCGGCTATTCCTCGCTCAGCTATCTGCAGCAATTCCCCTTCGACGTGCTGAAAATCGACCGCTCCTTTACCAGCGCCATCGTCCAGGACAAAAAATCCGCCGACATCGTGCAGGCGGTCATCAAGCTCGCCCACAAACTGAAGCTGCAAGTCGTCGCCGAAGGCATAGAGACGGAACAGGAAGCCGAATTGCTGACCGCCTGGCGCTGTGATTACGGTCAGGGCTACCTGTATGCCCCACCGCTGGCGGCGGATGTCGCCTTGGGCTGGGTGGCGCAGGGAAGGGGGGTTAGTGGTTAGTGGTCAGTGGTCAGTGATTAGTGGTCAGTGGATCCGTAATCGTTCACGCCCCCACCTTTGTCCCCCTCTCCCACCGCTCACAAGGGTAGGTTTTTTAGCCACAACGTCATTCCGCCAGGGATTGGCGGAACCCAGGCACAAGGATGTGAAGGCTGCGGCCTAGCTTTTCTCTTTCGAACCAACAATTTAATAATTACGGCATGGCATGAGACGGCCCCGGAAAGCCCACCACCACCTTCAAGCCTCCCAGTGGCGAGGTTTGCAAATCCACCGTGGCGCCGTGCAGTTTGGCGATGCGCTCCACGATGGATAAGCCCAGGCCGCTGCCGGACTGCTGACGGGCGGTTTCCAAATGGCGGTAAAAGCGCTGAAACACCTGCCCACGCGCGGGTTCCGGAATGCCGGGGCCGCTGTCTTCCACCACCAGGCGCACGCCGGTCGGCGTGTCTTCAGCCGCGGCATGCACTTGTCCACCGGCCGGCGTATAGCGCACGGCGTTGTCCAGCAGGTTGCGGACCATCACTTCCAGCATATGCGGGTGGCCTTTCACCGCAGGATGCGCCTGACAGCGCGTCTGGATCTGAATGGATTTTTGTCGGGCCAGCACATCCAATTCTTTTTTGGCGAACCGCAGTACTTTATCAG
>SCQD01000215.1 GCA_004299145.1 Methylococcaceae bacterium | reverse complement strand
GCATAGATTTGCGTGCGTCCCAACAGTCCTTCCTCATCCAGCATGATCGCCAGCGAATAGGCTTCTTCGCCCGTCGCACAGCCCGCCTGCCAGACGTTGATGCGCGGATAGGTCAACAGCAGCGGCAGCACCGTTTCGCGCAGGGCCTTGAACACCGGCGGGTCGCGAAACATTTCACTGACCGGCACCGACAATTGCGCGATGACTTCCGTCAGAAAATCTTCTTCGTGCAACAGACGGGGGATCAGTTCGGTCACGCTCCGGCGCTGCGCTGCCGCCAGCGCCAGTACGCGCCGTTTTATCGAGGCCTGGGCGTAGTCGCGAAAATCATAACCGTGGCGCTGAAACAGGGCTTCGAGAAAAAGCCGGATTTCGATGTCCTGAATTTGGGTGGGATTCACTGAGTCTCGTAAGCCGCGATTGAAAAAAACGCCGGATTTATGCAAGAGGCGATTGCGAAAAGAGATTCCGTCTCTTCGAACCTATGGTACGCACAGCGTACCCTACCTGTTCGTGTCTTTCGTGGTCAACAACCGGCGCATCATCGCCGTCAAATCGTCGATGTCCACCGGCTTGGAGAGATAGTCGTCGGCGCCCGCCGCCAGGCATTTTTCGCGGTCGCCCACCATGGCTTTGGCGGTCAGGGCGATGATGGGCAGCGCGCGAAACTTTTCCTGCCGGCGAATTTCCTGGATGGCGGCATAGCCGTCCATACCGGGCATCATGATGTCCATCAGCACCAGCTCGATTTCCGGCTTTTCCGCCAGCTGGCTGAGCGCTTTGATGCCGTCCTGGGCCATCAGCACGTTCAAGCCCTTGGCGCGCAGCACCTTGGACAGGGCAAAGGTGTTGCGCATGTCGTCGTCCACGATCAGCACGCTATGTCCGGCCAGACCGACTTCCTTGTCGTGCAGCTTGCGCAGCATTTGTTGCTGGGCGTTGGGCAGGCTGCTGTGCACGCTGTGCAGGAACAGCGTCACTTCATCCAGCAGGCGTTCCGGCGAGCGGGCGCCTTTGATGACGATGCTGTCGGTGTATTCCTGCAGCGTCAGCGTATCCTGCTCGGACAGGTCGCGCCCCGAATAAACGATGACCGGCGGCATGAACAGGCGTTTGCGCGCGCATTCTTCCAGCAGCGCCAAGCCGCTGATGCCCGGCAGCCCCAAATCCAGAATCATGCAGTCGAACTGTTCGCCGTTTTCCAGGCGGGCCAGCGCGGCTTCGCCGGTTTTTTCCGCGACGATTTCGACGTCGGCGCTGTTCAGCAAGGTTGTCACCGCTTTATGCGTGCCCAGGTCGTCGTCGACCAGCAGCACGCGCCGGTCGCTGGAGGTGGCGAAGTGGCGGATGCGCTCGAAGGCGCTCTCGATCTGCTCCTTGCTGACCGGCTTGGTGAAGTAGCCCACCGCGCCCATTTCCAGTCCGCGCTGTCCGGAATCGGTGGCGGACATGAAATGCACCGGAATGTGGCGGGTTTCCGGTTGCTGCTTCAAGCGTTCCATGACGGTCCAGCCGTCCATGCGCGGCAGGCCCACGTCCAGCACGATGCCGGTGGGCCGGTAGCGCTTGGCCAGCTCCAATCCGGTCACGCCGTCCTCGGCGACCAGGCACTTGAAGCCGCGCTTGCGGGAAATGTCGCGCACGATTTTGGCGAACGTCTCGTCGTCCTCGATGACCAGGATGGTTTCATCCCTGGGCGTAATGTGGTCGCGGTCGTCCTGGATCTTTTGCGCTACGGCAAACGAAGCCGCAGCCGGGGCAGGTTTTACTGCTGCCGCGTGATCCGTGGGCGCTGGCTGGCGCGGTGCTGCCTGGGAGGCCAGCGGCAAAAACAAGCTGAAGGTACTGCCCACGCCTTGATTGCTGCTGACCATGATGTCGCCGCCCAGAAACTGGGCCAGACGGCGGGAAATGGTCAGCCCCAGGCCGGTGCCGCCGTAGGGGCGGCTGGAGCTGCCGTCCACTTGTTCGAAAGCGTGGAAGATGGCGTCCAGCTTATCGGCGGGAATGCCGATGCCGGTATCGCTGACTTCGATCAGCAGCGCGGTGGCGGGCGTGAGCCCGATTGCGGCCGGGAGGTTTGCAGCGTCGGGGCGCTTGAAGCGCACGGTAACGCCGCCGGTTTCGGTAAATTTGACGGCGTTGCCTACCAGATTGTTGATGATCTGTTCCAGTTTTCCGGAATCGCAGCGCAAGGCCGGCGGCAACCCGGCTTCAGTCGTTACCGTCAGGTGCAAGCCCTTGGTTTCCGCCAGCAAGCGGAAGCGTTGTTGTAGCGCTGCGGCGAATTTGTCCAGGTCGATGTCGGTGGCGGCGATTTCCATTTTGCCGGCTTCGACCTTGGATAAATCGAGGATGTCGTTGATCAGGCGCAGCAAGGATGCGCCGCTTTCGTGGATGATGCCCGCCGATTCCACCTGGTCCGGCGTCAGGTTGCCTTCCTCGTTGTCGCGCAAGGAGCGGGCGAGGATCAACAGGCTGTTGAGCGGCGTGCGCAATTCGTGCGACATATTGGCGAGAAACTCGGATTTATAGCGGCTGGCGGTGTCGCGTTCCAGTGCGCGCTTGTCGGCTTCGGCGCGGGCTTGTTCCAATAACTCGGCCTGTTGCTCCAGCCCCCGGCTTTTTTCCGCCAGTTCTTCGTTGCTGGCCTGCAGCTCTTCGCGCTGGGCGCGCAACTCTTCTTCGGAAGCGCGCAGTTCTTCCGCCTGCTGTTGCAATTTATCGGTTTTGAGCTGAAGCTCGTCGTTGGCGCTTTGCAGTTGCTCGCTCTGTGCCCGCAATTCTTCTTCCGAGGCTTGTAATTCTTCGGCTTGGCGCTGGGTTTGTTGCAGCAGTGCCTGGGTGCGGTGGTTGCGTTCGAGAATTTCCAGGTTGAGGGCGATGATGGGCAGCAATTCGTCGAGCAGGGCTTGTTGTTCGTCGCTGAAAGACGCGAACGAGCCAATTTCGATCACCGCCAGCAGCTGGTTTTTGGACAACACCGGCGCCACCAGCACGGTGCGGGGCGGGGCTTCGCCGATGCCGGAAGTGATGCGGGCGTAATCGTCGGGCACTTCGGTGAGAATGATGGTGGCGTGTTCCACCGCGCACTGGCCGACCAGCCCTTCGCCCGGTTTGAAGGTATTGGCGAGGTGGCGGCGTTTTTTCAAGCCGTAGCTGCCGAGCAGTTCCAGGCAGGCGCCGGCGTCGTTCCATAAATAAAAAACCCCGGCCCCGCCGCCCAGATGCGGAACCAGCGCGTTGATCGTCCGTTGCGCCATTTCCTGGGAGTTGGCGGCCACTTGCAGCTGGGCGCTCAGTTGCGACAGGGTGGATTTGATCCAGCGCTGGCTTTCCAGTTTGCGCGCGGCTTCTTTGAAAACCTGCACGGCGCGGGCCATGTCCGTCAATTCCGATTTTCCTTGCTGCAAAGGAATCTCCACGGCCAGATCGCCAGCCGCCAGATCACTCATGCGCCGGCGCAGCTCCTCCAGCGGCTGGGTGATGCTGCGGGAAACCAGCCGGGTAATCAGCAGGCCCAACACGATCAATACTGCCAGAGTGGCGGTCAGGCGGGTGATGGCGAGTTGTTTTTCCGCTTCCGCTTCTTTGCGAAATGTTTGCGCCTTGGCGCGGGCAAAGTTCAGGACGTCCTGGAATTTGTTTTCGGTATCGATGGACAGGCGCCGCCGTTCCGGTTCGGCTCTGGCGATGGCTTCCGCCTGGCCGCCGGCCCGCTCCATGGCCAGCGCCTCGTCGCGCATGCGCCGCCAGTCGGTCAGCGCCCGCGTCAAGCGGGCCACGTCGTCGGCGGGGCCGAGGTATTGAGAGCGCACCACGGCCAAGTGATCATCCAGTTCATGATCCATCCTGGCGATATTGCCCATCAGCGCTTCAGGATCGTCGCGGCGGTCGGGCCGGATCAGGTCGCGGATGTCGCGCTGGATGGTCACCACGTTGGTTTTGGCCTGCTGTGCCTCGTCGATCACCCGCAGCGGATGGTCGTTGATGCGGTTCATCAAGGTGGTCAGGTTGACGATGCTTTGCAGCGCCAGTCCGCCCAGCAGCACGACCAGCAGCAACAGCAAGCCGAAGCCCAGGCTCAGGCGCGAGGAGATTTTCAGGTCGTTGATCAGGAATTTGTACATGGCATGAGTCCTGCGCCTGTAAGTGATGTTTTTTATATCGTTCCCACGCTCGGCGCTCATCGTTATACACAAGTGTGTGGTTGCCGGTGTTTTGCAACCCGGAGGGTTGCCAGCCATTAGCCGGGGGTTGAGCGTCAGCGACACCCCCGGATTGGATAGCGATTAAGAGCATCGACCCCGGAGGGGTCGCAGAAATCTGCGTTGTGGCCTGATCTCTGCGACCCCTCCAGGGTCGTGGGTTGCATTATCGGACTGTCAACCTGGGGTGTCGCTACGCTCAACCCCAGGCTAATAGCTTTGAACCCCTCCGGGGTTCTACCTTTCCCCCATCGACGATTGTTGTGAGGACTTGTGTATAACGACGAGCGCTCGGCGTGGGAACGATAGTCATGGTAGTGCTCGGGTGTTCAACTCACACCGACCGCGCTTCCAGCGCCGCCACCGCCGGCAGTTCCTTGCCTTCCAAAAACTCCAGAAAAGCGCCGCCGCCGGTGGAAATGTACGAAATCTGCTCAGCAATGTGGTATTTGGCGACCGCCGCCAGGGTGTCGCCGCCGCCGGCGATGGAGAAAGCCGGAGAAGCGGCGATGGCCAGGCCCAGCGTTTGGGTGCCGGCGCCGAACTGGTCGAATTCGAACACGCCGACCGGACCGTTCCAGACGATGGTGCCGGCTTTTTTCAGCAATTCGGCGTATTGCTGGGCGGTTTCCGGGCCGATGTCGAAAATCATGTCGTCGTCGGTCACTTCGCTGACTTTTTTGATCACCGCCGGTTCGTTGGCGTCGAAGCGCTGGCCGACCACTACGTCGACCGGCACGGGAATTTCACCGCCCTTGGCCTTGGCCGCCGCCATCAAACGCTGGGCTTCGGCGACCAGGTCGGCTTCGTACAACGACTTGCCGACGTTGTAACCGGCGGCTTTGATGAAAGTGTTGGCGATGCCGCCGCCGACGATGAGCTGGTCGACGATGCCCGACAGCGCATCCAGCACGGTCAGCTTGGTGGATACCTTGGAACCGCCGACGATGGCGACCATCGGTCGGGCCGGGTTGTCCAGCGCCTTGCCCAGCGCGTCCAGTTCCGCCGCCAGCAGCGGACCGGCGCAAGCCACCGGGGCAAATTTGGCGACGCCGTGGGTGGAGGCTTCGGCGCGGTGGGCGGTGCCGAAAGCGTCCATGACGTACACGTCGCACAGCGCGGCGTATTTTTGCGCGGTGGCGTCGACGTTTTTCTTTTCACCTTTATTGAAGCGCACGTTTTCGAACAGCACCACGTCGCCGTCGTTCAGGCTGAAACCGCCGTCCAGCCAGTCCTTGATCACCGGCACTTCCTTGCCCAGCAGCCCGGACAGATGGCGCGCCACCGGCTTGGTGGAGTTTTCTTCGCTGTATTCGCCTTCGGTGGGACGGCCCAGGTGCGACATCAGCATCACTTTGGCGCCGGCCGCCATGGCGTGGCGGA
>SCQD01000214.1 GCA_004299145.1 Methylococcaceae bacterium | reverse complement strand
GATGGCGTGGCATGGACTGCTTAATTCAACCGCATTGACCTTGCAGCATGGCATCAAATTCCAGCGCGGGCATGGGTTTGGCAAATAAATAGCCCTGGCCGTAATCGCAGCCGGCGGCTGTCAGCAAGTCGCGCTGCTGTGCGGTTTCGATGCCTTCGGCGATGACTTTGATGCCGAGTTTGTGCGCCATCACGATAATGGCTTCGCACAGCGCCAGATCACTGGAGTCCGGCGCCAGATTGCGCACGAACGACTGGTCGATTTTCAGATAATCGATGTCGAACTTTTGCAGGTAGGACAAGGCCGAATAGCCCGTGCCGAAATCGTCGATCGCTACCTGCAAGCCGTCGCCGCGCAGCTTGAACAGCTTGTCGCGGATGGCGCTGCCGGAATCCAGCAGTACCCCTTCGGTGATTTCCACCACGATGCTTTGCCCGGCCAGGCCGATTTCCTGCAAATAATCGACCCAGCCGACGTCGGCGCGGCTGCGAAATTGCACGGGCGATTTGTTGACGCTGACCTGAAACCCGTCAGCGTAAGTGGAGCGCCAACTCGCGGCTTGATTGGCCGCCGTGCGGAACACCCAGTCGCCGATTTCGTTGATCATGCCGGTTTCTTCGGCAATGGGGATGAATGCGGCCGGGCTGATAAAGCCCCGCGCGGGGTGTTGCCAGCGAATCAAGGCTTCGGCTTTGCCGATAATGCCGCTCGCCAGTTCCACGATGGGCTGGTAATACACCTTGAACTGGTCGTCGTTCAGTGCGCTGCGCAGGTCGTTGGCGATCTGCATGCGGATCTGCGCGGCCTCCTGCATGAACGGCGCAAAATAACTGTGCCGGTTGCGGCCCTGCGCTTTGGCGACGTACATGGCCTGCTCGGCATTGCGCAACAAGGCATCCATAGCGATGGCATCCTGGGGGTATAGCGTAATTCCCATACTGGCGGATACGTAAACCGCCTGGTTTTCCAGCGAAAACGGTTCGGTGAGCTGCTGCAGAATCGCCTCGGCAATGTGGTCCAGGTTTCCCATATGCTCCAATTCGCCCAGAATGACGGCGAATTCATCGCCGCCCAGCCGGGCCACCGTATCGATTTCGCGCACGCTGCCGGTCAGACGCTGGGCGACTTTTTTCAGCAAGCCGTCGCCCAGGCCGTGTCCCAGCACTTCATTGATTTCCTTGAAGCGATCCAGGTCAAAGAACAGCAGCGCCAACGACAAACCGGCCTGGCGGGCTTTTTTGATTTCGCGCTCCAGGCAGTCGTGGAACATGCGGCGATTGGGCAGGCCGGTCAGCGCGTCGAAATTGGCCTGCTGCCAGATGATTTCTTCCGATTGTTTGTTCTGGGTGATGTCGGTAAACAAGCCCACGCGCCGGTGCACCGAATCATCCGCGTTGAATATGGTATTGATGGTCAGCCATTCCACGTAGATTTCACCGTTTTTGCGCCGGTTCCAGATTTCCCCCTGCCAGTAGCCGGTGGCCGTGATCGACTGCCACATGGCCTGGTAAAACGCGCGGTCGTGGTGGCCGGAACTGAGAATTCTGGGGTTCTTGCCCAGCACCTCGTGCTGGACATATCCCGTGGTCTGGGTGAATGCCGGATTGATGTCGATGATGCTCCCTTCGGCGTCGGTGACCACGATGGCCTCGCTGGTATTTTGATAAACCAGGGCGGCCAGTTGCATGGATTCTTCGGCGCGCTTGCGCTCGGTAATGTCCCGGATAAATGCGCTGAAGCTGATTTCTCCCCCCCTGACGATGGGAGCAACCGACAGCTCCACGGGAAATTCATGGCCGTCGCGGTGCAAAGCATAAAGTTCAATGCGCGTGTTTAAAATCCTGCCTTCACCGGTCGCCAGATAGTGCTTGATGGCTTGCACATGGGCTTCCCGGTAGCGGTGCGGGATGATGGTTGCGTGCATGGTCAGGCCGACGGCTTCCTGCTGGGTCCAGCCGAAGATGGTTTCCGCGCGGTTGTTCCAGCCGCTGATGAGGCCGGCCGCATTCATCTGCACCACGGCGTCCAGGGCGGAATCGATGATGACGGACAACAACTGCCGGCGCTCACTGAGCGCGATTTCCGTTTCCTTGCGTTCGGTAATGTTTTGCACGATGCCGCGCATGCGTACGGGCTTGCCGTTGCCGTCGCGCTCGACCTGGCCCGCCGAACGCATCCAGCGCCATAGTCCGTCGGCGGTGAAAATGCGGTATTCCACGTCATAGCGGGCATTGTGTTCGATGTGCGCTTGGGTGGCGGTGATGACCTGCTGTCTGTCGTCGGGATGGATATGGTCGAGAAAGTCTTCCCAGGAGGGATGTTCCAGCGCGCGAAATCCCAGCAGTTGCGTGACGGTTTCCGACCAGTACTGGCGGTTGTCGACTAAATCCGACTCCCAGGTGCCGATGCCGCCATAGGCCTGGCTCATGCGCAAGCGCTGTTCGCTGTCGACCAGGGTCTGCTGGTCGCGTTTACGCTGGGTGATATCCTGCACGAAGCCGTGCCACAGCGTAGCGCCGTCGGCTTGCCGCAACGGCATGGAATGGCCTTCCAGCCAGATTTCGCCTTTATAGGGGTGCCGCATGCGCCATTCAGCCTGCCAGGGCGTCAAGTCACGGGCTGAGGCGGCAATCGCCGCCTGCACGCGAGCAACGTCTTCCGGGTGTATCGAGGCGAAAATGGGCGTGGCGTCTTCGGCCAGCGCGGCGGCGCTTAAACCAAACAATTCTTCGATGGCGGGGCTGGCATAGGGCAGACAGCTGCTGCCGTCAGGGCGCCGATGAAACGAATAGATCACGCCCGGCGCCGATGCGGCGATTTTTTCCAATTGATCGCGCGCCGCCGATGCGTCGCGCAGCCGCTGTTGACGCCAAATCAGGTACAGCAGCAAACCGGCGATGCCGATGGCGGTCATGACCAACGCAATGCTGGTGGCGGCAA
The DNA here is from genome assembly GCA_004299145.1 of Methylococcaceae bacterium. GTDB lineage: Bacteria > Pseudomonadota > Gammaproteobacteria > Methylococcales > Methylococcaceae > Methylogaea. Next base: position 24,471 of record SCQD01000214.1, on the reverse strand, counting down.
GGCGGCGGATGTTCCCATAGACCTCGGCCTGATCGATTTTGGCGAGAAACATCCAGGACGTGCCATGCACGTGGCGGGCGGCGGAAAGCACCGGCACGTTCCGATAATCCACGCCTTCGTACAGTCCGCTGCCTTGCAAAATCGCCTGGGCGGCGGGCAGATTTTTGCGCTGGAACAGGGGCTGGCGAAAGCTTAACGGCTGTGCCGCCGGTTTTAAGCGCAGCGGGCTGAGAAACACCGCGTCATCGCCTTCGCGCCGCACGATGAACGCTTCGGCGCTGTTGCCCGGCCGTGGCCAGGAACGCAGCATCGGGTAAAAATCGTCGGTGGGGTTCACGCTGAAACGCAAAAATCCCAGCGGCACCGCATCCGCCACGTCGTCGGGTTCACGGACAGCGGCAATGAACTCCATATGCACGGCGCCGGCGGAAGCGAGCGGATGCAGGTCGATGAACAGCGCCTGCGATTGTCCGGCCGCCAGCTCGACCAAAGCCGCCAAATCATGGCCTCCCAGCTCGTTCTCGCCGGCTTCCAGCAAGGTCTCCCCGGTGAGGCTCAGCAGCGTTACGCCCCTGGCGGTGAAGCCATGGGTTTTACGCAGCATGTTCAGGCGTTGCGACAACCGTTGTGTCGTTGCCTGATCCGGTTTTTGCTGCCAGGCACGGACCGCGTCGATAAAAAAAGGCGCTTGTGCATTGTCGGTGGCCAGAAAACGGTGTTCGTCGATCCAGGCTTCGATTTGCCTGGCTTTGAACTCGGTGACGGCGACCAATTCATCGTTCAGCTGTTCCTTCAGGGTATGGGACACGCTGTGGAACACCATGTTGCCCATCACCATGATCAGCAGGGACAGCAGCAAAAACAGCGCGCAAAACCACCGTGATTGCAATTTGAGCTTCGGGGTTGGCAACAGCGGCTGGGGTGCGCAACGCCGATTCAGCGTCGCATAAAGCAACAGGGCGGTAACGGCGATAAACACCGAACCTTTGAGGGTGCTGATAAAGGTTATCTGCGCGGGGTCGTTGAAAAAAAACGCCAGAATCTGATCGGAGAAAAAAATCCACGCGCCGGCGAAAACGGCGTACAGCAGTACAATCCTGAGGGGGCTGGTCGATGAACCGCCATTCGTGGCGTTGGACGATTGCATGAGTGATGGGGCCGGCGTGCTTTTACAATAGAGGCGAATTGAACTGTGGTACGTGGTGGCGCAGCTACCGCCCTACCACCCGCTTGTGTCCCAAGCGGCCACCGCATAACGGCTCAGGTCCGCCAGATTATAACGCGCAGCCACGGTGTCGCTGTAATGCTGGCCGATTTCCGCCTGGCGCGGTGCAAACCCGGTGCTACGGTATACTGCTCGGCTTTTACCCGGAGTTTGCCCATGAGACCCAGTGGACGCCAACCGGATCAGCTGCGAAACATCGTGCTGACCAGCCATTACACCAAGCACGCCGAAGGGTCCGTGCAGGTGGAGTTCGGCGATACCCGCGTGATTTGCACCGCCAGCGTGGACGAACGCGTGCCCGGCTTTCTCAAGGGCAAGGGCAGCGGCTGGATCACGGCGGAATACGGCATGCTGCCGCGCTCCACCCATTCGCGCATGGATAGGGAAGCCGCGCGCGGCAAACAGGGTGGCCGGACCCAGGAAATCCAGCGCCTCATCGGCCGTTCCTTGCGCGCGGCGGTGGATTTGACCGCTTTGGGCGAGCGCACCGTCACCATCGATTGCGACGTGATCCAGGCCGACGGCGGCACGCGCACCGCCTCCATCACCGGCGGCTTTGTCGCCTTGTGCCTGGCCATGGACAAGCTGCTCAAAAACCGCAAAATTAAAACCAGCCCGGTACACGGCCAAATCGCTTCCGTGTCGGTGGGCATTTACCAGGGCGTGCCGGTATTGGACCTGGACTATGCCGAAGACGGCTCGGCGGAAACCGACATGAACGTGGTGATGAACGACGCCGGGGCGTTCGTCGAAATTCAGGGCACGGCGGAAGGCCACGCCTTTCGCCGACAGGAGCTGGACGCCATGCTGGCCCTGGCCGACAAAGGCATAGGCGAATTGCTGGGCAAGCAACAGGAAGCGCTGGCGCTGGCGCGCAACGGTTGAGCGCCATGGAACGCATCGTCTTCGCCAGCGGCAATCCGGGCAAAATTCGTGAAGTCCAGGAGATTCTGGGCGACAGCCGCTTCAAAATACTGCCCCAGTCTGATTTTGCCGTGCCGGAAGCGCCGGAAACCGGCCTGACTTTCGTGGAAAATGCCATCCTCAAAGCGCGCAACGCCGCGCACCACAGCGGACTGCCCGCCATCGCCGACGATTCCGGCTTGGCGGTGGACTGGCTGGACGGCGCGCCCGGCGTGCACTCCGCCCGTTATGCCGGCGAAAACGCCGACGATGGTGCGAACGTGCAAAAGCTGCTGGCGGCGCTGGACGGCGTGCCGGAGCGGCAGCGCGGCGCCCGCTTTATCTGCGTGCTGGTGTTTTTGCGCCATCCCGCCGACCCTTGCCCGCTCATCGCCCAAGGCGTGTGGGAAGGCTCCATCATGCACAGCCCGCAAGGCGCAGGCGGTTTCGGCTACGATCCGGTGTTCTGGGTGCACAACCACCGCTGCACGGCGGCGCAACTGCCGTTGGCGGCCAAAAACGGCCTCAGCCACCGGGGACAGGCGCTACGCGCTTTGTTCCAGGAATTTCACTATCAGCCGTTGCCGGTATGAATCCCATCCACACATTACTGCAATCTCCTCGACCCTTGTTGATGGGCATACTCAACGTCACCCCGGACAGCTTTTCCGACGGCGGCCGGCACTTTCATCCCGATCAGGCGTTGGCCCAAGCCGGCCGCATGTTGGCGGAAGGCGCGGACATCATCGACGTGGGCGGCGAATCGACGCGGCCCGGCGCCGATGCCGTGCCCGCCGGCGAACAAATCGCCCGCGTCGTGCCGGTGATTCAAACGTTACGGGCACAATACCCGGACTGTGCCATCAGCGTGGACACCACGCTGGCCGCCGTGGCCGCCGCCGCGCTGGACGCCGGAGCGGACATGGTCAACGACGTCTCCGCCGGACGCGACGATGCCGCCATGTTCGCGTTGATCGCCGCGCGCGGCGTGCCTTATTGCCTGATGCACCGGCAGGGTGATTCCAAGACCATGCAGGATAATCCTCACTATGAAAACGTCGTGGAAGAGGTATTGGCGTTTTTGCTGGAGCGGGCTGAGCAGGCCGAAGCGGCGGGCATCCAGCGCGGTAATCTGGTGATCGACCCCGGCATTGGTTTCGGCAAGCGCCGCCAGGACAACCTGGATTTACTGGCCGGCTTGGCGCGCTTTACCGCCACGGCTTATCCGGTGCTGCTGGGCACCAGCCGCAAGCGTTTCATGGGCGCGATTTGCCAGGTGGAAAGCCGCCGCGAAGCGGAATCACCAAGGCTTCTTGAAAGCCGCCGCGAAGCGGAATCACTAAGGCTTCTTGAAAGCCGCCGCGAAGCGGAATCACTAAGGCTTCCTGAAAACCCCGGCGAACTGATGCCCGCCACAGTAGCGACCACCGCCTTGGGCGTGATGGCGGGCGTAAAAATATTCCGCGTGCACGACGTGCGGGAAAATCGCCAGGCGGCGGATATCACCTGGGCGATTTATAAAGCCCATGGCAAAGAAACGCCGACAACCGCCGCCGGCACCTAAACCTTCTGCGATGCCGGTTGCTGCCGCATCCACGGCAGCCGTGCGACAGCTCGTCACCGCGCAAGCGCACTTTTCCGGCCCCATCATATGGGTGGGGGCGAGGAGTCCTATCATTTCGAGTCGCCGCAACGGTTGATCGATGATTTTTTGCAGGCTGTCAGCGAGAGTGGCTACCTCGTTGCCGGACGATCAAGAATCCTAGACGTTCTAAAGCTCGTATTGCTTCCGCGCTGGAAACTACAGGAAGTTTTCGCTGGTTCCCAAGCTCTGCTTGGGAACCCCGCATTGGAAGCTCCAGCTTCCCGTCAGGAAGCGGCGTTATGCCGTAACATCCCGCTCGCGAAGCCGGAGCTTCGCGGGTTGGGCTCCCAAGCAGGAGCTTGGGAACCAGCGGAATAAAACGACATGGAGTAGGCGGCCAATTTATTTTTTGTTTTTGTGATATTGATCACGGATTGTTTCAATTGGCAAGGAATCGGGAATGGGCCTGGAATAGCTGAAGATCGGCGGCCCATAAGACAGGGACGGCGGCGGCACCGACAACTTCCGTCCATGGTCTGATTTTGGTCAGGGCAGCCGCGAGAGCAACTTTGGCGCGTTCTGTGTCGTAACGCACTTGCGCCCACGCAACCACCAACCCTCTGATAGTCCGAAAAATCGGCACAACTGAAAATTGGACAGCCGCGTGATTTCCCGTTAAAAAACCACGCATGCAAAAACAAAAAGGAAAGGAGGGCACATGGCTGAACCGTTGAGCTTTGTTTCCATTGAGTGGATCAAGCCGCTGGCCAAGCAGTTGCGCAAAATCCGGGGCCAGCGCGCCGCAGCGGTCACCGCGCTGAGCGATGAATTCGGCGATCCCAGGCTGCTGCTGGATTACTACGTGGAACCTCACTGCCAGCACCACAACCCGGCGGATTACCACGAGGATGACGGTCCGCGCAGTGCCGTCAAAACGCAGGTATTTCCCTTCCTCAATCAGTTTTTGGCGCATAAAGCCCTGACGCAGGACGGCGGCAACCAGCTGTTCATCCTGGCCGACGCCGGCATGGGCAAAACCTCTCTGCTGTTGATGCTCAAGCTCGCGCATTTGTTCGCCTTCTGGCCTCAAGGCCACGCTTGCGAGCTGCTGAAGCTGGGCCAGGACAGCCTGGAGCGCATCGCCAAGCTGGAGCACAAAGCCGATACCGTGCTGTTGCTGGACGCCCTGGACGAAGACCCGCTGGCGCGCGGCCGCATCGAACAGCGCTTGCGCAAATTGCTGGAAGCCACTTGCCATTTTCACCACGTGCTCATCACCTGCCGCACGCAGTTTTTTCCCGCCACCGGCCTCAACCCGCTGGGCGATCCCTGCAGGGTCAAAGTGGACGCCCATCTGTGCCCCATGGTGTTTCTGTCGCTGTTCGACGATCATCAGGTCGAGGACTATTTGCGCCGGCGCTTTCGCGATCCCTGGCACGCGGGCGTCACCCGGCGGCTGAATCCTGATCGGATAAAGGCGCAAGCATTGTTGCGCTCCATGCAGTCGCTACGCTTTCGTCCGCTCTTGCTGGCCTATATTGAGGATTTGCTCAAGGCGGAAGGGCCGCTGGACGAGCCCTACCGGGTTTATCAGGCGCTGGTGGGGGCGTGGTTGTTGCGGGAAATCCGCAAAATGAACCGGCAGAAACTCGATCCCATCCCCAGCGAGGCGGAGTTATGGGACGCCTGCCGCATCGTCGCGGTATACCTGCAAGCTCAGGATAAACGCAGCCTCGGCGAAGATGAATTAAAAACGCTGATAGCCCGCGCGCCGGGCATCGCCCATTTACAGTACATGGATTTCGGCGGTCGGTCGCTGCTCAACCGCAACTCGGCGCGGGATTATCGTTTTTCCCACTACAGTATCCAGGAGTTTCTTGTAGCGCACGCTTTGCGGGAAGGCTGCCTGGAACAGGACTTGAACCGTTGTTCAGCACATACCTCAAGGCTCAAACTGAGGGTTACAGCGCAAATGTTCGACTTTTTGCGTACCGGCTTGGACCAAGCGCACGTGCTGGCATCGTTGTCCCATATGGATGGCCGAGACTTGCCGCAAATATCGTTGGTCGGACTTGGTATATCCTTCCACGATCCGTTACGAAACGGTGGCTGTGGCCCCGAAATGTTGGTTGTACCTGCTGGCGATTTCATCATGGGTTCGGCAGAAGAGGAGTTCGGTCATCGGGAGGAGGAACAGCCACCACACCCAGTCATCATCAGGAGCCCCTTTGCTTTGTGTCGTTATCCCGTTACTTTCATGGATTACGACCTGTTTTGCACAGCTACCGACTACGAGCTTCCCTCTGATCATGGTTGGGGACGAGGTCTGCATCCGGTTATTAATGTCAGCTGGTTTGATGTCCAAATTTATGCCGCTTGGTTATCTGAGCAGACCGGCAAACGCTATCGCTTGCCCAGCGAAGCCGAGTGGGAATACGCACTACGCGCTGGTTCCAGCAGTGCCTTTTTTTGGGGCGAAGCAGAGCAACGGGCTGACGATTATGCTTGGTATGAATGTAACTCACAAAAGATGTCTCACCCTGTTGGCGAAAAACGTCCCAATGCCTGGGGGCTGTATGATATGAACGGCAATGTGTGGGAATGGACGGCTGATCACTGGCATGCAAATTATCAGGGCGCGCCGGGAAATGAGGTTATCTGGCGGGGAGAGGGCAAAAGTGATGACCGGCGCGTGTTTCGCGGCGGCTCCTGGTACAGCAAGCCAGAGTTCCTTCGTTCGGCTTCCCGCTACAGGGATATCCCTGGCTACCGGCATTGCACCTTGGGTTTCCGTCTGGCCCAAGACTTATACTTTACCCTTTTCACGTAAACCCCAACGGGGTTTTGTAACCAAGCCCGGTTGGCGCGTTCCGCGCCTGCCCTGGGTTATGCCGCCCCATGAATTTTCAACCCCAACCGGGTTATGTCGTCCGGGCGCCAAGATCACGATCCATCGTATGCACGCCACGAGAGTCGGGACGCAACCCCGTTGGGGTTGGTTGTGTGTGGGGGCTGGTTCCCCAGGGTAGCGCTGACGCGCAACCCTGGGCTTTGCTACGTAACCGCGTTGCGGTATTTGACGTTTGGCCGCCCGTGCTCGCGCGCGAAAACCTGAACGCAGTTTGAGAATCTTGTAAGGCGGAACGCGATGGCGCCTTGCGGGTTATGCACCATGAAATGATCGACCTTCATTTTTTTCGCTCAAATTTAGGCAGCGGGCAATTACGTTCGCGCCTTGAACAGCCGAAGATCGGTGACCAACTCCTGCGCCTTGCCGATTTGGATCAAGGCGAATTCAGCGTGTAAGGGGTTAAGCAGGTAGTTGGTTTCGTCCGGTACGATGGCGCTGGGCACGGCCAGCACCGCGCTCGATAGTCCCTTGGCCCACGCTGTGCCGATGGTCTGTAATTTTCTGCGGGCGGCGAAGTCACGCCAATCTTCGGGTAACTGAGTGGTGTCCATACGCTCGATTTTGACACCGTTTGGAATATCAGCCGGAATCATGACGTAGCCGGCGCGCAGCGGCTGGTCTTGAACCAACATTTCCAACAGCGCCAGGGACTGGCTGGCGGCGGTGTATACCAGCGGAACGCCTTTGCGATTCCAGCGTCCGCCGTATAGCCTGGCGCCTTCGCCGGAAAACGCGGACGCGGCATAGCGCATCGTGACCATGCGCCAAACGGTAAGCACTGCCGGTTAGGCGAAAACGCCGTGCTCGATACGCCCCAAAGCGTCCAGCACGCTTTCGGCGCCGACGTCGGTATCGAGCAAACTGAGCGGCGTGGCGCCGCTGAACGCGGCATTGGCGGATTTTAGCCAGTCGATGGCGGCATCGAGATCGTCGAATACTTCCACCGCTCTTTCCACCACGCGCGCCAGACGCACCAGCTTGGCGGATTCTTCGCTATTCAACACGCCTTCCCTCCGTCGCCTAGCCAGGGTGCGTTCCGGTATGCCCAGTACCAATGCCAATTCGGCTCTGGAAAGATGGATGTAGCCGATGATGGCGTCCACGGACGCCGTGGAGATGCCTTGCCGGATCGATGATACCCAGTCGAAAGGCGAGCGCGGGGTAGGGGATGGGCGTGTGTCGCTGCCCAGCAAGATTTCGGCGGATGGATGAAAATGCAATGCGGCGGATGCGATGGTTGCCATGCTGAAACTCCAAGAGTGCCATTTGGCAGTCATGCTAGTCCATTTTGGCGGTTTATGCATCGCGTATTTTTTGGCGGCGGAGCGCCATGCCGGATTTCCATGGGACGAAGCAACGAATTTACCCCGGCATCAGATTTCGCGGGTTCGCTGGTTCCCAAGCTCTGCTTGGGAACCCCGCCTTGGAAGCTCCAGCTTCCCGTCAGGAAGCGGCGTTATGCCGTAACATCCCGCTCGCGAAGCCGGAGCTTCGCGGGTTGGGTTCCCAAGCAGGAGCTTGGGAACCAGCGGAAAAAGCTTTCCTTGCCAAAGCAGCGGCGTTCGGCCAGATTATACCGGGGCGGCGCAACCCGCGTGGCGGTTCCTGGAACAACGATACCGGCAACGTCCGGTGTGCGGTGCGCGCCAGGATTCATCCCTTCCTTCGGCTCAGCTATCTGGGGTTTCGTTTGGTGTGTGTTGAGGTTCTCCATAGTTTGAGGGTTGCAGCCGGCAAACCGGTCCATCCACGGATGACCGGCGGCGCTGCAAGCCCGTAACCAGCTTGCGCCGTCCCTGATCGCGCTGGATGTCAGCCGGTCAAATAGCCAAACCGCCCCGCGTCCTGCTTGCACGGCGCGGGGTTTTTCTCAAGCCTTGGATGAGGTTCGTCATTTATGCTCAAGAGAAGCGTGTCCATCCCTCTGGTCATAGCCGGTTTATCATCGCTGATCTGGCTATTTCGCTACGATATTGCCGAAATTGCACAGTTTCTTTGGAATGACGATATTCTCACCGGAAAAATTAAAAACTGGACAGCCATTATTGCTGCTCCCTTTACAGTGATATCCGGGGCTGTTGCGCTTTTTAATTTCTTGCGAAAACCAACGGAGCCTAATCAATTACTGTCCAATTATTACCAAAAACTCCACAAAACCTGCGAGCTGATCGATTTATCCCTGGTGGACGTCAAATTCACCGAATTTGCCCGTAGCGTAAAAAACAACATCACGCTGCCGGTGGTTTATCAGGAAATGGATGTGTTGCCCTATCGCTCGGAAAGGGACAACAGCGAGGAGGCGGAAAGCAAAATGCATCTGCGCGGGCAAGAGCGCAAACCGTCATTACTCGCTTGCGCCGAAGATCAATACCAGCGCGTGGTGTTGTTGGGCGATTCCGGCGCGGGCAAGAGCATGTTCATGGATAATCTGGCATGGCTGGTTTCCGGCAGCCATCTTGGCGAAACCGACAAACGCTTGCCCGCCGTATTTCGCCGCCTGCCCTTGGTGCGGGTGCGCCTGCGTTCCGCCGCGCTGCTGGGTAAAAACCAAGGCTTTGGTCGCGACCTGTTGTTGCAGGCCATGCAACGGGAAATCGCCGACCTGATGGGCGACAAGACCAGTGGCGAAGCTCTCTGGCAAGCGCTGAAAACTCCGCTGCTGGAGCATGGCCTCATTCTGCTCGATGGGCTGGACGAAGTGCCCGAAACGGACTGTATGCGCGCCCACATGCTGGACGCTATTGATGATTTGGTGAAAGAGCTGGGACCGGAAGCGCGCCTGATCGTCACCAGCCGCCCCTATGTGTTCGAAGACGGCCAAAGCGGTTGGCTGGATGCTTTTGCCAGCTTGGCCCTGCAACCCATGAGCAACGAGCAGATAGAGCGTTTTATCAACCATTGGTACGCGCTGCTACGGGCAACCCGTGGCTATTCTGAAGCCGTGGCGCAACAAAATGCACATCAACTTTTTGCCGATCTACGAGACCGCGATTATTTGCTGGAACCGGCGCGGCGGCCATTGATCCTGACCTTGCTGACTTCCCTGCACTTTGCCAGCGGCATATTGCCCCATTCTCGCGCCGAACTGTATCGGGAAGCGATTGCTTTGATGCTGGAACGTTGGACGCAGCGTAGTCACCGGGAGAATCCCGACTATCCGCTGGAAGACTACGAACGCAAAGCGCTGGCGGAAAGCGCCGCTACGCGCCAAATTGCCTTGCAAAAACTGGCGATGGACGCCCATCGCAAAAAAACGCTGCAAATCCCCGAGACACAGATAAAAGGCTTGTTTGCTGATTATGTATCCTCGGATTCCAATCCCACCAACTTGCTGGATTTTATCCGCTACCGCAGCGGTATTCTCAGGCCGGGGCAAGGCAATACTTTCGAGTTTTATCACCGTTCGTTCCAGGATTATCTGGCGGCGCTGGATATTACCGAACAGCCCGACTGGCAGGACGTGATGAACCGTTTGCTGCGCGAGGAAGGCCAGGACTGGTGGGGCGGAGTGTTCCTGCTGTTGGTCAGCGCCAAGGTGGCCGGCAACAGCAAGCCGGATGCAGTGGCGCTGCTGTTGCGCTACGTGCCTGAAACGCTGGATTACGCTGCTGACCAGCCGGAGAAATGGCAATGGCTGTTTCTGGCCGCCCGCGCCACGATTGAGCAGCAAAAACCTTTGGCGAACTATAGTAATCCGCAATACGCTGATCTCCAGAATTGGCTGACGTGTCACTTGCGTGCTTTGGTGGAACAGGGGCACGACTATGGCTTGCCTATAAAGCTACGCGCCGAAGCCGGACGTCTGCTGGGCGAACTGGGCGATCCGCGCCCCGGCGTGGGCTGCATTAAGGACGAAACCGGCAAACCCAGGCTGTTCAACGGCGTCAAACTGCCGGGCATTGTCTGGGAGAGCATTCCGGCAGGTGAATTTCGCATGGGAACCGATGGCGATGAAGGTTACGCGGATGAAAAACCCGCGCATACGGTTCCGGTGCATGCTTTCAAAATCAGCCGTTACCCCGTCACCAACGCACAATTCGCCTGTTTTGTCGAGGCTGGGGGTTATAAAGATGAGCGCTGGTGGCTGGAGCCACCGGCGGCGCTGGCTTGGTGGAAAGGTGAGAAAGCCGACTTGTCCTTGCTGGACGATAACCCGGAATGGAAAAAGAGCTATGAAAACTGGCTGGCGCAGGAAAAAACCCGTCGCCAGCCCTGGTTCTGGGAACAGCGTAAGTGGAACAATCCCAATCATCCGGTGGTCGGCGTCAGTTGGTATGAGGCTTTGGCGTTTTGCCGCTGGCTTAACGACAGCGGGCAGTTTCCTGGGATGATTCGCTTGCCGAGCGAAGCTGAATGGGAATATGCCGCCCGTGGCTCAGAGGGTTGGCGTTATGCGTGGGGCAAGGAAGCGGATGCCGAAAAAGGCAATTACCGGGATACAGGGCTGGAACGTACCTCCGCAGTCGGCTTGTTTCCACCAGGAAAAGCTTTCGCAGGCATAGCGCTGTACGATATGAGCGGCAACGTGTGGGAATGGACGTGCAGCCAGTGGGGCAAACAAGTGGGATCACCGGATTTTAGCTACAAAACCTGGGCTGGCCAGGAAACGCTGAGGGATGATCCGAACGTTCATGCGTTGCGAATTATTCGCGGCGGTTCCTGGTACGTCGATTCCGGCGACGTCCGGTGTGCGGTGCGCGACAGGTATCGTCCTATCGCTCGGAGTGACGATGTGGGGTTTCGTTTGGTGTGTGTTGAGGTTCTCCCTGGTTCTGAATACTGATTTCTGCTTTCTGCATGCTGTTTTCTTTTTTCTGATTTCTTTTTCTTTCGCCGCGCAGCGGCGCGATTTTTTTTATGGCCAGGACTTTCGACCCTCTGTATCCACAGCTCACTGATTTCGGCAATCTGTACCAAGCCTGGCGCAAAGCCGCCAAGGGCAAGCGCGGCTGCCCCGCCGCCGCCAGTTTCGCTGGTTCCCAAGCTCTGCTTGGGAACCTCGCCTTGGAAGCTCCAGCTTCCCGTCAGGAAGCGGCGTTATGCCGTAACATCCCGCTCGCGAAGCCGGAGCTTCGCGGGTTGGGTTCCCAAGCAGGAGCTTGGGAACCAGCGGACCAGCGGAAAACGCCGCCCGTCAGCGCCCCTTAACATGCCGCATTAATGAGAGGGTGATGTTGGTAGTTTTTGTGGAATGAGACGGTAGCCTATGGCATTCATAATGACATTTACGCTGCTAAACTGGGGATTGCCTTTTTCTGAAAGGGCTTTCTGTATGCTTTTCCGACTCATCCCGGAAGTTTCCGCGATCTTGCTTACCCCCTTAATACGCCCCACTGCCCGCAATGAGGACAATAGGACAGCGGTGTCTCCGCTTTCGGCGTACTCATCAAAGAGGACTGTAATATAGTCGTCTATTTCTTCTGGATGGTCGTGCAGGTATTGCTCTTCAACTTCGCCGATTGTTCTGTAATTGCTCATAACTTAAATACTCCTTCCAAAAAGCGCGGAAAATTTGGGACGCGCCAGCGAGGGATGCTATCGTACCTACGAAACCATAGCTACGGAGGTCGCCATGCTCACTACTGCAAAACTTTTTACCACCGGCCACAGCCAAGCGGTACGGCTGCCCAAAGCGTTCCGGCTGCCGGGTACCGAAGTCTGGATTCGCAAGAATGAGGCCATGGGGACCATTACGCTGATTCCCAAGCCGACGAAAAAGTCACTGGATGAGTTGTTCGCTCTGCTGGAAGCTGCCCCGGTGCCGGATGAATTCATGAGCGAGCGGGACAATGATCCGGAACCACCCCGCAACCCATTTGAGGATTGGCAGGAGTGATTCGCTATTTGATCGACACCGATAGCGCCAGCTATTTCCTGAAAAATCGTTTTGCACCACTGACCGCGCGCATGAAAACGGCCATGCTCGCCGAGGAAGCCGCCATTTCCGTCGTCACCCGCGCTGAAATTCGCTATGGTCAACGGCTCATGCAGATGGAAGACCGGCGCGTTCGGCTGATCAATGCCTTTTTGAGAGATATTCCCGCGCTCGATTGGACGATGGAAGCCGCCGAGCATTATGCCCGCCTGGCGGCGGAGCAAAAGCGGCAAGGATTGTTCATCGGTACCCTGGACACCCAAATCGCTGCCCACGCCCTGGCCGAAGATTTGATTCTGGTCACCAACAATGCGTGCCGCTTCGGGCGCATCCCCGAACTTCGCATCGAAAACTGGACGACATAACTTCCCGGAATCGAAGCATCGAACGGTACGCACAGCGTACCCTACGTCTAAGGCTTCCTGAAAGTTGTTTTCAGCCATCCTTACCCCCGGCTAATCGCTTTCACGATCTCATCATGGGATTTGTGTATAAGGAGGCAGCGTTGCGCGTGGGAACCAGGCCGGGGAGGCTGGGCCGCGCGGCATTGCCATGCCGCAATCCCCACCGCCACCCCGCCGCGCAAGTGCTACCATAAACGCTTAAACCAACCCGAGGAGGGAGAAACGCGATGACCATCCCCAAGCCCAGTGATATGACCCATCCGGCCGACTTGGTAAAGCACGGCAAAGGTACCGGCTATGTGCGTACGCAAAAGCCGGTTTATCTGGATTTATTGCCGCCCTGCAACAACGCCTGTCCTGCCGGCGAAAACATCCAGGCTTGGTTGGCTTTGGTCCAGGCCGGTTTTTATCAGCGCGCCTGGCAGGTGCTGGTGCAGGATAATCCCATGCCTTCCGTGCACGGCCGGGTGTGCTATCACCCTTGCGAAAGCCAGTGTAACCGCCAGGACGTGGACAGCCCCGTCAGCATCCACGCCGTGGAGCGCTTTCTGGGCGATCTGGCGTTGCAGGAAGGCTGGCAGGTCGAGGTGGAAGCGCCTGCCAGCGGTAAAAAGGTGTTGGTGATCGGCGGTGGTCCCAGCGGTTTGTCGGCGGCGTTTCACCTGGCGCGGCTGGGACACGCGGTGGAAATTCGCGAAGCCGGCCCGGTGGCGGGCGGCATGATGCACTTCGGCATTCCCGCTTACCGCCTGCCGCGCGACGTGCTGGCCGGGGAGGTGCGCCGCATTGAGGCGATGGGCGTCAATATCGTGCTCAACACCAAGGTGGAAGACGTATTGGCCGAGCAAGCCGCCGGGCAGTTCGACGCGGTGTTCGTCGCCGTCGGCGCCCACCTCAGCAAGCGCGTGGAAATTCCGGCGCGCGATGCCGGCAAAATGCTGGACGCAGTGAGCTTTCTGCGCCAGGCGGCCGAGGGCGCGGCGCCGCTGCTGGGCCGCCGCGTCGCCATTTACGGCGGCGGCAATACCGCCATGGACGCGGCGCGCACCGCCAAGCGTCTGGGCGCCGAGGAGGCGTTGATCATTTACCGGCGCGATATCGAACACATGCCGGCGCACCGCTTTGAAGCCGAAGAAGCCATGCAGGAAGGCGTGAAAATCAACTGGCTGCGCTCGATCAAGGAAATCGATCAGACCAACATCCAGGTGGAAGTCATGGAGATCGACGCCCAGGGCTATCCCCAGCCGACCGGCCGCTACGAAACCCTGGAAGCCGACGCCTTGATCCTGGCGCTGGGCCAGGACACCGACAGCGAGTTCTTGCGCAAAATCCCCGCCATTCACTTCAAAACCGACGGCACCGTCATCGTCGACGCCAATATGATGACCGGCCACGCCGGCATTTTTGCCGGCGGCGACATGGTGCCCAGCGAGCGCACGGTCACCGTGGCGGTGGGCCACGGCAAAAAAGCTGCGCGCCATATCGACGCCTATCTCAACGGCGGCCAGTATGTCGCCCAGCCCAAGCACGAAGTGGTGGGCTTCGATAAATTGCACATCTGGTACCTCACCGATGCCGCGCGCCGCCGCCAGCAAAGCCTGGATCAGGCCACCCGCGCTTACGGCTTCGACGAAGTGGTGAAAGGCCTGGACCAGCACGACGCCACCTTCGAGGCCAAGCGTTGTTTTTCGTGCGGCAATTGTTTCGAGTGCGACGGCTGTTACGGCGCCTGCCCCGAGCAGGCCATCGTCAAACTGGGGCCGGGCATGCGCTACCGCTACGATTATGCGCTCTGCACCGGCTGCGCCGTGTGCTACGAGCAGTGCCCTTGCCACGCTATCGAAATGACCCCGGAAACCGGAGTATGAGCATGAGTTCTTCAAAAGTTGTGACGCTGGAAGGCGGTGAAGCGGTGGCTTATATCGCTTACCGCATTAATGAAGTTTGCGCGATTTATCCGATTACGCCGTCGTCGACCATGGCGGAATTGGCGGACCAATGGGCGGCGGAAGGCAAGCTGAACCTCTGGGGCAACGTGCCGCTGGTGGTGGAAATGCAGAGCGAGGCCGGCGCCGCCGGCGCGGTGCACGGCGCGTTGCAGACCGGTGCGCTGACGACGACGTTCACGGCATCGCAGGGCTTGCTGCTGATGATCCCGAACATGTACAAAATCGCCGGGGAATTGACCGCCACGGTGTTCCACGTGGCGGCCAGGTCATTGGCGGCGCAGGGCTTGTCCATTTTCGGCGATCATTCCGACGTGGCCGCCGTGCGCAACACCGGTTTTGCGCAACTGGTGTCGGGCTCGGTGCAGGAGGCGCACGACATGGCGCTGCTGGCCCAGGCCGCCAGTCTGCAAACCCGCGTGCCGTTCGTGCACTTTTTCGACGGCTTTCGCACTTCCCACGAAGTCAACAAGCTCACGCTGATCGACGACGCACACATCCGCGCCATGATAGCCCCCGATCTGGTGCGCGCCCATCGCGGCCGGGCGCTCAATCCGGACAACCCTTTCATTCGCGGCACGGCGCAAAACCCGGATGTGTATTTTCAGGCGCGGGAAACCGTCAATCCGTTTTATGCGCGCCTGCCCGGCGTGATGCAGGAAATCATGGATGCTTTCGCGGCGCTGACCGGCCGGCAGTACCATTTATTCGAGTATTTCGGCCACCCCGAAGCCGAGCGGGTGGTGGTGATCATGGCTTCCGGCGCGGAAACCCTGCGCGAAACCGTGGCCTATTTGATGAAGTCAGGAGAAAAGTGCGGCGTGGTGCAGGTACACCTGGCGCTGCCGTTTTCCGCCGAGCATTTCCTGGCGGCGTTGCCGAAAACGGTGCGCAGCATCGCGGTGCTGGATCGCACCAAGCTGCCCGGCTCCGTCGGCGAACCTTTGTACCAGGACGTGCTGACCACGCTGATGGAAGCCCATGGCGACGGCTCTTTGCCGATGGCCCAACTGCCGCGCGTTATCGGCGGCCGCTACGGCTTGTCGTCCAAGGAGTTCACCCCCGCCATGGCCAAGGCGGTGCTGGATGAGTTGGCGAAAGATCAGCCCAAGCAGCACTTTACCGTGGGCATCGTTGACGACGTGAGCCATACCAGCCTGGACTACGACCCCGCGTTCGACATCGAGCCGGACAGCGTGGTGCGCGCGCTGTTCATCGGCCTGGGCGCCGACGGTACGGTGGGCGCCAATAAAAACAGCATCAAAATCATCGGCGAATCCACCCCGCTGTACGCCCAGGGCTATTTTGTCTACGACTCGAAAAAATCCGGTTCGCGCACCGTGTCGCACGTGCGCTTCGGACCCGACCCCATCCATTCGCCTTACCTGATCCAATCCGCCGGCTTTATCGGCTGCCACCAATTCAATTTCGTGCTGGACACTGACGTGCTGGAGCACGCCCACGCCGGCGCCACGTTTTTGCTGAACAGCCCATATGGGGCCGATAGCGTGTGGCCGCAGCTGCCGCGCCGCCTGCAAGAGCGCATCATCCAGCAAAGCATCGTGTTTTACGTGATCGATGCGTCCAGGGTCGCGCGCGAAGTCGGCATGGGCAGCCGCACCAATACCATCATGCAGACCTGTTTTTTTGCCATTTCCGGTGTGCTGCCGCGCGAGGAAGCCATCGATAAGATCAAAGCCGCGATCCGTAAGACTTACGGCAAAAAAGGCGAGGAAGTGGTGCAAAAAAACTTTCTGGCGGTGGACAAAACCCTGGAATGTCTGCACCGGGTGGCGGTGCCGGAGCAGGCGGACAGCCGCATCGAGCTGATACCGATGGTGCCGCCGGCCGCGCCGGAGTTTGTGCAAAAAGTGACGGCGGTGATGATGGCCGGCCATGGCGACAGCCTGCCGGTTTCGATGCTGCCGGTGGACGGCACTTATCCTTCCGGCACCACCCAGTGGGAAAAGCGCAATATTTCCAGCTACGTGCCGGTATGGGAGCCGGATATCTGCATCCAGTGCGGCAATTGCAGCTTTGTTTGCCCGCACAGCGTAATCCGTTCCAAGTTTTACCCGGAAAGCCTGCTCAAAGACGCGCCGGAAGGCTTTAAATCGGCGCCGATCAGCGCCCGCGGCTTCCCGGAAACCCGCTATACGCTGCAAATTTACGTGGAAGATTGCACCGGTTGCAGCCTGTGCGTGGAAGTCTGTCCGGCCAAAAGCCTGCAAAAAAGCGGCGTGAAAGCCATCAACATGTCCCCCAAAGCGCCGGGGTTCGAGCAGTCCAAAACCAATATCGGCTTTTTCGAGACCATTCCGGTGAACGACCGCTCGCGCGTGGACTTTTCCTCGGTGCGCGGCGCGCAGTTTTTACAGCCGCTGTTCGAGTTTTCCGGCGCCTGTTCCGGTTGCGGCGAAACGCCTTATGTCCGCCTGATCACCCAGTTGTTTGGCGACCGTCTGCTGGTGGCCAACGCCACCGGTTGCTCTTCCATCTATGGCGGCAATCTGCCGACCACGCCGTGGACCAAAAACGCCGAAGGGCGCGGCCCGGCCTGGTCCAATTCGTTGTTCGAAGACAACGCCGAATTCGGCCTCGGGTTCCGCCTGACCGGCGACAAGCACCTGGAATTGGCCCGGCAGTTGTTGCTCGAATTGAAAGACGAGGTCGGCCCGGCCTGGGTGGATGAAATCCTGGCGGCACCGCAAACCACCGAGTCGGAAATCCGCCGTCAGCGCATTCGTCTGGCCGAGTTGAAAACGCGGTTGTTCAAGCTGGATACGGAAGCCGCCAAAGATTTGTTGTCGGTGGTCGACCACTTGGTGCGGCGCAGCGTCTGGATCATCGGCGGCGACGGCTGGGCTTACGACATCGGCTCGTCCGGCCTGGACCACGTGCTGGCCAGCGGCCGCAACGTCAACGTGCTGGTGCTGGACACCGAGGTTTATTCCAATACCGGCGGGCAAATGTCCAAGTCCACGCCGCTGGGCGCGGTCGCCAAGTTTGCGGCGGCGGGCAAGCAGGTGGGTAAAAAAGATTTGGCGTTGCAGGCCATTTCTTACGGCAACGTCTACGTGGCGCGCGTCGCCATGGGCGCCAATCCGCAGCAGACCTTGCTGGCGCTGCGCGAAGCCGAAGCCTACGAAGGGCCGTCGCTGGTGCTGGCCTACAGCCATTGCATCGCCCACGGCATCAATATGCTGCAGGGCTTGAAACAGCAGGACCTGGCGGTGGGCTGCGGCCACTGGCCGTTGTTGCGCTATAACCCTGCGCTGCGTCAGACCGATAAAAACCCGTTCGTGCTGGATTCGCCGCGCCCGCACATCAAGCTCAAAGATTATGCGTTCAATGAACTGCGCTACAAAATGCTCGCCAACGCACATCCCGTCGAAAGCGAACACCTGATGGCGCTGGCGCAGCAGGCGGTATTGCAGAAATGGGACGTCTATGAAGAAATGGCCAGCCGTAGCGGCAGCCAATTCCATCCTGATGCCAGTTTTAAATAGTGAGGTAAACCTATGGACCTGACGACCAGCTATATGGGGATAGCGCTAAAAAACCCCCTTGTTGCTTCGGCTTCGCCTTTGACCGGCACGCTGGACGGCATCAAACGCCTGGAAGACGGCGGCGTCGCCGCCGTGGTGATGGCATCCTTGTTTGAAGAGCAAATACGCCATGAACACGATGCCTATACCCATCTGGTGGACATGGGCAGCCACAGTTTTGCCGAGTCGTTGAGTTATTTTCCCAAAGTGCAGGCTTATCACCTGGGCACGGAAAATCATTTGAACATACTGCGGCGCGCGGTGGAGTCCGTGCGCATTCCCGTCATCGCCAGCATCAACTGCGTGAGCCCCGAAGGCTGGATGGATTATGCCAAGCAAATGCAGCAGGCCGGCGCCGCCGGCCTGGAATTGAATATTTATGGGGTGGTGGCCGACCTGGCAACTTCCAGCGCCGAGGTGGAGCAGCGTTATCTGGATATTCTGACGGCGGTCAAAGCCAATGTCGGCATTCCGGTGTCGCTGAAGCTGAGCCCGTTTTTCAGCGCCATGGGCGCCATGGCCCAGCGCCTGGATCAGGCCGGGGCCGATGGCCTGGTGTTGTTCAACCGCTTTTATCAGCCGGACATCGACATCACCACGCTGGAAGTGGCGCCGACGTTGCAGCTCAGCTCGTCCAGCGAAATCCGCTTGCCGTTGCTGTGGATAGCGTTGCTGTACGGCAACATCAAAGCGTCGCTGGCGGCCACCCGTGGCGTGGAAACCGGCGATGAAGTGATCAAATACATTTTGGCGGGAGCCGATGCGGTGATGAGCACCTCGGCGTTATTGCGCCACGGACCGGGCTATGCCTCGAACTTATTGAAAGGTCTGGCGGTGTGGATGGAGGCCAGGGGCTTCCGCAATCTGGCGCAGCTGCGCGGCAATATGAGCCATGATCAGGCGAATAATCCGGCGGCTTTTGAACGCGCCAATTATTTGCGCATGCTGGAGAGTTATCAGAATCCTTTTCAAGATTCATAAGGTAAAGCTGCGTTGCGTTTGTTATCGCTGGTTCCCAAGCTCTGCTTGGGAACCCACTCCGCGAAGCTCCGGCTTCGCGTTTTCCAGGGTGTTATGACACAGCGCCGCTGCTTGACGGGAAGCTGGAGCTTCCAAGACGGGGTTCCCAAACAGAGCTTGGGAACCAGCGCGAAGCGGAGCTTGGGAACCAGCAAAATTACTCATCAACAACCTTAAACCAGCCATGACATCCCCTGTTTATCAGTTTCACTTTAAGTCCTTGCAGGGCCAGGACATGGCTTTGAGCGACTATGCCGGCAAGGTATTGTTGCTGGTCAATACCGCCAGCCGCTGTGGTTTTACGCCGCAGTATGCCGGGCTGGAACAGTTGCACCAGGAATTTGCCGAACGCGGTCTGGTGGTGATCGGTTTCCCCTGCAATCAGTTTGGCAAGCAAGAGCCGGGCGATAGCCGCGAAATCGGCGAATTTTGCCGGACCCATTATGGAGTCAGCTTTGTTTTAGCGGAAAAAATCGAGGTGAACGGCGCCGATGCGCATCCTTTGTTCCAGTATTTGACCCAAGCGGCGCCCGGCGTGTTGGGCAGCGAACCCATCAAGTGGAATTTCACCAAGTTTCTGGTCGACCGCGACGGCAAGGTAAGGGCGCGTTTTGCGCCGATGACGCCGCCGTCGGCCCTGAAAACGCCTATCAGTGAATTGTTATAACCTTTGGAGTATTTTTATGAGACGAGTTTTGGCGTTATGCCTATGGACAATAGCCGCATCAGCCGGGGCGGCGGCGGATGAATGGCAGGAATCGGCGCTGAAAGCCGCGACCCTGGAAAAGGTATATCAGATCGCCAACCAGTATCAGCGCTGCATGGTCAAGGAATTGCAGTCCCAGGTCGGCAGTGATCAGGATTCGCGCGCGTTGACCGACAGCATTTTGAAAAAATGCGAACCGCAGTTGTCACCGATGCGTGACGTATTCACTGCCGAAAAAGTACCGGCGGAAATGGCCGAACGTTATCTGAAAAAAACCCGCACCCAGGCGGCGCGCAATCTGATTCGCGAGGTCATGGCCATGCAGGCCCAGCGCGGCTTGATGACCCAATAACTTATTCGACTTCCACCGTGCCGGGCGCCACCGCCGTGCCTTCCACGATGCGCTGGGAGTTTTCGTTGCGCACGCGAACCCGCTGACCCGGTTCGGCATCGGTCATGGCGGTGCCGTCCATGTGCACATCCAGTAATTCGTTGCGCAAATGGATGGTAACCTTGTCGCCGCGCTTGATTATTTTCAACATTTCCAGCACATTGCCCGTCAGTACCGTACCGGCGGGCAGGGTGCGCTTGATGGTTTTGCCGACCACTTGTTCCGGTGCGGTGAAATAGCCGTAGCGCAATTCGGCGACGTCTTTTTTGGCAAAGTCCAGGTGGGCCGGGCTGATGGCGCTGCCTTGCGGCAGGGTGTCGTTGAGTACCAGCACGATTTGGTACAAGCTGACTTTGGCGCGGATATAGGTGACCCAGGGCGTGCTGCCTGGACAGCGTACGCCTATGGTAAGCTGGCCTGAGCGCACGGCTTCGTTCAGGTTGAATGCTTGCAGCGGGGCGTCGCAGTGCGGCAGTTGCAGGCGGGATTCGATGGGGCTGATGTCGATCTGGTAATCGCTGCCCGGCGGTACGACCTGGGTTTCCAGATAGCCGCGTGCGGTGACCAAAATCGTCTCGTGGGGTTGGCTGGTTTCGCACCTGACGATGCTGGTGAAAAGGCAGAGAAAAAGAAACGGCGGCAGTCGGCGCATACATCACTCGATAGAAAACGGCATTGGGGGCCGGGTGAGCGTCAGCCGCTATAATAGCTTGAAATACATTCGCGGGAGCGAGGCATGGCTGGAATTCTAGATGGCGTGGATCAGCGTACCAAACTGGCCGGACACAACCGGCTGGAGTTGCTGTTGTTCAAATTGGGCACGCGGCAGCGTTTTGGCATTAACGTGTTCAAGGTGCAGGAGGTCATCCAGTGCCCCAGCCTGACGCAGATCCCCAAATCTCATGCGGTAATCTGCGGCGTCGCCCATTTGCGCGGCAAAACCATTCCGGTGATAGACCTGTCCATGGCCATAGGTTCCAGGCCGTTGAACCGGGAAAGCATCGGCGCGGCGTATGTGATCATCACCGAGTATAACCGCTCGACCCAGGGGTTCTTGGTGTCGGCGGTGGACCGCATCGTCAATATGGACTGGGGGCAGATGAAGCCGCCTCCCAAAGGCACGGACAAGGAAAGCTATCTGACGGCGGTGACGCAGATCGACAACGATTTGGTGGAAATCATCGACGTCGAAAAAGTGATGAAGGAGGTCATCGGCGCCAGCGAAAAAATTTCCGCAGGCATCATCGACGAGGATCACTCCAATGTCGGCCAGCACATCCTGGTGGTGGACGATTCCGGTGTGGCGCGCAATCAGATCAAACGGGTGCTGGATGCCCTCAAAGTCGAGTGTACGCTGGCGAAAGACGGTCAGGATGCGATGGAAGTGCTGGAGAACTGGATGGATGAGGGCAAAAACCTGCCGCAGTTCCTTGCCATGGTGATTTCCGACGTGGAAATGCCGCGCATGGACGGCTATACCCTGACCACCAATATCCGCAAAGACCCGCGCATGAAAGACCTGTACGTGATTCTGCACACCTCGCTGAGCGGCGTTTTCAATCAGGCCATGGTGGAAAAGGTCGGCGCCAACAAGTTTTTAGCCAAATACATGCCGGATGAACTGGCTTTGCTGGTGCAACACCGTCTGGCCGATCATCGCCAGCTGTTGAAAGCCATGACTTGATGGCGTGGCCGTATCGTCAACTTGCCAGCCACGCATTATTCCCGTGTTGTCGAATCTGGAAATCACGCCGGATGAGTTCAAGGTAGTCCAGAAGTTTCTCTGCGATGCCTGCGGCATCGTTTTGAACGACGGTAAGGAATATTTGGTCAAAAGCCGCCTGGGCGCCGTGTTGCGTGAAACGGAATACAATTCCGCCAGCGATTTGATCAAGGCATTGCGCGTGGGGAATGCCTCGCTGGCGGTGCAGGCGAGGGTCGTCGACGCGATGACCACCAATGAAACGTTCTGGTTTCGCGACGCCAATCAGTTTGAAGAGTTGAAGCGCGTCATCCTGCCCGAGCTGATGAAAAACCGGGCGGGCACATTGCGCATCTGGTCGGCCGCCAGTTCCAGCGGGCAGGAGCCTTATTCCATCAGTATGTGCGTGGAAGAGTTTCAGCGTTCTCCGGCGGCGAACGGTTTTCCCAAAAAAGCCGTACAGATCGTCGGTACGGATATTTCCACCAGCGTGCTGGAAGAAGCCAAGCGGGCGGTATACAGCGATTTGGCCTTGTCGCGCGGCTTGAACCAGGACTACCGCTCGCGTTATTTTCAGAAGTGCTCGGACGGTTGGCGGCTGCACGAGTCGATCACTTCCCGGGTGCGTTTCCAACAGTTCAATTTGCTCAAGCCCTACGCGGCTTTGGGTAAATTCGACGTGATTTTCTGCCGCAACGTGCTGATCTACTTTTCCGAAGACGTGAAGCGCGACATGATCGCCCGCATGGCCCAGTGCCTGAATCCGGGCGGTTATTTTCTCCTCAGCAGCACCGAAGCCCTGCCGCGCGGCTTGGACATCCTGACGCCCGCCGGTAGCGGTATGGTGCGTTATCATCGCTTGAAGGGCGGTTGTTAGTGGACAGTGGTCAGTGGACAGTGGTCAGTGGTCAGTGGTCAGTGGTTGTAGCGGGGCTCATAAGGATTCGCTACGCGGAAGGGGGCAATACTTGGGGCGGGACGGGGTTTGAACCTCGTCCCAAACGTTTGTATGCCCTATGAGGCTGGTTGTGAGTGTCAACCCAATGGGACACCACAAACGTGACGGACGGGGTGCATACCCCGTCCGGCCGGATGAACCCGGCGTCAATGGTTTGACGGTGCTGGGGGCTTGCTTATTGACGTAGGGTACGCTGTGCGTACCGTGGTTCGGAGAGGTGCGGGTGCCGGGGGCGGGACGGGGTGAATACCCCGTCCGGCCGGGTCCACTGCCCACTGTCCACTGTCCACTGTCCACTGCCCACTGCCCACTGCCCACTGCCCACTGCCCACTGACCACTGACCACTGCCCACTGACCACTGCCCACTGCCCACTGACCACTGCCCACTGACCACTGACCACTGCCCACTGACCACTGACCACTGACCACTGACCACTGACCACTGACCACTGACCACTGACCACTGCCGCAACCTGGCACACTCCGTGCATCCCCCAATGGCAAACCCACTGATTGAAGGTGTTTGCCATGTCCAACATGATCGACAAAGCGTTCGGTATCCATCCGCTGGCCCTGAGCCTGCGCTCGCAGCGCGCCGAAGTATTGGCGTCCAACCTGGCCAACGACGAAACCCCTGGTTACAAAGCCCGCGACATGGATTTCGAAGCCGTGCTGCGGCGCAGCATGGGCGAATCGCAGGGGTTGGAGCTGAAAGCTACCCACGCTCGTCATATCGGTCGCCCTGGGGTGAACACTGATCCTGAATTGTTGTATCGCATCCCTGCCCAGCCGGCGTTGGACGGCAATACCGTGGAGACCGACGAAGAACAAGCCAAGTTTACGGAAAACGCCCTGGCCTACGAGGCCAGTTTGCGCTTTATCAATGGCCGCATCAGCGGTCTGATGACCGCCATCAAAGGACAATAGCCATGTCTACTTTCAAGATTTTCGACATCGCCGGCTCCGCCATGAGCGCGCAGAGCCTGCGGCTTAATCTGGTCGCCAGCAATATCGCCAACGCCGATACGATCAGCAGCAGCATCGACCAGACTTATCGTTCGCGCCAGCCGGTATTCGCCACGGAATTGGCGAATGCCATGGAGCGCAACGCGCATAGCCGGCCCGCCGGTCCAGTGAAGGACGACGGCACCGCCGGCGTCAAGGTATTGGCGGTCGTGGAAAGCAAAACCCCGCTGCGCATGGAATACCGGCCCGATCATCCCATGGCCAACGCCGACGGCTATATTTTCCGGCCCAACGTCAACACCATGGAAGAAATGGCCAACATGATCGCCG
>SCQD01000020.1 GCA_004299145.1 Methylococcaceae bacterium | reverse complement strand
ACCACGCCCAGGCGCTCGTGTAAATATTTTTTGGCGATGGCGCCGGCGGCGACGCGCATGGCGGTTTCCCGTGCCGAAGAACGGCCGCCGCCGCGATAATCGCGGCAGCCGTATTTTTGCGTGTAAACGTAATCGGCGTGGCCGGGCCGGAAAGTAGCGGCGATGTCGGCGTAATCGCCCGAGCGCTGGTCGGTGTTTTCGATCAACAGCCCGATCGGCGTGCCGGTGGTTTTGCCTTCGAACACGCCGGAGAGAATTTTCACGGCGTCGGCTTCGCGCCGTTGCGTGGTGTGGCGCGAGGTGCCGGGTTTGCGCCGGTCCAGGTCGACTTGAATGTCGGCCTCGCACAGCGCCAGGCCCGGCGGACAGCCGTCGACGATGGCGCCCAGCGCCGGGCCGTGGCTTTCGCCGAAGGTAGTGACGGTGAATAGTTTGCCGTAGGTATTTCCAGACATGGGTTCAGTTATTAGTTATCAATGGTCAGTTTTATCGTTCCCACGCTCTGCGTGGGAACGCATCTCGGGACGCTCTGCGTCCCGACCGGTGGTTCCGCTTATTCACCAGCTTTCCGGCTTCTTGATCGCTTTGTTACTTGTAGGAATGCTGAGAGGCAGCTGGGCGCTTTGTAAATGTACGTCGGTTTTTTTCTCGGTAAAATTCCATATTTGTACTTTGTCCGGTATCCCGCTAATGGGTTTAACCAAACGCCGATACGGTGTCGAGACTTCGATGCGTCCTTCGACAATAGTAACTTTGCAATGCGACATTTTTCTAAGCGCCTGCAAGTAAATGCGCTGACGTTGTGGGGAGTGGGAATCGTCGGACATCCGTTCCTTAACAGGGGCCGTGTAGTAACGCACTTCCGTGACATCGGCCGATGGGTCTAAAACGTAGTGTTGGAACAGCGCAAACAAATCGAGCCATTTGTAAGGCGATTTTCTGAGTAATCCGTAGTAAAGATTGTAACCGTCGACAAAAACGATGGTGCGCATAAATATCCCTGAAATGACAAAGCCGCCCGAAGGCGGCTTGTCGCCCCCAGAGCGAACCGCTACGCAGGACGGTCAAGGGGTGAGTCGTAAGCGAAAATTAGCACGGCCATTTGTTACTTGCAAGACATATACGCATTTTATCGTTCCCATGCTTGTGGGCAATGGTAGAAATCAGGCGTTCGCAGAACGGCAACGTTTTTCGAACAAGTCGGCGTATTCCTCGACCTGCTGCGCCGTCAGCAAAAACACGCCGTCGCCGCCGCGTTCAAATTCCAGCCAGGTGAAGGGCACTTCCGGGTATATCGCTTCCAGGGTTTCGGCGCTGCTGCCCACTTCCACCACCAGAATGCCGCCGGCGTTCAAGTGCTCTCCGGCTTGCGCCAGGATGCGGCGCACGCAATCCAGGCCGTCCGGGCCGGATTCCAGCCCCATGCGCGGCTCGGCGTGGTATTCGGCGGGCAAGCCCTGCCATTCGGCCCGATTCACGTACGGCGGATTGCTGACGATCAGGTCGTAGCGGGCGTATTCCAGGTTTTCGTACAGATCGCCCGCCACCAGCCTGAGCCGTTCGGCCAACTGGTGTTTGTCGACGTTGATTTGCGCCACCGCCAAGGCGTCCGGCGACAGTTCCACCGCGTCCACCTGGGCTTCGGGGAAAGCATAAGCACAGGCGATGGCGATGCAGCCGCTGCCGGTGCACAGATCCAGCACGGCGCGCACGCCTTCCGGGTCCAGCCAGGGCGTGAATTGCTGTTCGATCAGCTCGGCGATGGGGGAGCGCGGCACCAGCACGCGCTCGTCCACGTAAAACGGCAAGCCGCAAAAGCGCGCTTCGTGGGTCAGATAAGCGGCCGGCAAGCGCTTTTGCACGCGCTGCTGTAGCAATTCCACCACCTGGCGGCGCTCGTCCGGCAGCAAGCGGGCGTCAAAATAAGCTTCCGGCAGGTCAAATGGCAGGTGCAGCGCGTGCAGCACCAGCACGGCGGCTTCGTCTAAAGCGTTGGCCGTGCCGTGACCATAAAACAATCCGGCCTCCTGAAAACGGCTGGCGCCCCAGCGGATAAAATCGCGCACCGTACACAGGTGTTCAATGGCAGGTTCCAGTGCAAGCATGGACGATACGCCTCGGAAAATAAAAAGGTGAGCATTGTAAGCCCTGTGCTTTGACCATGCAGGTGTTTTCCGGCGTGATCACCGCAGTCGTTGCCTTCCGGCAAAGGCCGGTTGAGTCCGGTATAATGCCGTCCGCTCCCGCTTTGCCCTTTTTCCGTCCCGCATGTTTGTTTCTTTTTCTCTTGTTTTCTTCGGCCAAAAGCCGCCGCGTCCTCGCGGAATCACTAAGGCTTCTTGAAAGCAGCGCCTATGCGGCTGGACACCATTAAACTCGCCGGTTTCAAGTCTTTCGTCGACCCCACGACCCTGCCGCTGCCCAGCAATCTGGTCGGCATCGTCGGGCCGAACGGCTGCGGTAAATCCAACATCATCGACGCCGTGCGCTGGGTGATGGGCGAAAGCTCGGCCAAGCACTTGCGCGGCGAGTCCATGAGCGACGTGGTGTTCAACGGCTCGTCCACGCGCAAGCCGGTCAGCCAGGCGTCGGTGGAATTGGTGTTCGACAACAGCGACGGCAGTGCGCCGGGCGAGTTCGCCACTTTTTCCGAAATTTCCGTGCGGCGCCAAGTGACCCGCGACGGCCAGTCGACCTATCTGCTCAACGGCACCCGCTGCCGGCGCAAAGACATCACCGACATTTTCCTCGGCACCGGCCTTGGGCCGCGCAGCTACGCCATCATCGAGCAAGGCACGATTTCCCGCCTGATCGAAGCCAGGCCGGAAGAAATGCGCAGCTTCATCGAAGAAGCCGCCGGCATTTCCAAATACAAAGAGCGCCGCCACGAAACCGAAATCCGCATGCGCCATACCCGGGAAAACCTGGACCGGCTCAACGATTTGCGCGATGAAATCACCAAGCAACTGGCCAGTTTGCAGCGTCAGGCGAACAAAGCGGAAAAATACCTGGCGCTGCGCGACGAAGAGCGCCGCTATCGCCGCGAACTGCTGGCGTTGCGCTGGCGCCAGTACGATAGGCTCTGTCAGGAGCAGCAGCAGGCCATCGCCGGTTTGGCAGAAGAGCTGTCCGCGCTGGCGGAAAGCGACCGCGAACTGGCGTTGAGCCAGGAACAGCGCCAAAGCGAGCACGGCCGCTTGCAGCAAAGCCTGGAACAAGTACAGGGCCGCTTTTACGGCGTCAGCGCCGACATCGCCCGGCTGGAGCAGTCGATACGCAACGCGGAAAAAAGCCGCGCCGAGATGGAAAAAGAACGGCAGCGTCTGGAGCAGGAAGCCGCCCAGGCGGCGCGCGAACTGGCCGACGATCAGGGCCAGATGGAACACGTGCGCGAAGAGCTATTGAATCTGGAGCAGGGGTTGCGCGACAGCGAAGCGCGCGAAGAGGAAGCCGCCGAATTGCGCGAAGAGGCCGCCCGCCGGCACCAGGACAGCCAGCAGCGGCGCGATGCCGCCCGGAGCGAGTCGGCGCGCTTCCATAACCAGATCGAAGTGCAGCGCACCCGTTTGCGCCACTTGGGCGAGGACGCCGCCCGCCTGGCTTCCCGCCGCCAGCGCCTGGAAGGCGAAAAAGCCGAACTGGCCGCCAGCCTGGATTTGGAAGGCCTGGAAGAATTGCAGCAGGAAGTCGCCGAGCTGGAACTGCGCCTGAGTGATACGCGGGAAATCATCCAGGAACTGGAGCTCAGCCTGCAAGGCAGCCGCGACCGGATGAAAACCTTGCGCGAAACCCTGCACAGCGCCCGCTCGGAATGGCAGCAAGTGACCGGCCGCGTCGCTTCGCTGGAACTGTTGCAGCAGCACGCCATGGGCAAGGACAACAGCGCGCTCCGGCAATGGCTGGATCAGGCGGGCTTAAGCGCCGCGCCGCGCCTGGCCGAATGCCTGGAAGTGCAGCCGGGTTGGGAGTCCGCCGTGGAAAAAGTGCTGGAGCGCTATCTGCAAGCCGTGTGCGTCGACGACCTCGCCGCCGCCGCCGCGCAATTGCCTGCTTTGCAGAACCAATCGCTGGCGCTGGTGACCAAGGCTTCCGGGCCCCCTCATTCCAACCTTTTTACCGCCATTCAGAACACCGCGCCACGCTTGTCCGAACAAGTCAGCTCAAGCTGGGCAATAGACGGGTTATTGGGCAGCGTGTATTGCGCGGCGGATGTGGATGCCGCGCAACAAATAGCGGCGGGGCTGGCGATGCACGAATCGGTGGTGACGCCCGACGGGGTGCGCCTGGGCAGCCACTGGCTGCTGGTGCAGCGCGAGCACGACGAACGCAGCGGCGTGTTGCAGCGCGAAAAAGAACTGCGCGCTCTGCGCGAAGCCGAACAGCAACTGGCGGCGCAAAGCAGCGCTTGCGAGGCGAGCATCGCCGAATTGGAGCAAGCGCGCCGCGACCAGGAAGCCCGCCGCGGCGAATTGCAGCGCAGTGAACAAGGGCTGGCGGCAAGCTTAAGCAAGCGCAGCGCCGAACTGGCTGCGGCCCGTACCCGCATGGAGCAGGCGCAAAAGCGCTTGCATCAATTGCAGGAAGAACTGGCGGAAATCGCCGAAAGCCAACGCCACAACGGCGAAGAAAAAGCCGAAGCGGAATTGTCGCTGAGCGAGGCCGAGCAGGGTTTTACCGAACACCAGACGCGCTTGACCAGCGCCGAAGCCGACGTCGCCGCCGCCCAGGAACGCCTGCACCAGGCCACCAGCCAGGCCCAGGCGGCGCGGGAAACCTTGCACGGTCTGCGTGCCCGCCGCGCTACCCTGTCTTCTTCGCAAGAACTGACCGCCAAACACCTGGAACGCATCCAGCAGCACAGCCGCCAAGCCGCCGAACGCATGGCGGAACTGAACCAGCGCTTGAGCGGCAGCGAACAGCCCATGATTCAGGAGCGCGAAGAACTGGCCGGCCTGCTGGACGAGCGCGTCAGCGTGGAAGCCGAGCTGGCCCGTTCGCGGCGCGCCCTGGAAGAGGCCACCGTGCAACTGCGCAAACTGGCCGAGCAGCGCAGCCGCGTCGAGCGGGACAATCAGCGCGTGCGGGAAAAACTGGAACAGGCCAGGGTGGAGATTCAGTCCATGCTGGTGCGCCGCCAGACCCAGCAGGAGCAATTGACCGAAGCGGACGAAAACCTGGAAGCGGTGCTGGAGCAACTGAGCGAGGAGGCCGAAGAAGGCCTGTGGCAAACGCGGTTAACCGCGTTGCAGGAAGACATCCAGCGCCTGGGCGCCATCAACCTGACCGCCATGGAAGAGCACCAGACGCAAAGCGAAAGAGCGGTTTTCCTGGAACAGCAATACACGGATTTGACTGAATCGCTGGCGACGCTGGAGCAGGCCATCGAAAAAATCGACCAGGAATGCCGCAACCTGTTCAAGGACACCTTCGACAAGGTGAATGGCGGCTTGCAAAAAAAGTTTCCGGTTTTGTTCGGCGGCGGCACGGCTTATCTGGAACTGCACGACCAGGATATGCTCAGCAGCGGCGTCACCATCATGGCGCGCCCGCCGGGCAAGCGCAACAGCTCGATCCACCTGCTGTCCGGCGGCGAAAAAGCGCTGACGGCGGTGGCCTTGGTGTTTTCCATTTTTGAACTCAATCCGGCGCCGTTCTGCCTGCTGGACGAAGTGGACGCGCCGCTGGACGAGGCGAACGTGGGGCGTTTTTCCCGATTGGTCAAAGAAATGTCGGAAGCGGTACAATTCCTGTTCATTACCCACAACAAGGGCACCATGGAAATCGCCGAGCAACTGGCGGGCGTTACCATGAAAGAACCCGGCGTGTCCCGGATTGTGGCGGTCGATATTGATAAAGCGGTAGAACTGGCGGGGGTATGAGGGCGAGCAATGGATAGAACAACGGTTCGGATCATCTTGGCGATTATCGGCGTCATAGTCGTCATCGGTGTTTATCTCTGGCACCGTTATCAAACGCAAATCACGGCGGGTTGGAAAAAGCTGGCCGGAAGCCTGGGTGATGCCGTTGCGCAAAGACAGGCCCGGAAAAAAGCGGAAGGTTTGCATCGCTCCACGGCGCAGGACGCGGCCGACGCAGCCGACGCAGACACCTCGTTCGACGATTATCTGGACGATTATGCGCTGTCGCCGGCGCGCGAGCAGCGCATCGAACCATACTGGCGCGACGACGAGCCCGACGATGAGTTTATGGATGAGGCTCCCAGGCCGCGCGCAGCCGCCGCCCCTCCACCGCCATCTCCCAAAACCGAGCGGCCAGCCGTGCCCAACGTGGTGCAGCTGAGCGTGGTGGCGGTGGACAACGCTTACTTTACCGGGGGAGAAATCCTGGATGCCTTTAACCGGGTAGGCTTGCGCTACGGCGACATGGGGATATTCCACCTTTACAACGAGGTGGATGAAATCCTGTTCAGCGTCGCCAGCATGGTGGAGCCCGGCACCTTCCCCATGGAAAACATGATGAGCTTCGAATGTCCCGGCGTGGTGCTGTTTTTTCAGCCCAGCCACGTCGACGAACCCTTGGACGTGTTCGACAGCCTGGTGTCTTGCTGCCACGAACTGGCGATACGCCTCAACGGCGTGGAATGGGACGTCAATCGCCAACCGCTGACCACCGAAAAAATCATCGAATTGCGGCGGGCTTTGTAAGGCGGAGATCGCCCCGCAAAGGCCGGCGCGGCGCAATCCTCCCCCCCCTCCCCGACATCGTTCCCACGTTCCACGTGGGAACGCAGCCCGGGACGCTCCGCGTCCCGTGCCTCCCATCACCTGGCAACCTTTGGAACCGCGCTATCCGCCGACGGCACAGCTCCTCGGCACGGCAGCGAGCTAAGGAACGTATCGATGCAGAAGAAACAACAAGACCAAAGCCGGATCAAGTGGATTTCCGACTTCATCTGGAACATCGCCGACGACCGCCTGCGCGATGTGTACGTGCGCGGCTGGCGGACGTGGTGAGCGACGATGTGTTGGCCGCGCTGGGGGATGACGAAGACAGCGTGACCGAAGAGGAGGATGGCGATGGCGACGAATAAGCCCGCTCAACCGAAACAATCCGACACATTGCTGGCGGAACTGCGCGACCTGATCGACGCCGCACGTCAGCACGTAGCGCAGACGGCCAATGCCACTTTAACCATGCTGTACTGGCATGTCGGCCACCGGATCGGCGTGGAACTGCTGAAAAAGGAACGCGCGCCTTATGGACAGGAAATGGTCTCCGCAGTGAGCAGAGAATTGACATTGGCCTACGGAAAAGGCTTCACTGACCGAAACCTGTGGCACATGAAGCGCTTCGCGGAGGCATTTCCTGACGAAAAGATTGTCTCCTCGCTGAGTACAGTATTGTCGTGGACGCACTTCCGCCACATCATCTATCTGGAGCGGCCCTTGCAGCGCGAGTTCTACGCCGAGATGTGCCGAATCGAACGCTGGAGCACGCGCACGCTGGAAAAAAAGATCGGCGGGATGCTCTACGAGCGTACCGCCATCTCCAAAAAACCCGAGGCTGTGGTGGGGATGGAGATTGCCAAGATGCGCGCAGGCGACTTGGTCAACGCCGATCTGGTGTTCCGCGACCCCTATCTGCTGGATTTTCTCGGCTTGCAAGGCGCTTACAGCGAGCGCGACCTTGAGGCCGCTATTCTTGCCGACATGGAGCGTTTTCTGCTGGAAATGGGCGATGGCTTCTGCTTTCGCGTAGCCGAATATTTGACCGAGTTGCCAGACCGCGAGGCGTTGCGCACCAGGCTACACCAGGCCATTGCCTTGGCCCGCGAGCAGGCCGCACGAATTGCTTTGCCGCAGCCGCCGGTTATTTCCGAGGTGGATAAAGCGCCCAAACCCCGGCGCACGAAAAAGGGAAACGACGCATGAAACCCACCGACACCAGCGAAAAAGCACTGGAGCAGCTGATCGTGCGCCATTTGGCGGGTATCAGCGAGCACTTGCCTGTAGCTCCCAACAGCGTGCAAGAACCCACGGCAATTTACGCCCCCGGCGGCTACGCGCTGGGACGTTCCACGGACTACAACCGCGACGTGGCACTGGACGTCGCGCAGCTGCCGGCCTTCTTGCAGGCCACTCAGCCCAAGGCGGTGGAAGCGTTGGAACTCGCTTCGGAAGGCATCAAGCGCACCCAGTTTCTGCACCGTTTGCAGGGCGAGATTACCAAGCGCGGCGTGGTCGATGTGCTGCGCAAGGGCGTAAGCCACGGGCCGGTTCACGTCGATCTCTACAAGCTGCTGCCCACGCCCGGCAACGCCGCTGCGCTTGATGCCTTCAACAAGAACATCTTCAGCATCACCCGGCAACTGCGCTACAGCAACGATTCCGGCAACGCGCTGGACTTGGTTGTCTTCATCAACGGTCTGCCGGTGCTGACTTTCGAGTTGAAGAACTCGCTGACCAAGCAGACCCTGGCCGACGCCATCGTTCAGTACCAGACCACGCGAGAGCCTCGGGAGCTGCTGTTCCAGTTAGGCCGCTGCATAGCGCACATCGCCGTCGATGACGCCGAGGCGGCTTTCTGCACCGAGTTAGAGGGCAAGGCGTCGTGGTTCCTGCCGTTCAACCAGGGCTGGAACAGCGGCGCGGGCAATCCGCCCAACCCCAATGGCCTGAAGACAGACTACTTGTGGAAGTCGGTTTTGCCCCGCGAGTCGCTGGCCAACATCATCGAGAGCTTCGCACAGGTGGTTGTGGAGGAAGAAGTCGACGCCAATGGCAGGAAACGCAAAAAGCGCAAGCAGATTTTTCCGCGCTTCCATCAGTTGCGCACCGTCCGTGCTCTGCTGCGCCGTGCTCGTGCCGACGGGGTAGGCAAGCGCTATCTGATCCAGCACTCGGCGGGTAGCGGCAAGAGCAACACGATTGCCTGGCTGGCCTACCAGTTGGTAGAACTGCGCACCGCCGCCGACCCGCTCACGGCGCAATTCGACTCGGTCATCGTCATCACCGACCGGCGCGCGCTGGACACGCAGATCGCCCATACCATCAAGGGTTACGACCACGTGAAGTCCATCTTCGGCCACTCCGACAATGCCCAGAAGCTGCGCGAATACCTGCGCCGAGGCCAGAAGATCATCGTCACCACGGTGCAGAAGTTCCCGTTCATCCTCGACGAACTGGGTGACCTCTCCGACAAGAAATTCGCGCTGCTGATCGACGAGGCGCATTCCAGCCAGGGCGGCAAGATCGCCGGCAAGATGCACGAAGCCTTGGGCGGCAAGGCCGCCATCGAATCCGCCGACGGAAAAACCGCAGAGGAAGACTTTGAAGAGGACGCCACGCAGGACGTGGTGAACGCGGAGATCGAAAAGCGCATTCAGTCCCGGCGCATGCTGTCCAATGCCAGCTACTTCGCTTTTACCGCCACGCCCAAGAACAAAACGCTGGAGTTGTTCGGCGAAAAGATCGTCGTCGGTGACCTGGTGCAGTTCCGCTCGCCGGAGGAGTTGACCTATACCACCAAGCAGGCGATCCAGGAGGGATTCATCCTCGACGTGATTGCCAACTATACGTCGGTGGACAGTTTCTATCACGTAGCGAAGACGGTTGCACATGACCTGGACTTCGATAAAGTGAAAGCGCTGAAGAAGATGCGGCGATATGTCGAATCACACGACAAAGCCATCCGTATGAAAGCCGAAATTATGGTCGATCACTTCACGTCCCAGGTGATCGGCGCTAAAAAGATCGGCGGCAAGGCGCGGGCCATGATCGTGTGCAACGGCATCGCGCGGGCCATCGACTACTACCGCGAGGTGTCGGACTACCTCGGCCAGATCAAAAGCCCGTACCAGGCCATCGTGGCGTATTCGGGTGACTTCGAAATCGGCGGCGAAAAGAAGACCGAGGCCGACCTGAACGGCTTTCCGAGCAAGGACATCCCTGCCAAGCTCAAGCAAACCCCGTATCGCTTCCTGATCGTTGCCAACAAGTTCGTCACCGGCTTCGATGAGCCATTGCTGCACACGATGTATGTGGACAAGCCCTTGGCGGGCGTGCTGGCGGTGCAGACACTTTCGCGCCTGAATCGGGCGCATCCGCAGAAACACGATACCTTCGTGCTCGACTTTGCCGACAACGCCGAGGCGGTGAAAGCAGCGTTTCAGGATTACTACCGCGCCACGATCCAAACCGGCGAAACCGATGCCAACAAGCTGCACGATTTAAAGGCCGAACTCGATGGACAGCAGGTGTATAGCGCCACCAAGTCCTCCACTTGGCTGGCGC
>SCQD01000213.1 GCA_004299145.1 Methylococcaceae bacterium | reverse complement strand
GTGCTCTTCCGATCTGCTGCGCCGGAGCCCATCGCCGTGGTGGGACTCAGTGCCATCCTGCCCGGCGCCGACGACCTGGGTGAATTCTGGGCCGCGCTGGAATCCGGGCTGGATTTGGTCAGCGAGATTCCGCCTTCCCGCTGGGATTGGCGGCTGTGGCACGGTTCCCCCGCCGAGGGCAAAACGCCGGTGAAGCGGGCCGGTTTCATGAAGCGGGTGGATGGCTTCGACGCGGCGTTCTTCGGCATTTCTCCCAAAGAAGCCGCTTTGATGGACCCCCAGCACCGCCTGTTCCTGCAAGCGGCCTGGCACGCCATCGAGGACGCCGGCCACAAGCCGTCGGACTTCCAGGGCCGCAAGGTGGGCTTGTTCGTCGGCGTGTCCAGCTTCGATTATCAGGAAATCCTCCGTACCGCGCCGGACGGGGTGCACGCCCACGAACTGACCGGCAACGCCCATTCGATCCTGGCCAACCGGGTGTCCTACTGGCTGAACCTGCGCGGCCCCAGCGAGCCGGTGGACACCGCGTGCAGCAGTTCCCTGGTGGCTGTGCACAGGGCCATCCGCGCCATCCGCGCCGGGGAATGCGAAATGGCGCTGGCCGGCGGCGTCAACGTGCTGCTCAGCCCCCTGGTGCAACTGGCTTTCGCCAAGGCCGGCATGCTCAGCCCGGACGGACGCTGCAAGACCTTCGACGCCGCCGCCGACGGCTATGTCCGTGGCGAGGGCGTCGGCGCTTTGTTGCTCAAGCCCTTGTCCCTGGCGCAGCGCGACGGCAACCCCATCGACGCCCTGATCCTGGGATCGGCGGTCAACCACGGCGGCCGCGCCCACCACCTGGTCGCCCCCAATCCCAAGGCCCAGGCCGAAGTGGTGGCCGCCGCCGTCGCCGACGCCGGGGTCGATCCCCGCTCCATCGGCTATATCGAAGTCCACGGTACCGGCACGGCGCTGGGCGATCCCATCGAAATCAACGGCCTCAAGCTGGCGTTCGGCGAGATGTTGGGCCAGGCCCAAACAAAAACGCCGTTCTGCGCCCTGGGTTCGGTCAAGACCCAGATCGGCCATTTGGAAGCCGCCGCCGGCGTGGCCGGGCTGGCCAAGCTGCTGCTGTGCTTCCGCCATGGGCGGCTGCCGGGCAATCGCCAGCTCCAGGCACTCAACCCGCAGATTCAGTTGCAAAACAGCCCCTTTTATCTGCCGAAAGACGCCGAAGACTGGCAACGGCGCG
Organism: Methylococcaceae bacterium; assembly: GCA_004299145.1. Taxonomy (GTDB): domain Bacteria; phylum Pseudomonadota; class Gammaproteobacteria; order Methylococcales; family Methylococcaceae; genus Methylogaea. The sequence continues at coordinate 21,453 of SCQD01000213.1, read as the reverse complement.
CCATCGACGACCGCGTGCAGCCGCGCCGGGCCGGCATCAGCTCCTTCGGTTTCGGCGGGGTCAATGCCCATTTGGTGTTGGAGGAAGCCCCTCGCCCCCTGGGAGAGGGGCTGGGGGTGAGGGCTTTTGCTGGTTCCCAAGTTCCAGCTTTTGCTGGTTCCCAAGCTCCAGCTTGGGAACCAGGCCTTGGAAGCTCCAGCTTCCCGGAACCGGCCACAGCGCGGGCAAGCGACGGGAAGCCGGAGCTTCCCTTACCGCATTCCCAAGCAGGAGCTTGGGAACGAGCGGAACGAGCGGATGCTCTGGTCTTTCCTTTCTCCGCCAAGGACGAAACCCGGCTCCGCGCCGTGGTGGATGCCTTCCTGGCCCTGGACCCGCTGCCGGACTTGCCAGGCATGGCCTACACCCTGCAAATCGGCCGCGAAGCCATGCCGCAACGCCTGGCGGTGATCGCCGATTCCCCCGCCGAGCTGCGCCGCAAGCTGCAAGGCTACCGGGACGGGCTGGCCGATCCCGATGTCTTGCCGGGCAATCCCGCCGACGCCGGGTTGCTGTCTTCGTTGCTCGACGAGGAAGAAGGCGAGAACTTCGTCGCCACGCTGTTCAAGACCGGCAAGCTGCGCAAGCTGGCGCGGTTCTGGGCCGCCGGCCTGGAGGTGGATTGGACGCGGGCCTACCCGGACGCCAAGCCCGCCAGGGTGCACCTGCCCGGTTATCCGTTTGCTGAGACCCGCTACTGGGCCGTGGAGGAGTCGCCTTGGAGCGGGGAACAAGAATTTTCCCGTAGGGTGGGCACCGCCCACCAGAACGACCCATTACCCGCAAGCGCAAGCCAGCGGTGGGCAGTGCCCACCCTGCACGATGCACCGGCAACCGCCGATTCACCGGTAGCCGGGTTTCTGCGGGAACGCTTGGCCCAGGTGGCCGGTTTCGACCCGGCGACGCTGGACCCGCAAGCGGATTTGAACGAACTGGGGCTGGATTCGATCCTGGCCATGGAACTGCTGCGCGACATCGAAGCGGCTTACGGCCTGCGGCTGTTTCCCAGCGAACTGGTTGAGCACAACAGCTTGGCGGCTTTGGCGGCGCATATCGAGCGGGAGCTGGGAAGTGCCCCCTCCAATTATGTCGAATTAAGCCACCGAGGGTCGTCGCCCCGGCAGGGAGAGCGCAGCGAGGGTTCGCCGGGGTCCATGGCCATGGACGGTGCACAGACGCGGCCTGTAACATCCCTGTCCCTGGATTTCGGCTCCGCCGCTGCGGCAGTCGGCATTCCCTGCCGGAATGACGGCTTCGAGGCCCCACTTAATTCAATAACATTGAGCCCCTCTCCAGGGAGCAGAACGCCCACGCTTCCAGGCATGGTGTTCTTGCTTTCCACGCCCAGAGCCGGCTCCACCCTGTTGCGGGCCATGCTGATGGGCCATTCCCGGCTGTTCGCCCCGCCGGAGCTGCACCTGCTGCCTTTCGCCGATCTGGCCGAGCGCCGGCGGGTTTTCGAGCAGGAAGGCAAATCCTTTCTGGGCGAAGGCTTGCTACAAGCGCTTTGCGCTCTCGACGGGCTCAGTCCCGAAGCCGCCAAGGATCAGGTGGCCCGCTGGATCGATGACGCCATGCCGGTAGCCGCTGTCTACGGCCATCTCCAAGAGAGATTGGGGCCGCGCATCCTCGTCGACAAATCGCCGTCCTACGCCCAGTCGCTGGAAGTGCTGCAACGGGCCGAGCGACTGCAACCCGCGCCGCGCTATATCCAGCTCATCCGCCATCCGCTGGCCGTGGCCGATTCCTTCGTCCGCAACCGTTTCCACCGGCTGCTGGGCGCCGAGGATGCGCCCTGGCCGCTGGCGCTACGGCTGTGGGACGAGTACAACGGCCATTTGGATGCATTCCTGGCCAAGCTGCCCCCGGAGCGCGTGTTCCGGCTGCACTTCGAAGACCTGGTGGCCGCTCCCGAAGCCGCCACCCGTGCCCTGTGCGGCTGGCTGGGCGTCGATTTCGAGCCGGCGCTGCTCGATCCCTACCGGGGCGAGCGCCTGACCCAAGGTCTCCACGCCCAGTCCCTACCCATCGGCGACCCCAATTTCCACCGGCATGAGCGCATCGAGCCGGAATTGGCGGCGGCTCCCGCCGAGGCCTGGGAGCAGCTTGCGCTCTTGGATAGCAAAGCCCTGGCCCATGCCCTGCGCTGGGGTTATTGCCTGGATGGCGAACCCGTGCCCCTGGCCCCGGCCCAAGCCGCATTCCTGGCGGGACGGGAACAGCCGGCCGAGGAATTACTGATCTATCGCGCCGCCTGGCCGGAAGCCGAAGTGGATGAAGCGGCCCTGGCTTGGGCCTGGCGGCGGGTGCTGCGCCGGCACCTGGCGCTACGCCACGCTTTCTTCCTGGAAAACGGCGTTTGGCGGCAACAGCCGAAGCCGGAAAGCGAACCCGTGTTCGCGGTGATGGAAGAGGATGGAGACAGCGCTGCGCAGCTGGTGGAAGCCCTGCGGCGGGAATTCGATAGTCAGGCCGGACGCCTCGCCGGCTGCGGGCTGGCCCGGCGCGGCGACGGCAGTGCCACGGTGGTACTGATGGTGCACCATCTGGTGGCGGACGGCGTGTCGCTGGCTATGCTGGGCCGCGACCTGCTCGCTGCTTACCGCCAGCCCTACCGCGACTTGCCGGCAGTGGACGACCGCTTCCGCCGTTATGCCGAACTCGTCCAGCAGGCGCCGCTTCCCCTGGCCGATCTGCCGGCTTGGCAACGGCACATCGCCACGCCTTGCCGTTTGCCCACGGACGGGGATGGCCCTCACCCGGCGGGACAGGAAACCAGCTCTGCTGGTTCTGCTGACTCTGCTGGTTCCCAAGCTCCAGCTTGGGAACCCGGCCCGGCAAGCTCTAGCTTGCCGAGTGTTGGGAAGCAGGAGCTTCCCTTACCGCATTCCCAAGCAGGAGCTTGGGAACGAGCGGAACGAGCGGGAACACGGGACGCAGAGCGTGGGAACGATTTGGAACTAAGCCTCTCCCCGGCGGAACTGGGCCTGGTCACCGCCACGGCGGAAACCCGCCATCGCCGCCTGTTGGCCGCCCTGCTGCAAACCCTGGCCGAATGGACCGGCCAGCCGGTGCCGGTCATCGCCCTGCGGCGGCACGGCCGCTCCGGGCCGTTGGCCGAACCGTTCCACGGCGTGGTGGGCTGGTTCGCCTGCGATATTCCGCTGGCTGTCGCGGTCGCCGCCGACTTCGAACAAACCCTGGCCGGGTTGCCGGCCCGGCTGGCAGAGCTGCCCGCCGACGAAGCGGGCTATCTGCGGCTGCAACTCGCCGGGGAACTGCCGCCGCTGTACCAGGTGGCGCCGCTGCGCTTCAACTACCAGCCGGCAGGGCTGGCGGGCATCGCCGGCGAAATCGAGCGGCGGGTCACGGAAGCGGATGCGCCGCGGGATTACCTGATCGATTGGATCGTCCGGGAGCGTGGGGATAGGCTGGAAATCGTCGTCCGCCATGACCGGACGCTGCATCGCCCGGACACCATCGCCGGGTTGGTGGAGCGCTGGCGTGCCCATATCGGCGCCTCCCCAATCGCCTGATTCCGCCGGCTCCCAATGGTGTAATCTAACCGGCCTCAACCTTCCTTGACTAACGGCGAATCGGCAAAGGCTGCGAGCAACCCGATGAATCATCACCAACTCATTGTTTTCTTCGGGCAAATCGGCCTGATGATAGGAATCGCCTGGATTTTCGGCTACGCCATGCGTCGGCTGAACCAGCCCGTGGTACTGGGAGAATTGCTGGCGGGCGTCCTCATCGGACCCACGGTATTGGGCATGTTCCAGGCCGACGGGCAAACCGGTTGGCTACCCGACGAACCGGCCATCGCGTCGATCCGAGGCGGCCTGCTCAAAGTCGGGATGCTGTTTTTTATGTTCGCCGCCGGCCTCGAAGTGAACCTCAAAGCCATGGGACGGCGCAAAACCAGCATCACCCTGGCCAGCCTACTCGGCGGCGCGCTGCCTTTCGGCTTGGGGTTCGGCGGGGTGCTGTTGTTTCCGGACTGGTGGGGCACAGGCGACACCGGGGTCTTCCTGGCCTTGTTCGTGGGAACGGCCCTGTCCATCTCCGCCCTGCCGGTCATCGCCCGCATCCTCATCGACACCGGCCTGATGCAGCGGGACGTGGGCGCGGTGGTCATGGCCGCCGCCATGATCAACGATCTGCTGGGCTGGTCGCTGTTCGCCGTGATCCTGCGGGGCATCGGGCAAGGCCAACAACTCGCCGGGCTTGGCACCACGCTGGCCTGGGTGGCCGGTTTTTCGGTCTTGGTGCTCGCATTCGGGCATTGGGTCGTCCAACCGTTGTTGCGTCGGGCGAATTTCTCGGAACACTGGCCCCTGGGTCTCCTCAGCCTGCTCTCGGCGCTGATTTTTATCGCCGCGACCGGCGCCGAATTTCTGGGCATCCATGGCATTTTCGGCGCCTTTTTGGTCGGCGTGGCGCTGGGGCAAGGCTCCCATCAGGAGGAGGAGCGTTGCATACACCGCCTCATCCAGCCTTTCGCCCTGGGCTTTTTTGCTCCCTTGTACTTCGTTTCGGTAGGCATCAACCTGGATTTTTCCGCTCATTTCGACGGCCGACTGGTCTTCCTGGTCTGCCTGATCGCTTCCGTAGGCAAAATTCTCGGCGGCGGGCTCGGCGCCTGGCTGGGCGGCATGACGGTGCGGCATGCCATGGCCGTCGGCGTGGCCTTGAATGCCCGCGGCGCCATCGAGATCATCCTGGCCTCGATCGCGCTGGAAAACCATCTGATCACCCCTCCTTTGTTCGTAGCCTTAAGCGTGATGGCATTCGCCACTTCCCTGGCCTGTGGGCCTTTGCTCAAGCGCCTGGTGCAATAATCCTCTTCAGCGGTTAAGTTCCAGTTGCAGCGGCTTGGGCGGCAATTGGCTTCCCGCCAAGGCTTGCAGGCGGATGAGGTAGAGCGCCGGTTCGGCGAAGCGCGGCGACAGGTAGCCGTTGTCCGCTACGCGGCACCAGTACAGCGGCAGGCTGGCGCGGTTCAGTACGGTGAGGTAGGCCAAGGCATTTTGTTGCCACTCGGGTTCCAGATTGAGCCGCAGGGCGCTGCCTTCCGGCAGCAGGCCGTAGTGGAAGCGGGTATCGGGATTGCCTACCGGCAGTATCAGGCGGTCGAGTTCCGGCGTGGGCGGGTCGGTCGCGGCCAGGGCGGCAAACAGGTGGTGGTGGGCAATGCGGTAAAACCAAGAGTCGCGGCCGCGCAGGCCGGCGAGGTAGTTTTGGTAGGTTTGGGCTTCTTGGCCCACCGGACGGGCGGGGATGATCGTGCGTTCATCGATGCGGATTTCCGGCCAAACGGCTTCGGGCCGGGCTTGGTAGTAACGCGCGCCGAGGCGGTATTCACCGGGTTCCAGGTCGAGCCGGTAAAAACCGTCGGCATCGGCTTCGCGGTCCGGGCCCAGCGCCGCGACGGTGCGGGTGTCGTCACTGCCGGCGTATAGCACCAGGGTCCAGGCCGGCGCGGCGCGGCCGGCGGCGGCCAGGTCGACCCGGATGTGGCGCTCGACCTTGAAGGTGGGCAATACGCCGATCAGCGCGTGGCAATTCCAGCGCGGCGCCTGGAACATGAGGTAGTGGAAGAACAGCGGCTGCCGGCGCAGGATTTCGCTGTAGCCTTGCCAGCCGGCGGCGGTTTGGGGTTTGCGCCGCAGTGCCGCGCGGATTAAGCCGCGCAATGCGCGGCGGCAGGTTAGGAATAGTCCCAGGGACAGGTAGTAGCTGGTGTTCATGGCCTGTTTTCTCGCTCCCACGCGCTGCGTGGGAGTGTGGTTGAAGCGCGCTGCGCCCCGTTTCCGCAGCAGTAGGTTGCCCGGCTCTGTTTCGCTCGTTCCCAAGCTCCTGCTTGGGAACGCGGTAGGGGAAGCTCCGGCTTCCCGTCGTTTGCCCGTGGGTTGGCCGAAAACGGGACGCAGGAGCGTCCCTGGCTGCGTTCCCACGCGGGAGCGTGGGAACGATCTATGTTTCCTCCCCCCTCAGCGCCTGAAAACGGCGGTTCAGCAGTTCGACGGTGGCGTGCAGGAGTTTTAGCGCGATGTCGTCGACGTGGCGGTTGTGCCAGTCCTCCAGCGCGGTGTCTTTGACCCAGCGGTTGAAGGCGCCCAGCGCAGAGCCGGTGTGGATCTGGTAATCGACTTTGCTTTCCGCGCTGCCGGTCAGGGCCAGACGGTTGGAATAGGCGAAGTACCAGCGGAATACCAGCGCCATTTTGTATTTGGGGTTTTGTTCGGCTTTGGCGATTTCTTCCGGCCGGCGCTCGGCGAAGTAGCGCCGGGTTTCCTGGTAGATTTCTTCGAAGCTGCGCTTGAAGTATTTCTGTTCCAGTTGTGATCGGGTTTTGGCGTCGATTTCATCGAGCGACTGATGGCGCTGGTATAGCTCATACAGTTTGTTGGCCCGGGCGGGGAAGAACACGCCTTTTTTCAAGACTTGCACTTTGGCGCCCAGTTCGAACATATCGCCGGCCGGGGCGTAATCGGTGTCCTGGACGTTCATGCCTTGCAGCATGGTTTTGGCTGCGGCGCTGGTGCCGGCTTCCACCGTGCATTGGTTGATCGAACCGGTGGTGATGAAATCCGCTCCCAGCACGAAGGCCGCTGCCGCCGCTTCCGGCGTGCCGATGCCGCCGGCTGCGCCGACCCGGATCGGCGGGTCGTAGCGGTATTGCCCTTGTATTTCATCGCGCAGCATCAGGATCGCCGGCAGGATGGTGGTGAGCACGCCACGGTCGGTGTGGCCGCCGGAGTCGGCTTCGACGCAGAGGTCGCCGGCGACGGGGAAGTTTGCGGCCCATTGCGCCTGTTCGGCGCTGATTTGCCCGGCGCTGAGCAGTTTTTGCAGCAATTTTTCCGGCGGCGGCGCCATGAAGGCGGCGGCGACTTCGGGCCGGGAGATTTTGGCGATGATGCGATGGCGCGCTTCGATTTGCCCCCGGCTGTTTTTGAAGAGTCCTTGCACCCGAAAGCGCACCAGGGCCGCCGAGAGGGTTTGCATGTAGGCGGACGCTTCGATGTTTTCGATCCTGTGCTTGAGAAACACATCGACGGTTTCGTCCTCCATTTCCGGTTCGTTGAGGTTGTGCAGCAGGTTCATGCCGTAGGGCTGGCTGGGACGCAGCGCCGCTTGGATGGTTTGGATGCCGGCTTCGATTTCGGTTTTGCTCAGCCCGCCGGTGCCGAAAAAGCTCAACATGCCGGCTTGTGCCATGCGGATGACCAGTTGCGTCGAGGCGATGCCGCGGTACATGGCGCCGGCGACGTAGGGATAGTCGACGCCGTAACTGCGCTTGAAAGCCGCGCTGCCCAGGGTTTGCAGGCTGATGCACGGGCTATTGGTAGTTGCTGCCGGCGGCGGCGCGGCCGGTTTGGGCGCTGGGTCGTCCACCATTTGGGTTGCGTCGGCCAGCGGCCCTGCTTGCTCGATAATTTTTTGCACGAGCTGGGTCAGCACCTGGCCGGGTCCCAGTTCTTCTATGGTGATCGGCCCCTGCGCCAGCAGGTAGCGGATGGAGTCGGTCCATTGCACCGAACCGTCGATTTGGTCGGCCAGGTTTTGTTTGATTTCGCTGTCGCGGTAGGGGCGGGCGGTGACGTTGGCGATGACCGGGATCGACAGGGGTGAAAATTCGAATGTCTGGAGAAAGGCGGCGAACCGGCTTTTGGCTTCGGCCATGAAGCGGGAGTGGAAAGCGGCGCTGACGTTGAGCGGGATAAAACGCGCGCCGGCTATCGCTTCGAAAATCGGCCTGGCCAGGTCCAACTGGGTTTTGTCGCCCGACAGTACGTGTTGGCTGGGGCTGTTGTAATTGGCGATGTCGATCCGATCGAGCCGGTTGTCCGCGAGGATGTTGCGGATTTCCGCTGCGCCGACCGCGATGACCGCCGCCATGCCGCCGCCCTGGGCCTGCCCCATCAGTTCGCCACGTTTTTTTACCAGCCGCAGCCCGGTTTCGAAGTCGAAAGCGCCGCCGGCAAACAGCGCGACGTATTCGCCCAGGCTGTGGCCGGCCAGGTAGTCGGGTTTGGCGCCGGTCTCGGCCAGCTTTTGCAGATAGCTTAAGGCGCTGACCACGTAGAGCGCCGGCTGGGTGTAGCGGGTCTGGTTCAGTTGCTTGTCCGGGTCGTTTTCGCAGAGTTCGCGGATGGAGAAACCCAGCGTCGCGTCCGCCAGCGCCACCTCATGGGGAAAGCGGTCGAACAAATCTTTGCCCATGCCTTTTTTTTGCGAACCTTGTCCGGGGAATACGTAGGCTTTCATGGTGTGGCCTTTGGCGGTTGGAGTGGGCGGTTGCCGGCCCGCCGTGGCGTGAGCCGGCGCAAGCTGGAGCCGTTCGAATAAAGCGTCGAGATTTTTGTTGTCCTGGCCGAACGGCGTCATCACCGCCCAGGCTTCGGCATGCCGGTATTCCGGCAGATAGCGTTTGGTGAAGTTGCACAGCGTACCGGACGGTCCCAGGTCGATGAACAGCGGTTGTCGTTCCAGCAGGGGTTGGATCGCCAGGTCGAAGCGGATCGGTTGGCGCACCACCCGCCAGGCGTGGCTGGTCGACAGATGACTGATGACTTTGCCGTCGACGCAGGAAAATACCGGGTAGCGTAGGCCATTGATTTCCGTGTTCGGCAGCATTGCGCGGAATCCCGCTTCCGCCGGGTCCATCAGCGAGCTGTGAAAGCCTTGGTCGACCGGCAGGCGTTGGTAGGGTATGCCATTTTGTCGCAACAGGCCTTCCACTTGCGCCAGCGCCTGGTCGGTGCCCGATACCAGATAATGCCGGTCGTAATTGATGCCGGCCAATTCGCAATATCGGTCCAGCTTCAACTGCCGGAAACTGTTGATCGGGTCGACGACGGCGATCATGCCGCCGGGACGGCAGCGCTCGCTGATATGGCGGGATTGGTCGATGACGCAGTGCAGCGCCGTGCCGGGGTCGATGGCGCCCGCCACGGCCAGGGCGACGAATTCGCCGAGGCTGCTGCCCAACAGGTAGTCAGGCCGCAAGCCGGCCTGTAATACCACCTGGCTTAGGGCATACTGCACCATGAACAGCGCCGGGCTGGTGATGGGGGTTCGGTCGAACGCCGCCGCGCCGCGCGGATCGGCGGCGTAAAGCCGGGCGATGACCGATGCTCCGAGACGGCGTTGCGCCAGGCTGTCCAGCTCCAGGAGACAGGCGCGAAACAAGGGATGTTCATCGAACAAGCGGCGTCCCATTCCTGGATAATGGGAGCCCTGGCCGGAATATAAAAATACAATGGGTTTTTTCATCTTTCGATTTTCCGGCTTGACACGGGGAAATGCCGCCGATAGGCTAGGCCGCGCTTGCTTCGGGAAATTCTCCGTTTAGCGTGCGCTACGATATTTTTTAGCTTAAAAAACGGCCACCTTGCTTTGGTAAGCGGTTAGTTGTTTCGTCTGCCGATACGCTTTCCATAATAAATTTCATAATAAATAAAGAGGTAATCATGACTGCATTGCCGGCTTCCACCCTTAAAGACCGCGTACAAAAAGACAAGTCCCCGGTTTTTCCAAAACTTTCCAAATATTGGTCCGCCCGATATTGGCATGCTTTTGCCTGGTATAACATTTTATTCAAAAACGCCCGTCTTATCGAAAATCGCTGGGCCGAGGCGGAAATGGAACGCGCCGTGCGGGGCGCGGTGGAAGAGTTGAAGCGGGAAGGCGCACCTTATCAAGGCAATTGGTTCGAAGTGCCTCGTTATAAAGTCGATTCGGTGGATACGCCTTTTGTCCGCGAGCTGGTCAAGCAGGCCAAGCCGTTTGTGCTGGAAGGCGCGGCCAAGCAATGGGGGGCGGTGAAAAAGTGGAACCTGGATTATTTTGCCGAGAATTTCGGCCATCAAACCGTTACCGCCAAGGACGATTTGATGGACAGCGGGGTGTTCGAGCCCCGCAAAGTCGCCGACGTGGTGGCCAACCTAAAAGCCGGCAAGCCCGTTTATACCGGTTTTTCCGAGGAAATTCTGCTCAACAACCCCGAGTTGTTCGACGACATCAACCGGTCCGAAGTCATCGCCATGACCGGTGCCAGCAAAGAGCGTAAGCGGGGATTGGTCGGCTTTTTCCGCAAGGGTACGGTGATCAGCGTGCAACTCTTTATCCAAGGGGCGCAAAGCCATACCACTTACCACATGACCAAGTTCCACAATTTCTTCGTCGAAATCGCGGGGCGCAAGGAGTGGGTACTGGTGGACCCCAAGTACGGCATGGGTATCGACCAAAAACCCAGCGCGGCTTATTACTTCATCAGTCCCAAGCCGGTCGACGCGCCGGATTCGCCGGACGATCTCTACAGCTATCTGCCCAAAATGCACACCATCGTCGAGCCGGGAGATATTTTGTTCGTGCCCAGCTATTGGTGGCACGACGTGCAAACCTATGCCAGCGATCACGTGATCGGCATGGCCACCCGCGCTTCGGGCTGGACGCTGGAAAACCCGTTGCTGGATTTTTTGCTGCTGTTCGACTTCAAGACTTTCGGCTTTTTCTATAAAGCCTTTATCAAGGGAATGCCGCTCACCGACGCGGAAAACGCCGTGCTGCACATCGACGCCGATCTCAAGCGCCTGGGTGTTGCCGAATCGCCCGCGAAAGCCGCGGGTTAAGGATTTGGCTAAAACAAATAACTTGCCGGTTTGCATTCCCGGTAGGGTAGGCATCGCCCACCCGGAGCCAGCGGGTCCAATCAAGGTTGTCCGTCCGGCAAGGTCGTGCTGGGCTGTGCCCACTCTACATGGAGGTGGGTTTGAACGATAGGCTGAATAAGGATGCCGGCGCCGATGATGCGGCTCCATTCGGCGCGGGCAACGCGCTGGAGTCTCTCCCGGTGGGGGAGGGGGGGGCTTTGAACTACCGTATCGATGCCGCCATCGATACCCCAGAGCAGGGTGCGCAGCCCCGGCTACCGAAGAGCAGGGATAACTCCCGCTCCGGCCAACCGCATCCGGGCTATCCCGGCGTCATCAAGGCCATGCCGCGCCGGCAGCGGGTTTCTTCGGACCAGGAACAGCGGGATACGACGTTCGATTGCGAAATGCCGTCGGAAACTCCCTCGTGGCCGGCCGTGTTTATGCGGATTGCGGTGTGGATGTCGGGTATCCTGGCGTTTTTCGCCGGCAAGGTTTACGGCAGGCTGGTGGGGCGTTCGTCCCAGATCGAAGATGCCTGCCGTCTGCGCTGGATATTGACCCGGATGGGGCCGACCGCCATCAAGGCCGGCCAGCAGCTTTCGGTGAGGGCCGATATGTTGCCCGAGGAATTTTGCCGGGAACTCGGCAAGTTGCTCGACCGCATGGAGCCCTTTCCTTTCGAACAGGCGCTGGCCTTGGTGGAGCATGCTCTCCAGCGCCCGCTGGACACGGTGTTCCGTTCTTTCGATCCGGTGCCGATCGGTTCCGCCTCGATCGCCTGCGTTTATCAAGCCGAATTGCTCAGCGGCGAGAAAGTCGCCGTCAAGGTCAAGCGTCCCCACGTGACCGCGCATATTCACGCCGATCTCAAGGCCATCAGCGTGCTGTGCGTGGTTTCCGAGGCTTTCGGCATCATCAAGCCCGGCTTGACCCGCCATTTTCGCCGTGAGCTTTACCGCATGATCACGGAAGAACTCAATTTTGTGCTGGAGGCGCGCTATACCGAGATTTTCCGCCATACCGCCAAAAAAAATCCTTATGTTTCGGCGCCGAGGATTTACCACCCCCTGTGCAACAACGAGGTTATTGTTTCCGAGTTTATTTCCGGGGTATTTTTGAGCGAAATTATCGATGCGCTCAACAGCGACAACCAGGAGGCCATCGCCGAGTTTCGGGCCAGGGGATTCGATTTCAAAAAAATCGGCAAGCGCATGATGCGCATTTTACACTGGGAGTGCTACGAAAGCCTGTTTTTCCACGCCGATCCGCATCCCGCCAATCTGATCGTGCGCCCCGACAACACGGTGATCATGATCGATTTCGGCTCTTGCGGCGCGGTGTCCGATACCATGAAGCGCAAGCTGATGACGTTTCACCGGCAAATGCTGAAAAACGACGTTTACGGCATGTCGCAAACGCTGATCTCGCTGCTGGAGCCGCTACCTCATTGCGATACCTACAGCTTTACCCACGACCTGATTCACATCTTCAGGCGGCTGCTTTTGGCCAACGAGAGCAAGCACGCCGGGTGGCAGGAGAAGTGTACCGGATGGATGTGGATGAACATCATCGGCCTGACCCGCAAGTACAGCATTCCCATCAACTTGGACACTTTGCGGATTTTCCGCGCCACTTTCGTCTACGACACCATCATCTATCGGTTGCACCCCCACATCGATCCGCGCCAGGAATTTGCCAAATGGGCCGAGAAATACCATGAGCGTTCCCGGAAAAAAGTATGCCGAAGCCTATGGAAGCGGCGCTTTGGCCCACTGCATCAGGATTATCAGGCTGCGGTCGAGATGAGCGATTTGGGGTTTCGTCTGGTGCAGCGCGTGGAGAAATTTCTCGATACCCCGAAATACAGCTTTGCCTATGGGGTGGGCAAGGTGTCCTACGTCATTTCCACCATGACCCGCACCCTGCTTTCCGCTCTGGAGCTGCTATTGCTGTTCATCGTTCTGAAAGGGGCGAACCTGTATTACATCAAGGAAGCGTTCAGCGTGGAGAACTTCAATCTGGCCTATGTCTTGCCCCAGATCTTCGGTGATGTCCATTTCATTTATTTTTGCGGCCTGTTGGCTTTGATGTTTTTCATACGCATCAGGAGCATCCTGGCGCGGCTGGATGAGTTGGACGTTAATTAGGGGGGAGTCGCGCTGGTTGTATGTATCGTTCCCACGCTCTGCGTGGGAATGCAGCCCGGGACGCTCTGCGTCCCGTAGTTGGCCTATACGCGAAGCTGGAGCTTCGCGGACGGGGTTCCCAAGCAGAGCTTGGGAACCAGCGAAATCGCTGCGGGGAGCGAGGTCTTGCAGCAGCCGCGTACCGTCGGGTGTGCCGTTGCTGATCCACAACTCCCTGCCGTGGCTGCCGTCGTCGAAAGTCGGCTTTCATGATCGACATCCCAAATAGGCACAAAACGTTTACGGCTACGCCATTTCTAGACATTTCGCCGAGTTTTTTTTTCAAGGACAAGCAATATCTCCTTTGCTTCTAAGTTTGTCCTTGTTTTTTCCCAATCTACTGCTGTCGAAAACAGTCTGGCCTACGCTCCCCACACGGCAATGGCTCGGCTGCCGTGCAATTCTGAACGTTGCCAGATTTTTTCCTCCCAAGCCACGCCAGGCCGCCGGTCGAAAATGATGAGGTGCGCTTCGTCGGCGCCGCAGCGGTCCGCATAATCCGCCGTTTGCTCCAGGCCCTGCGCCAAGGTCTGCTCCAGCGATTTGTGCAGCAGTTTTAATTCAATCACCACCCGCTGCACCGGGCCGTAAAAGCCTTGGGCTTCATCCAGCGGCCATTCCAAAAACAAGTCGGTGCGGCGTCTTCCCAAGCCGTATTCCCGGTTGATGCGCCCGCCGCCATTCACCACGCGCTGCAAAAACGCTTGCAGCAACAACTGCGGCCCGGCTTCTTTGTAGTCGAAGCGCTCCAGCCAGGAGTCGGCGTGTTCGCGGAAGAATTGCTGGAAGGCGGACAAGAGCTTGCCCATGTCCAGGCGGCGTTCGGGCGTGAGGTACCAAACCTGCTCATACGGCAGCACCATTTGCACCGTCCAGGTCAGCTCGCGCGGAATGGTTTCCCGATAAATCCGGTTGGCGATAGCCAGCTGTGGGCGGGTAACGATCAGCCCCAGATCTTCCACGTATTGCACATCGTCCGGCGGCAGTTGGTCTTCCACTGCTTCGCCTTGCATCAACGCCGCCACGACGCCGTGGACGCGTGGTTCGCGGAGTTTGTCGGTCAGTTGATCCAAGTGGGTGGCGCGGGATTGAATCAAGCGTTCCCGCGCAGCGCTGTAGTGTTTCAGCGTGATCGGCATACTGCGATCCCGCGCCGCTTTGTCTTCCCAGGTCAGTTCATAACCCATGGCATTGACCAGCCAGGGTTGGCCCTGGGTGTCTTGCCACAGTTCGTCGAAAATTTCCGGGGCAAAGGTTTGGCCGGTGTCGGCTGTGTGTTGACGGAACAGTTCCTCGGTTTCCGCCCGGCTGAAATTGCCCAGGCGCAAGGATTTAGTTTTGATATTAAACGCCGAACCGCCGGTGATGATTTCCTGGTTTTTGGCGTGAATGCGGTAGTCGCGCACATCGCGTACACCGCACAGAATCACCGATTGCGGAAACGCCGCCGGGCGCTGGGCATAACCGGCGCGCAATTGGCGTAGTGCCGAAATCAGCGTATCACCCACTAAAGCGTCGATTTCATCCAGCATCAGTACCGTCGGTTTGTCTGATGCTTGCGTCCAGCGGCTTAAAAGCGTTGCCAGGGCACCGGAAGCGGCAGATTCGGCGAGCACTTCGCGTTTCCAGGTTTTAAAGCGAGTGTCGTGCAGATAAATCTGAGCGGACATTTCGATGAAGTCCATGATCGTCGCCATACCCTGAGCCACATCTCCCCGTGCCGCCTGCGCCGCTTCGACGTTGGCGTACAGCGCCTGATAGCGGCCTTGGGCGTTGAGGTGATGCATCAACGCCAGTAAACAAGAAGTTTTGCCGGTCTGTCTGGGAGCGTGCAGTACGAAGTAGCGCTGCTGGTCGATCAAGGCTTCCACGTCCGGCAAATCCAGCCGCGCCAAGGGATCGATCATGTAATGCTGGCCGGGCACGGAAGGCCCGGCGGTGTTGAAAAAGCGCATAGGGAGTTTCTGAAATTCCAGCCGTTCCCGAGCAGGGTTATCCGATAAGCCGGAACAGTTTGAAGCGCCTTTTGTACAACTTGGTTTCTTCCAGTTCGTCCATAAATGTTTCCGGCGCCTTGAGCGCTTTGCGCAGGCCCTTGTGGGTGGCGCGGCCTATGTTCATCAGGCCGTCTTTGAGCAGGCCGTCACGGCGCTTCTCGCTGGATTTGTCGTTGCGTTCGATCCAGTTTTCCAGCGCGATTTGTACCGCGGCGGCGGCTTTTTCGGTGGCTTTTGAGGTGACCACCAGCAATTCCTGGGGCGCGCGCAGTCCTTTGGAGTACTTTTTTTTCCGTTTTCTGGGCTCGATTACGACGGGTTCGGCGGTAAAAATTTCGCTTTTGGGAGCGGTCGGCTGCGTTGCTTGGCTCATTGCGGTTGCCTTTGAGTGGCGGCGGGCCGTTCAAGGCAACGGCCCAAGGTTGAAGGGAAAAGATGCCCACGGCTGGTGCTGCGGGCGCTTTGGTCAGAGCAAGGGGAAGAGCGCTTTTCTCCTGGGTTTTTTCTCGAAAAGCACCACCACAGGCAGCACGCCGTGGTCGGCTTTTTCCCCCAGTTGTTCTTCGACCTGCTGGATGGCCAAGTTGACCTGCCTGGTGAGAGGACCTTTGCCTTTTTTGAGTTGCTTGGCTTTTTTGCGGTTAACTTTGCCTAAATCGATGATGATGGGTGTCGCCGTCTGGGTATTTTCCTGGGCGGATGATTCGGTCATGAAACCCCCTGTCGATATGTGTTTGATGTTTGTCACTTCGCTGCATCCGGGCTACATTTCGTCGAATTGAAAGGACCGGGCAAAAGTACCTGTATCGAAATGGACTGTCAATTTAAATGAAAAGGGTCCAGTTCATGAAAATACGGTCGTTGTCGCGCCAGCGCCCGAAAAAGGAGGATGAGCTGCCGTCGAGAAAGTCCACGCCGACATTCACTTTCAGCACGTCGTTGAATTTATGGCTGAAATCGGCGCGCCATAATCCGTCCAGGTCGGCTTGGTTGCGGAGTCCGGACAGTTTCAGGCTGTTGTCTTCGTCGAACTTGAAATTCACCGAGGCGATCCAGGTTCCTTTGAATGGCCGCACATAGTCGCCCGATCCGGAATACCGGCTGGTGGCGGATTTACGCTGGACGAGTTGTTCGTCCGCATACTCCAGGACGATGAAGGTTTCTTCGGTGAAAGGCACGGAATAGTAGGTGAAGTTGGCGCCTACCACGTATTCCAGGTAATCGTCGTCCTTTTCGTTGTCCACGGTATCGTGGAATCCGGCCTCGCCGTGGAATTCCACATTGCTCCATGTGGTGGAATACGAAATGCCGGTTTCCCGGAAGCGGGGGAAGTCCTGGTGCAGGACGACGTTTCTGCCGGCGATGTCGCCGCGCAACACGCCTACCGGGTCGAGTCCGTCGTAAAAGTTGAGGGCCAGGTCCCAGCCGTTCAACAGGGTGCTGCTGGCGAGGTGGAAACCGTAGGCTCCGGCGTTGCCCGGGTTCCAATCGGGCAGGCCGCGCGAGCCGACGGCCAGGTCGTAGCCCATGAATGTGCTGGGTGCGTCGCCGAAATCGCCTTGCCAGCGGCTGTTGTCGCCGGGTATCCGCGACGGCGTAAACCAGGGAATCGCCAATAGGGTCAAACTGACATTCTCGCTGGAATATTGCAGCGAGCCGCTGAAAACCCCCATTTTTTGCAAATTCAAGGAGTCCATGAAATCCATGGGCAGGTTGTTGTCGGTGGGGTTGTAGGGGACGTCGGCCACGTTCCAGCGATAGATTTGCCGTCCCAGGCTCAGGTCGAAGCTGTCGGCGGAATAACGCACATAAGCCTCTCCTGCGTCCAGGATGAAGCGGTTCTGTTGGGTTTCCGGTTCCTGGTCGACCACCCCCGTGGCCCAGTCCATGTTGTTGACGTATGCCCTGGGCGTAAAGTGGTAGCGCACGCGCTCGCCGAGCTTGCCGTCGAATTCCAATTCCAGTTTGGCCTCGATACGGGTGTCGCCGTGTTCCTGCACGGCGTCCTGGAAGTGGTGGTAGGTGCCTAGGGTCAGGGAGCCTTGCAATTTATCGGCGACGTCGGACCAAAGGCCGCCTTCCAGCCAGGATAGGCAACAGCCGAGGGTAAGCAAGGAGGGGGTCGTGGGCATGGGCTGCTCCCGTTAAGATCGACTGGATGGAGGTTGGAAATGTGGATTTGGATGCGCTGATTTTCGCTCGGATTTTCTGGTCGGTACTTACTTCGGCGAATACAATGCTACAGTCGCCGGGTTCCCGTTTGGGATCGGGCCGGGGAAGGCACCGGTTGTCAGCCGTTTCGCCGCGCCGACTCGGGATGTTGGTTATTATATTCCGGCCCCTGATAAACACTTTCACCTTTTTATTGAACCGCTAGGGAGCTACCGATGAAACGATTTGGGTATTTTGCCGTCTTGGCTTTTTTCTGCCTGCCCTTGTTCGCCGATGAAACCGGCCTGGACATCATGAAAAAAAAGAAGGAGCGCCATCGTTTGCCCTACGAAACGGAGGCGGTGAGCATGATTCTGAAAGACCAGTCAGGTCGAGAGAAACAGCGCGCCGTGACGATTTATTCCCTGGAAGGGGAAGATGGCCTGCACAAGGCCATGATCAAGTTCACCGAACCGGAGGACGTGCGTAACGTCGGCCTTTTGACCTGGGAGCAAAAAGACCAGGACGACGATCAATGGCTGTATCTGCCCGATTTGAAGCGTTCCAAGCGCATCGTGGCCGGTGGCAAGAAGAATGCTTTCATGGGCACCGATCTGGCTTATGAAGACTTGCGGGCCGAAAACCTCGATACCCATGCTTATAACCTGACCGGCAGCCAAACCTTGGACGGTAAGGATTGCTATGTGATCGAAGCCGTGCCGGTCACCGACAAAGAACAACAGGAAAGCGGTTACGACAAACGGGTGTTGTATGTGCGCAAGGACATCCTGGTTCCCGTCAAGACCGAATTTTACAGCCGCGGGCGTTTGCTCAAGGTCGCTGTCGCCAAGGGGCTTACCCCGGTTCGGGACGAGGTGTGGCGCGTACAGGAGCTGGTCATGGAGGATGTCGAACGCGGTACATCGACGATCATGCGCGCCGACAGCCGCTCCATCGAACCGATCGATGCGTCTTTCTTTACGACGCGCTTTTTGGAAAACCCCGTGCGTTGACGGACATCGACGGAAGGTACCCCACGTTCTTTGATCCGTTAGGGTATCCCTGGCGGCAACCCATTCCCGACAACCGAACCTTGAGGAAAACCCCACTATGAGCGCCTTGATGCTCTGGATTGTGCGCCGGCCTGTTGTGGCCAGCCTTTTGCTGCTGGCCTTTCTTATCGCTTCAGGGCTCGGCGTTCCCAAATTGCAATTGGACCCTTCCATCGACGGCCTCATCCTCGATGACGGCGACAAGGCGTATTACGAGGAAATCAAGCGCACTTTCGGCGACGATACCGTGGTGGTGGTTTACATCAAGAGCGACCAGTTGTTCAGCGTGCCGGTGCTGAAAACGGTGGAGAATCTCACCTACAACCTACGGGACATCACCGTCCGCTCGAATCCCGACACCCAGCCTTTCCATCCGATTACCGACGTGCGCAGCCTGAGCACGGTCAATCGCATCGAAGGCCAGCGCAATGAAGGCGACGAGGAAATATCCATCGATACCACCCCGCTGATGGACGGGGTGCCGACGGACGAAGCGGGCTTTGCCGCGCTCAAAAAACGGGCGCTGAAAAGCGAGTTGTTCGTCGGCGACATCATCGCCAAGGATGGCAAGACCACGGCGGTCAATGCTTTCGTGGCTTCGGCTCCGCAAGGGTTTCTGGCCTATGACTACAAAGTGGCGGATGCGGTCGAAGCCGTGCTGGATCAGGAACGGGCCGCTTTGCAAAAAGCCGGGATCAAGGCCGAGATTTTCAGCGTCGGAATACCGGTGGCCAAATCGGACCTCGGCCGCTACATCGAGCGCGACATGAAGGTGCTGGTGCCGTTGTCCCTGCTCCTGATCTTCGGCGTGCTGGCCATTTCCTTCCGCACCCCCACCGCGGTGATGCTGCCGATGCTCACCGGCACATTGAGCGTGATAGCCGCCGTCGGCGTCATGGGCTGGATGGGCTACGCCATCAACCTCATTTCCA
This sequence comes from Methylococcaceae bacterium, assembly GCA_004299145.1. GTDB lineage: Bacteria > Pseudomonadota > Gammaproteobacteria > Methylococcales > Methylococcaceae > Methylogaea. The sequence goes on along the minus strand of SCQD01000213.1, from coordinate 2,432 downwards.
ACATCGTGCCCTTGCTGCTGCTGGTAATCGGTTGCACTGAAGACATCTACATGCTGTCCGAGTTCGCCGACGAAGTCGGCGAAGGCCACCCCAAGCTCCAGGCCATCCGCAACATGGCCGTCAAGAGCGGCTTGGCGATTACCCTGACCTCGGTCACCACCATCCTGGGCTTTGCTTCCATGGCCACCAACGGCATCGCCATGCTGCGGGAATTCGGCATCGCCGCCGCCTTGGGCCTGTTTTTCAACTTTATCATCACCATCGTGGTGATTCCGGTCATGCTCCGCATCCTGCCGGTGCCGCGCCGCTTTCTGGAACGCCGGGAGCAGCCCACGGCGCATTGGGTCGTCCGGGGCACGGAAATACTGATCGGCTGGGCCACCCACCGCAAAAAAACCATCATCGCCATACTGGGGGGGGTGCTCACGCTGTCTTTGTGGGGGGCTTCCACCATCATCGTCAATACCGATCTCATCGGGATGTTCGAATCCGACGCCCCCATCGTCAAAAACATGGACACCCTCGCCAAGGATCTGTCCGGCGGCCAGGCGTTTTCCATCGTCATCGACACCCATCGCCAGGACGGAGCCAAGGACCCCCAACTGTTGCAAGCCATGCTGCGCTTCCAGCAAGAACTGGAACGGGGGCCGTTCGATAAGGTGGTCTCGGTGGCCAATTACCTGAAAAGCATCCATCGCGAAGCCAACGGCGGCGATCCGGCTTTCGACGTGGTGCCGGACAAAGGCATCGCCGCCTACTTGATGCTGCTGGAAGGCAAGGACCTCGACCGCCTGTTGGAGTCCACTTACCAGCGGACCGTCATCGTGGTGCGCCACAACATCAGCGGCTCCTGGAACCTCAATCGGGAAATCGAGAAGGTTTATCGCCTGGCCGAAACCCAGCTACCCAAATACGTTTCGGTCAAAATCACCGGGCAGGCCGTGCTGTTCAACAAAGCGGCGGACCAGATGGCTATCGATCAGGCTTCCAACCTGGTGCAAGGGGCCGTGTCCATCTTTGTGGTGATCTCCCTGTTGTTCGTGTCCGCCAAAGCGGGCCTGTTGGCCATGCTGCCCAACCTGATTCCCATGCTGACGACTTTCGGCTTCATGGGACTGTTGGACATCCCGTTGAGTCCCGGCACCTGCATGGTCAGCGTCATTTCCCTCGGCATCGCCGTGGACGACACCATCCACATCATGGCCGGTTTTCACAAAAACCTGAAAAGCACCACCGACCAGGCCCTGGCCATGGAACACACCCTTCGCGACCACCTGGCCCCGGTGCTTTACAGTTCCACCGCCCTGGGGCTGGGCTTTTCCCTGCTGGCCTTCTCCGACATTTCCAGCACCCGCGATTTCGGCATTCTCGGCAGCTTGTCCATGTTCGCCGCGGCGGGCAGCGAGTTGTTGTTCACGCCGATCTTGCTGCTCTCCACCCAATTGGTATCGTCCTGGGACTTGCTCATGGTCCGTGCCAACCCGGCAGTCATCGCCTCCAGCCCGCTGTTCGGCAATTTCACCCCCGCCGAATATAAACGCATCGTACTGCTTGGCGTGCTGGAGAGCCGTGCCCAAGGCGAAGCCATCGTCAAAAAGGGCGAGAGAAGCCGGGAAATGTATTTGCTGCTCGACGGCAAAGCCGAAGTCATGCGGGAAGGCAGGCAGGGGCATATCCTTAAGCCGGGAGATATTTTCGGGGAAATGGCGTTCGTCACCGGCGAGCAGCGCAGCGCCGACGTGATGGCGCGTGAGGATGTTTCCCTGCTCCGTATCGACCATCCGGTGCTGGAGCGCGTGCAAAAGCGCTTCCCCAGGATCGGCTGCAAGCTGTTCCTCAATATTTCCCAAATCCTCAGCCGGCGCTTGGGAGGCGAGATCGAGAGCACGGCGTAGCCGATGACGGCATTGTGGGGTGTGGTGTACGCTTCGCAGCGGTACCAATAGGCCGGCACTTAGTCCGACCTATTGGGCTCAGCGCTTTCCCTCTAAAACCATGGGAATGCGATTCCCGGGAAGTAAAACGAAACCGTGAAGTTTTCGGGCCGGCACCGCTTGGGACAGGGAACGGAACCGGTAAGTGCGCAGTGCCGCTCCCAATATGATCTTCATTTCGTAAACCGCCAAGTTGGCCCCCAGGCATTTACGCACGCCGCCGCCAAAAGCCAGGAATTCGTGGGGCCCCGGTTTTTTTTCCAGAAAGCGTTCCGGTTTGAACTGTTCCGGTTCGGGGTAAATGTCTTCGGAACCGTGTACCTCGGTGACGCTGACGGCGGCGGCCATGCCCGGTTCCAGTTGCCAGGCTCCCACCCGGCAGGGTGCGATGATGCGGCGCGGTACGATGTTCAGTACCGGGCTGATGCGGAGGGATTCAAGGCAGGCCGCTTCCAGGTATGGGAGGCCGGCGTAATCGGCGGGGGCCGGATCGGGGCC
>SCQD01000212.1 GCA_004299145.1 Methylococcaceae bacterium | reverse complement strand
CCAGTCAATGATCGACCATGGCATCAAAGCGCAAATGTGCGTAACGTCGCCGCCGTATTACGGTTTGCGCGATTACGGCGACGCCCGCCAAATCGGGCTTGAAAAAACCCCCGATGAATACATTGCCTTGCTGATCGAGTGTTTCGCGCTGGTGCGCGACGTACTGGCCGACGATGGGACGCTATGGTTGAACCTGGGTGACAGTTATGCAAACGACGGGAAGTGGGGAGGAAGCAGCGGTGGTAAGCACGCGGCGGCGTTGCACGGCAATACCGGCATTGGGCGCGGAAAAGTTTCGACAGGCCTGCCGCCAAAAAATCTGATAGGCATCCCCTGGCGGGTGGCATTCGCACTGCAAAGCGACGGGTGGTATCTGCGCCAGGACTTGGTATGGCACAAGCCGAACGCAATGCCGGAATCCGTCAAAGACCGTTGTACCAGAGCGCATGAATACATTTTTTTGCTGTCAAAAAACGGACGTTACTTTTTCGACTGCGACGCGATACGGGAACCGGCAGTGGGTGGTGGATCATCTGCCGCCTGCTCGTTTAAGCGGGCCGCCTGCAATAAGCGCGAGCAGGCTACGACGCCTGCTCAGCGGTATGGGACGCATCGTCCTGGGCGCGCAGACGTCAGTTACAACGGCGACACACGCAATCGGCGAAGCGTGTGGACGATCCCAACCGCGCCGTTCAAAGGCGCTCATTTTGCAGTTTTCCCACCCGCGCTGATTATCCCCTGCATTCTGGCCGGTAGCCGTCCGGGTGATGTCGTGCTCGATCCATTTTTTGGCAGCGGGACCACGGGGAGAGTGGCACAACAACTGGGGCGCAAATGGGTCGGCTGCGAAATCAACGAGGATTACGCAGCAATGCACCCTAAGCCAAGCGACAAGCCAACAGCATGACCCGAAGGGCTGACGCATTTTCAATAGATGATTCGCACCCGCACCCCATTTGATCTGTCTCGCCCCGGTTTTATTGTAAGTCATCGCTTACTTACGTCGAAAACTTTGAGGAAGATAGGTGGCAAAAAAATCGCCATATCAAAAAATTATGGCTGAAAAAAAACCGGTATGCGGGTCCTTCCCGAAGGCCGTGAACACGGGTCAAAAGACGCGCGTTTTGTCTGTAGGGTATCGGCTGGAAATATAGTGAACTGTAATTTACTGATTAACTCATGACTGTCACCGCCTGCAATTACGATTCCGCACTCCACCAGCTTAAAGGCGCTGGTCTGATCGTTTCCGTCATCGAGACTGGGCGTATGGTGCGGTGCAAAGTTGATGGTGAACGGGAAAAACGCGGCTGGTATTGCCTGCATGAAATACAGGGGAATGATAACGAGTGGTTACTCGTCGGATCATTTGGCGTTTGGTACGGTTCTGACAACAACGCGCAAAAAATCAAGGTCAACAGCAAGCGGCTCAGTGATGAACAGAAAACGGCACTGAAAATCCGCATCTCGGAAAACAAGCGCCAGGCCGAACATGAACGACAGATAGCCGCTGACCGTGCCGCGCGCGTTGCGGCAAAGTGCTGGAGCAAGCACGCCAGCGAATCAGGCACATGTGCCTACCTGGAGACAAAATGCGTGCCAGGCTACGGCTTGCGCTATACGCCGAAAGGCAACGCGCTGGTCCCCATGCTGGACGTCGACGGCAAAATTCACGGCCTGCAAGTGCTGTACGGTGACGCAGATGCCATCAAGAAAAAAGGGCGCAACAAAGAATATTGGCCGCAGGGCGTTGCCAAGCAAGGGCATTTCCACTTGCTGGGATTGCCCAATAACAGCCTCATCCTGGTCGCTGAAGGCTACGCCACGGCTGCCAGCCTACATGCCGCAACCGGTTTATGTGTCGCGGTGGCCTTCGACAGCGGCAACCTGTTGCCCGTCTGCGAGGCGCTGAAAAAGCGCTATCGCGCTTCAAAAATCCTGATCTGCGCAGACGATGACCACGTTCAAAAATGTCGCGCCTGCAAATGTTTAACGCCAGTAAACAATCCAACCTGCATGCATTGCGGCGAGGAACACGGCAAACAAAACGCCGGCGTCAACTCCGCCCAGGCCGCCGCGCTGGCGGTCAATGGCGCATGGATCGCGCCCGTTTTCGCTGAAGATCGCGGAAACAAAAAAATCAGCGATTTCAACGACTTGCAACTTATCGAGGGCACCCACTCGGTACGCGCTCAAATCGAAGCCTGTCTGGACGCGCTGAACTGGCGGGCTAAAACCGCATCCGCGCGAAACCACAACCCAGGGGGGGCGGGGAAAGCGGCGCTTAGGTCGATTATATCGGTTGATAATTGTATATCCCGGTATAGCCTGGTTTATACCGCCGAAGGCGGCACTTTATTCGATCACCAGGAACATATGCTGGTCAGCCGCGCAGCAGTATCCGATTTACTGCCGGAACACGGTTGGCGCGACATGCGGCGCCATCCCGATTGGTCGGAAAAGCCCGCTGTGCGGCTGACTGAAGTGGGGTTCGACCCCACCGAAAAAGCGGGCCTGCGGTGCAACCTATGGGGCGCCTGGCCCACCGTGCCGCGTTCGGGCTCATGCGAACGGTTGTTGGAATTGCTGTCCTACATGTGCAATGAGGAACCCAACGGCCACCACGTTTATCAATGGGTACTCTGCTGGCTGGCCTATCCCGTCCAGCACCCTGGCGCAAAAATGAAAACCGCCCTGGTATTCCATGGCCCCCAGGGCGTTGGAAAAAACCTGTTTTTTGAGAGTTACGCGGCCATTTATGGCGAATATGCGCGGGTTATCGACCAAGCGGCCATTGAAGACAAATTCAACGATTGGGCCAGTCGGAAACTATTTCTGATTGCCGATGAAGTTGTCGCCAGACTGGAGTTATTCCACTTAAAAAACAAACTTAAGTGCCTAATTACAGGCGACTGGATACGCATAAACCCCAAAAACGTGGCGGCGCACGAAGAGCGAAACCACGTCAATATTTGTTTTTTGTCCAATGAACACCAGCCGCTGGTGTTGGAAAAAGATGACCGCCGTTATGCCGTGGTCCATACCCCGCCAAAACTCCCGCAAACGCTCTATGACGAAGTCACTGCCGAAATAGAATCTGGCGGCATTGCAGCGTTGCATCACCATTTATTGCACCTGGATATATCCGATTTCAAGCCCTGGACACCGCCGCCTGACACCGACGCCAAACATGCGCTGATCGAGCTATCCATGGACAACACAGAGCGTTTTTGGCTGGACTGGTCAGCAGGAATACTGGGCATTCCGGTAAGCCCGGCCGCCTCCACCGATATCCACCGGTTTTATCGGTGGTGGTGTAATCGCGAAGGCGAGCGATTTCAAGCAGCAAACAATAGATTATCGGCAGTAATCGCTAGATTATCTGGCGGGAAATACAAATGTGACGCCATTATGAACAGCGCATCAAGAAGCTCGGTGCGCGTGTTTTTACCAAAAGACATTCAGCCGCCACTGGACACAACCCGAATACGCTGGTTAACCGCCTGCGTAGAAGAATTCCGCGACGCCGTCGACGGACTGGAGCGCTGATGTATACGGTGTATACGGCCATATGTACGGTCGCGTATACGGTCGAAACCCGCGCCGCTCTAGGGTGTAGACGGTGTTTACGGTCAACGCGCGCGCCCATACGCGCAAAGGCAAAAAACGTGAGCCGCAAAATAAAAAAATCCCGCGCGCATACGGGAAACGACCGTACACACCGTATACACCGTAACACCCCGCGAAAAATAAGGGTTTGTGAAAAATGACAACCGTAAACAGCGATGTACACACCGTCAACAACGCCAGGCAAGCCGCTTGGCGCCGCATTCAGGCAGAACAGCCGGCAACGGCGGAATTTCTCACGGCCATCCACCAAGCCTTCGGTAAGCCCGCCTTTGTGCAGGTGGTGGCGGAAAGCGGTGAAATCATCATGGATACAGGCCGGCAGTACTACCGGCGCGAAGAAGGCGTGCAGGTGACGCTGCACGCGCTGCTGCATGGCCGTCAGAACGCCGAAAGCCTTGAAAATTAACGACATGAGGAAAACCATGAAAATCGAAACACTCCCTATCGACGCGCTGACGCCCTACGCAAACAACAGTCGCACGCATAGCGACGAACAAATTTCGCAACTGGCGGCCAGCATCCACGAATACGGTTGGACCAACCCCGTGCTGATCGACGACGACGGCGGGCTGATTGCTGGACATGGCCGCGTCCTGGCCGCCAGAGAACTGGGCATGCAGCAAATCCCCTGCATCCGCCTGATGGGACTGACCGATGCACAAAAGCGCGCGTACATCATCGCCGACAATCGTCTGGCCGAACTGTCCGGTTGGGATGTCGAGCGGCTGCGGGAGGAAATGGATTTTGTCTACTCCCAGGGTCTGGACCTGGACACGCTGGGGTTCGACAGCGACCGCTGGCAAGAACAACTGGAAGACCTGTTCGATGACGGCCTGCAAACCCGCGCACAAACCGCCCCCCCAGAGAGAAGCGAAGACGGCATGAAGGACGGCGCCGGCGCCCCCAATCCTGAACCCGTCCCCAAAAACCCGGCAATCGTCCCGGAAAAAGCCCAGGAACCCAAGTCGACAGGCCTGCCTGTGCCGCTGCTCATCGACAACTGCCCGCGCCCGGTCTACCAAGCGTTTCGCGACGCCAAGCGCAAGCTGAAACTCAAGTATGACTACGAGGTCCTGGACAAACTGATCGGCTACTTCAACGACCTGACCACAGAGGATGCAACCTGATGCTACGACCCTACTGCGGCGAATACCTGGTATCGCCCATCCCCATGCACTTCGGCTTCAACGCATGCAGCCACGGCTGTTTCTACTGTTTTGCAAATCTCAACAAGCCAGATCGGCGAGTGGATATGCAAAGCCTGGTGCGGATACTCAAAAAACTGCGAAGCGGCGAAACCAACACCGTCGAAAGCTGGTTGCTCTCCCGCGGCTACCCGGTACTGATGTCCAACGACTCCGACCCCCTGGCGGCCAGCAACATCGAAGTATTCAAAGCCGCGCATGAGGCGCTGGGCGAAGCCGGCGCGCGCATGTGCTACCAAACCAAAGGCGGCAAACCGGAAGACGAAGCCATCATCCTCAAAGACGCGCCGACCATGATTTACGTCAGCCTCACCAGCGACAACGAAGACCTGTTGCGACAGGCAGAACCCGGCGCACCCGGTCATACCCACCGGCTGGACTTCATTCGCCGCGCAAAAGCGTGCGGTCACCTCGTTATCGTCGGCTTAAACCCGCTGATCCACTGGTGGTGGGACGACTTCAACGGCCTGATCCAGCAGCTCAAAGCGTTGGACGTCCGGCATGTTTGGAATGGTGCATTGCATCTGACGCCCGATCAAATCAACAACATGTCCGTATCGGCTAAGCGCAAATTCACTACCGAAATCGCCTATGCCAAACGCAGGAAACCCGACAGTTACTTGGAAATGTACGAAAGCCAACTGAAAAACAGCGGCATCAACGTATTCCAGCACGGTAAAGCCACCCATAACGGCTTTTGGGACAGCTACTTTGCCTTGGGGTACCCGTTCTATCCCACGGCGGACGGATTTTTTGCCTACCTGGAACGATGCGAACAACAAGCGGGAGAACCGCAATTGTTCGGCTTCCGCCATTTCGACGCTTGGGCCAGCATCGGCCTGGACGTGCAAACATCCGCGTTCAAAGAGTTTCTGAAACCCTTTCGCCGCACGATTTACAACGCCACCGGCCAAGAACCCAAGGTGCGCACCCTCAGTGAAGTGAACCGATATTTTTACGACATCAGCGCCTACCCCACGCCATTGGCGATAGATAACCTGTTTCTGGCCAACGGCACAGATGATGCCAAACAGCCGTACCTCTATACCGGCGAGGGCGACGACCTGCCCCTGCTGGTGTATACGAAAGACCACGTCAATGCCGGGGACGTGTTCTGGGACATCGACAAAAACCCGGTAAAAACGCTGCAAATGTAGGAGGTTGATATGGCCAGTGCAGGAGGAGCCTGGAGCAAGGGTGGAAAATTCACCCGGCACAAAGGGCGCGTTAACGCGATCCGCGCCGCGCGCGGCAATCGCAAAACCAAAAGCATCTAGGGATTTTTAGCCAAGGAAGGCGCAAATATCAAACGTAAGGTCAAACCCATGACACGTCGTCACGCGCTACCAGGTTGCCCGCCATTTTTTCGACTTCCAGTCCGGCTCTGTCGGCATCGCTGCGCATTTTGCGCGCGCGAAAGACAGACGCGCTTTGCGCTACTGCTGGAGTCGTTTCGGCTTGCGCGACAAGAAAAGCTGCATCGCTGTGGTCGTCCCCTCATCGTAAAAAAGACCGCAAGCGTTGGTTTGAGCGAGTCAGTTATTTGTCAACTCATCATCGATAGTCGGTTACCGTTTTAACAGCCATGCCAGCACAACACCTCACCCAAGCCGAGTTTGCCGCCAGCCAAGGCTGGGCAAAAAGTTACGTCACCAAGCTCAAGCAAGATGGGCGCCTGGTGCTGAACGAAACCGGCCTGGTCGATGTTGCCGCCAGCCTGGAACGCATCAAAGCCACCGCGGACGAAAACCGCATCGACGTCATGCAGCGCCACGCCGAAGCCAGAGCAGCCAAAGCCGCCAAACCAGCACAGGCAGCAGTGGACAGCGACGCCGACAAAATATCAAAAACCTTCAGCCTCGACCGCGCGCGCAAAATGCGCAGCGATGCCGACAGAGCCGGACTGGAAGTCGAAAAAATGGCGGGCAACCTGGTAGCGCGTGACGACGTCGATTTCGTGCTGGACGACCTGGCCGCACTGTTCCTGTCGCTGCTGGATAACCTTCCTGATCAACTGGCGCCGGTGGTGCTGCCCGCCAAAACGCTGGACGAAGCCCGCGGCGCCATTGAAGAAGCGGTCTCGTCCATCATCGACACCCTCAACGCCGCACTGCTCAAGCGCGCCAGAGAGCTGGACGAAGCCGCATGAACACCACAGCCCGCCCCGCCCGCAAGCCCAAAGACAAGCGCGTCTACCGGCTGCTCAAGGTGGGCAAAAGCTATTGCTACCAACGCTTGGCGCGCCATATAGCCCGGCGCGAAAAGCTCACGGTATCCACGTGGGCCGACCGCTACCGCTGGCTATCCGGCAAAGGCTCAGCAGAAAAGGGGTTGTGGCGCACCTCGCGCACACCCTACCTCAAAGAAATCATGGACGTCCTATCGCCGCACTCGCCGGTGCAAGAAATCGTCATCATGAAATCCAGCCAAGTGGGCGTCACCGAATGCACCATCAACTGGATTGGCTGCATCATGCACCACGCGCCGGCGCCCACCATGGTGCTGCTGCCCACCGAAGAATCGCGCGACGCCTGGGTCCAGCAAAAGCTGAACCCCATGATTACCGAAAGCGACGCCGTCAACCGCGTCATGCAAGGGGCAAAATCGCGCGATGCCGGCAATCGCAAAGACCTCAAAGAATTCCCCGGCGGCATGCTATTCCTGGCCGGCGGCAACAGCCCCAACAGCTACGCCCAACGCACCGCCCGCTACGTCATGCTCGACGACGCCGACCGCTTTCCCGCCGAAGTCGGCAAAGAAGGCGACCCCGTATCCCTGGCGCGCGGTCGCTGCAAAGCGTTTCCCAACTCCAAGCTGGTCATCATCTCCACCCCCACCATCGACGGCGCGTCGGTCGTGGCCGGCGAATTCGAAGACACCGACCAGCGGCACTATCACGTGCCCTGTCCCCATTGCGGTGAATACCAGCCGCTGCACTGGAAAAACCTGCAATGGGATCTCGACACCGACCGTGCTTGGTACGTGTGCGAAATCCACGGCTGCCTGATCGAAGAACACGAAAAACCGCGCATGCTGGCCCAAGGGCGCTGGGAGGCCAAAAACCCCAAACACCGCCGCCGCGGCTACCACCTCAGCGCCCTCTATGCCGCCATCGGCCTGGGTCCATCCTGGGTAGAACTGGCGCGTGAATGGAAAGCCGCCCAAGGCGACCAGCGCAAGCTACGCACCTTCATCAACACCCACCTGGGCGAAACATGGAAAGACAAAACCCGCGACATCCGCCCGGAAACCCTGCAAGAGCGCGCCGAAGACTACCGGCTGCGCACCGTCCCCCCCGGCTTCCTGCTACTGACTGCCGGCGTCGACACACAGGACGACCGCCTTTCCGCGCAAATACTCGGCTGGGGCGAAGGCGAAGTGTGCGCCGTCATCGACTGGGTTGAACTGTTCGGCGACCCCGAAGACGAAGCGCTGTGGGACCGTCTGACCACCCACCTCAACACCCCGCTGGAAAACGCCTACGGCCAAGTGCTCTACGTCGAAGCCGCCGCCATCGACGCCATGGGCCACCACACCCACGCCGTTTACCACTTCGTGCGGCAAAAAAAAATCCGCCGCCCGATGGCTATTCAGGGCAGCAAACGCCTCGCCGGTCCGATCCTGAGCGCCCGGCCCACCTATCAAGACGTGCGGTGGGGCGAAAAAGTGGACAAAAAAGGCTGCGCCCTGTGGCAAGTGGGGGTCAACACCGTCAAAAGCACTCTGTACAACCGCCTGGCCGGCGATGCCGAGCGCGAAGCCTGTGCCCGGAAAGTGCGGTTCTCCAGTGACTTGCCGCTGGACTACTACAAACAACTGCTGTCCGAAGTGTACGATCCCCTGCAAAATCGCTACGTCAAACTGCGTGGACGACACAACGAAGGGCTGGACACCTGGGGATATGCTTGTGCCGCCAGTCACAACCCCGATCCGGCGCTGCGCGTGCACCGCAAAACGGCCAGGGAATGGGCCAGACTGCGCGCCATGCTGGAACCTGCCGACGTGGAACCGACGCCGGCGCCCACCCCATCGACCAATGCGCTGTTTGCTCTCAAAGCCGCCGCGTCTTCGCGGAATGACTCAGGCTTCTTGAAAGCCGCCATGGAAAAAGCCATGACCGCAGACATCCCCCAAATACCAACCGCCCCGCCTGCGGTAACGCCGACGGCAGCCCAATCCCCCATCGCCTACAGCACCACCCAAGATAAGCCGTGGGGACATCCGATCAATGAGCAGACAGCGGGAGCAGCATTATGGTAGGCGGCGACATGGCATTACTGGCGGAACTGGCGCAAGAATCCGCGATGGCGCAAGGCGTGGGGAGTGATGCCGCCCAAGCGCTGGCAGCTGGGCTGATCGAACGGTTGCAGCAGTCAGTGGGAGCAGGCAACCTCTACGTGCCGTCGTTCAAGGAAGCCCGGCGCGCCACCCGCGACGCTGCGGTGATCGCCGCTTTCCGTGGCAACAACCGGGATGAGGTGTGTGCTAGGTACGGCATCAGCCCCCGGCAGTTTTACCGCATCCTGCACGCCGCTGGCCCCAGGGTATTTATTCAGCAAACGCAGGTGCCGGAGTGGGCGCGATAAAGCGCCCGTAATTTAAACATAGATTAAATCCGCGCTTCTGTTGAGCGACGGGTTATACACCGAGGAGCAACGATGACTGAAGAAACAGTAATTTACCAGTGCAGCAATATTGGAATAGCAGGAACAACGCCAGTGCATGTGAAACAGCATGAAGATGGCATGTTAGAAGCAAGATGTGGATTTGCTCTTATGGGCGCGACAAATATGACAGAGGAAGCATTTGCAGCTTGCGACCATAACCCATTCCATGAAAAATTTTATGATAACTACTCGACTGGTAAAGGTGAAGACGAAGGGAAAGCGATAGCCCAGCTAAAAGCCAATATGAAAGCCACGGCTGACAGTTTATGGGTATAACGCGAAATATACACCCCAAAAGGCGTAAAGATTTGCGCCGTAGCACGTAGGGTGCGGTGAGCACCGGTCGCAACAGATGCGCTTCGCCGACTCAGTACATCCGGGCTGATAGCGGTTCCGCCCAGGCGGTTCGGGGTTCACCGCCCGGCGCAAAAATAGTGTCACGCTTTACTAAACATGTCACAACTTTATCGGTAGCCTGATCGCAACATCCACGCGATAGGGCGCCCCGGTGGCAGCAACCGATTACAAAGAGTATGACCTGACCACGCTTCGGCAATGGAAAGCCGAAGCGCTGGGCGCGCGTCACAAACTCAACGTCGGGATGCGCACGGTATCGCTGGGGCAAGGCGCCAACCGCGTCGAATTTCAGCAAACCGAATCGGCCAGGCTGGACGCCTACATCGCCGATTTGAATGCCGCCATCGCCGCCAAGGAACGCGGCGGCAGCGCCACGTCGCACGCCTTTCGGGTAGGCATGTAGCCGATGGATGCAGCCTACTCAGCCAAAGCGGTATCCCTGCGCAGTATGGCGAAGGTCAAGCATCCCTCAGTAACCACCGGGGATAGCGGCCTATCCATGACCGGCTATGGTTATCACGGCCAAGGTTCCCACGCAGCCGCTTCCACCACCGATCCCGCCTTTCGCACCTGGACGCCGCTGGCCGCCAGCGCCGACGCCGACACACTGCCGGACATCACCACGCTGATGTCGCGCGCCCGCGACGCCGACCGCAACAACGGCGTCGTTCATGGCGCCCTGCAAACCTACGCCGACAACATCGTCGGCCATCAACTACGCTTGTCGGCCAAGCCGGACTACCGGCTGTTGGGCTGGGATCGCGAAGCCGCGCGTGAATGGGGCAACGGCGTGGAATCGCAATTCCGCACCTGGGCCGAAGAGCCGGAAGAATGCGACGCCGCCGGCCAGTTGACCTTCCTTGGGCTCACCTTGCTGATGCTGCGTTCCGCCATGCTCAACGGCGACGCCCTGGCCGTGCCGCTCTGGGAGCCGGAACCCCACTTAAAATGGTCGACACGGCTGATGCTGATCGAATCCGACCGCCTGGCAACGCCGCCGCATTTATCGGCCAACCCGCTGCTGCGCGGGGGTATTGAGGTCAACGACAAAGGCAAACCGCAAGCCTACTGGATACTCAAAAGCCACCCCGGCGACCGCTACGGCCTGCTGCAAGCCGGTCCCAACGACTACGAACGCATTCCCGCCAAAACGCCCTGGGGCAGACCGCGCGTCATCCACTTGCACGACAAAGAGCGCACTGGGCAAAGCCGCGGCAAACCCATCTTCACCGCCGTCATGCGCCAGTTTCACCTGGCCGGACGTTACGCCGACGCCGACCTGGATGCCACCGTGGCCAACGCCATGGTGCTGGCGTTCCTCGAATCGACCCTGCCGGCGGAAGAAGCCTCGCGCCTGTTCGAAGAAGAGCGTCCCTTCGGCGCCCCCAAGCCCGGCGAAGCCATCCCCAACGCCTACTTCCAAAAGTTGCGCGATTATCGCCCCACGCTACGCAGCAACACCGTCGTCCCGGTACCGCCCGGCGCCAGCCTCAAATTCCACCAGCCGACGCGACCCAACGCCCAATTCGGTGCGTTCATGACCGCCGTTTACCGCCACGCCGCGGCTGGGCTGAACATGCCCTACGAGCTGCTGCTCAAGGATTTCAGCCAAACCAACTACTCCAGCGCCCGCGCCGCGTTGCTGGAAGCCTGGCGCTACTTTCTGGGCCGCCGCCGCTGGCTGTCGGATTACTGGCTAAGACCTTGTTACAAAATCTGGATGGAAGAAGCCGTCGACAAAAGCCGTATTGCCGCGCCCGGCTTCTACGACCACCAGTTCGCCTATACCCGCGCGAGCTGGGTTTTTGCAGGCCGCGGCTGGGTGGACCCCGGCAAAGAAATTGACGCGGTGGAAGGCCGTATCCGCGTGGGCGTCACCTCGCGCTCCATGGAATGCGCCGAACAAGGCGAAGATTTTGAAGACGTCGCAGACCAGCGCGCCTATGAAAAACGATATTTGCAAGAACGCGGCCTGTGGGAAGAACCGCAAGCGGCCACTTCCAAAGCTCCAAAAGCCTACGCTTCAGATAATGAGCCATCGCCAAAAGTCGATCCCCCATCGGAGGACGCATGAAAGCCGCCGCGTTCTCGCGGAATGACTCAGGCTTCTTGAGGCGCACGGCCATGGATTTCATCATGCTGGGCGAACCCTGGGCCATCACCCGCGAGGCGATGGACACCATTATCAGCGTGGCCAAGCGCGACAACCAGGACCCGGAAGCCCTGGCGCTGCGATTGGGCCGCCCCCTGGAAAATACCCGTGACGTCACCCTGCACGGCAGCGTGGCGGTTGTTCCGCTGTCCGGGCCGATATTCCCCAAAGCCAATTTGTTCACCGAAATTTCCGGCGCCACCTCGCTGGAGCAATTCATGCAGGACATCGCTGCCGCCGACGCCAATCCGGCGGTCTCGCACATCGTAATCGACATTCACTCACCCGGCGGCCAAACCACCGGCGTGCATGAAGCGATGACGATGATCCGGGGCCTTAGCAAGCCCACGACCGCCTACGTCAGCGGACAAGCGGCATCCGCCGCCTACCTGCTGGCTTCCGGCGCCCAGCGCATTGTTCTGGACCCCATGGCCTTGGTCGGCAGCATCGGCGTCGTGCTGTCCATACCGCCGAAAAGCGAAAGCGCACCGCTGGAAATCGTCTCCAGCCAATCCCCCGACAAGCGCCCGGATCATGGCACCGAACCAGGCCGCGCCGTCTACCAGACTCTGGTGGACGACCTGGCGGCGGTATTCATCGGCGCCATCGCCGACAACCGCGGCAAAACGCCGGAACAAATCGCCGGCGCCCGCGGCGGAATGCTGGTCGGGCAAAAAGCCGTCGATTTTGGCCTGGCGGATGCGCTGGGCTCACTGGATGCCGTCATCTCCAGTATTCAAGCTACCCAATCAACCACACCGTACCCCATGGGGAGAAAAACCATGACCACACCCACCGACCAGGTCTACACCGCCGCCGACCTGGAAAAAGCCCGCGAAACGGCGCACGCGACCGGTAAAACAGCCGGTCACGCCGAAGGCGTTGCCGCCGAAAAAGCCCGCATGGCCGCCATTTTTGCCCTTCCGGAAGCCCAAGGGCGCGAAGCCACGGCCCAAACGATGGCCCTGGAAACAGACATGAGCGCGGAACAGATCGGCAAAGTGTTGGCAAGCCTGCCGGCGGCAACCCCACCGCCGTCCGGCAAAACCGGTGTCAGTGAGTTTGAAAAGCACATGCAGGCCATCGGTAATCCCAAGGTCGGCGCGGACACCGACAACGATGACGGCGACGCAACAGCCATGAAGAACATCCATAGCGTTATGGCCTCCATCGGCCTGTTGCGCGCTCCGACCACCGTGCAATAAGGTGCAACGACCATGCCAGCCAGCTTTTCATCGACCCCGTATCAGTACCAGGAAATCGTCGCCGGCGACGCTGACGACTTGGTTAGCCGCAACATCACCCTGCTGTCCGGCCAAAACCTGCCCGCCGGCGCCGTGCTGGGCAAAATCACCACCACGGACAAATACACGTTGAGCGTAGCCGCCGCCACGGATGGCTCTCAAACGCCGGACTTGATCCTGGCCGAAGCCTGCGACGCCGGCGGCGGTGACAAACCCGCTATCGCTTGGATCGGCGGCCAGTTTATCGCCGAAAACCTCACCCTGGGCGCTGGACACACCATCGCCGGCATCCGCGACGGCCTGCAAGATCGGCGCGGCATCCTCCTCGTTTCCAGCTTGGGAGCTTAACGTTATGGATTTATTTTCAACCCACACGCTGTTGGGCATTGTGCAAAGCCTGATCATCTCGCCACAGTTTTTCTTAACGCGCTATTTCCCGCGGGTTTCGATGGACGAATCCGAAGAAATTCACTTCGATGTGATCGATAAAAAGCGGCGCCTGGCCCCCTTTGTGTCGCCGGTCGTGGCCGGCCGTATTGTGCAAAGCCAGGGTTACACCACCCAAACTTTTAAGCCGGCCTACGTGAAAGACAAGCGCGTATTCAGGCCGCGCCGCGCCGTCAAACGCATGGCGGGCGAAGGCATAGGCGGCACCCTGTCGGCAGCGCAGCGCATGATTGCGCTGGTCGCCATGGATTTGCAGGATCAAATTGACATGATCGACCGCCGCCTGGAAACCATGGCGGTGGAAGCGTTTCGCACAGGGGGCGTCACGGTAACCGGCGAAGGATACCCCACCCAAAACGTCAATTTTGGCCGCGCCGCCGGCAATACCGTGGTGCTGACCGGCGTCAACCGCTGGAACCAGTCCGGCGTCGACCCACTGGACCATCTGCAAGAGTGGTCGTTGATGATCGCCAAGGCCAGCGGCGCCACGCCGACCGACGTCATCATGGACATCGACACCTGGAAAGTCTTCCGCAAGAACCCGGCAGTCATTGCCTGGATCGACCGCTTCAAAACTACAGCGACGTTAACTCCCGAAGCCGCCATCAAGCAAGGCGCCACCTACATGGGGCAGGTCGACGCTTACAACATCTTTGTTTACATCGACTGGTACGTCGACGACAACGGCATCGAACAACCCATGCTGCCCAGCGGCACCGTCATCATGGCCGGTTCGCAAATCGAAGGCGTGCGCGCTTTTGGCGCCATTGAGGACGAAGACGCCGGCCTGCAAGCGCTGGAATACTTTCCCAAGTCCTGGACGGAAAAAGACCCGGCAGTGCGCTATTTGCTCATGCAATCCGCGCCGCTGGTGGTGCCGACGCGCGTCAACGCCAGTTTTTGCGCCACCGTTTTGTAAAGGGCGCAGCCATGGCAAAGCCGCCGACGCTAGTCGGAATGACTCAGGCTTCTGGAAAGCCGACAACAAAAGCGGTGATCCTGCGCGTCAGCGCCGTGGTGGCGCAAGGCGAGACCGTCCCGCCCGGCAGCTCCATTGCACTGGAAGCGGCGGAAGCGGAAAGCCTGGTACTGCGCGGTTTGGCTGATTGGCCCGCGCCGGAGGATGAAACCCGCCCGGATGAAGCGGCGCCATGATCGACTTCGCCCCCATGCGCCAAGCGTTGCTCGCCACGGATGGCACAGGTTTTGGTGGTCCCGCCACCATCACCGTCGACGGCTATCAGTATCCGGTCACCGGGATTTATACCGCGCCGGTGATGGTTGGCACATTGGGGGGTGGCGGCAATCGGGGACGCGGCGTGCCGACGCATAGCCCAGATCCCACTTTGCAACTGGCAACGGCGGAATGGGTAGCAGTCGGCGGCAGCGATGGCGTGGACGTGGAAGTGCCGGATCAAGGCGTGTTTGTTGTCGTGCAGACCAGACCCGACGATGGTGGCATGACCACGCTGACGCTGAGGGCGTTTTCATGAATGGGCTTCCCGCCCATTCACCCCTTCGGGGCGGCTGCGCCGTGCAAAACGGCTGTCCTGCCATTTTGTCATGATCCGTCTACAGGTCAGTCTTGACGGACTGGACGAAGCGGTTAGCGAGTTCGCCGCCCTGCCCCGGCAAATTGAACGGGCCAGCAAGCGGACGATCCGCAAAGTCACGGCATTCGCCACGTCACAACTGGCGCGGCAAGTGGCATTGACCACGCAAATCCCGTTGAGCGTTTTGATACACAAAGGCAAAGGCCGGCGTATCAGCAGCCGCATAGCGCCCGATGGCAGCGGTGCGGTTTGGCTGGGCTACAACCCGGTCAAATCCGGCTACATCGGCCAATTGCAGCAGGATGAAGGCGGTGCCTGGGCGCGCCAGTTTTACTTTGAAAAAGGCTTCGTGGCGCGCATGCGCAGCGGCCACCAGGGCGTGTTCAAGCGGTTCGGCAAAGCGCGTTTGCCCATTGATGAGCAAACGGTGGCCATGCTGGGTGCCAAAGACGCGGCGGAACGGGTAGCCAAGCTGGTCGGGCCGCGCCTGCGGGACGTTATGCGGCAGGAATTGAACTACGAGGTCAACGTGCGTGGCGTTAAATAACCTCTACGTCCTCGAGCCGTTGATTATCGAGCGCTTGGCGTCGCAAGTGCTGGGGCTGAAAACCGTGGCCTCCGGTTCGATTTTGGCCGGCGTGCAGGACATCGCCAAATACTGCCCGGCGGCGTTCGTGCTGGCCGGCCCTAGCGAGCCGGCGGGTGATACGCAAAAAGGCGCGGTGCAAGTGATCAAGCAAATGTGGCAAGTGACGGTGGCGGTGGCGAATATTCGCGATCCCAACGATATCAACACCACCGCCATGCAGGCTGGGCCGTTGCAGCTGGGCGTCATCAACGCCCTCAAAGGCTGGTTGCCGCCAACGCTGACCCACGCGCTACGTTTCGACGGCTGCGGATTGCCGTATTTCGAAGTGGGTTACGGGGAGTTCCCGAGTTTTTTTACCGTGCAAATGCCGTTGTAAGTCAGGGTTTGTAAATGAAGCTGGACGAGATACCGAATATTGAAGTATTGGCAGGCGGTACAGCCGGGCTGTCATTTTTGCTCGTCATCGGCAAAAAACTATGGCGATTATTGTCATCCGAGGCGACGGAAACGCGGAAGGACCGAGCGGAAGCCACGATTTACAACAATCTACAAGGCGAAATCACCCGTATGGGTGATGACATCCGGGAGTTGAAAGATGCCCACAGAGCAGACGAAAAGTTGTGGAAGGAAAGGATAGCCGCTTTGGAAACTGAAATATCGTCGCTGAATCGGGTTTTGGCAGAAATCAAGGTCTGCGTAGTGGAAGCGCTGGAGAAAGTGACCGAGTGCGATTCAAACTGCCAAGAAAAATCAATTATGTCGGCAAAGCTCAAACAAATACTGACAAAACAAAGAAATTGTCACGTTAGTCAACAGCCAACCACTATTTTTTAGGAGCGCACCATGGCAGAAGCAGCGGCAGGTATTTTACTGGAAGGCGACGTATGGCTAGCGCGCCGCAACCCTGACGATACCTATGAAAATTACGTCAGCCTGTTTGCCGGAAAGCTTGCACTGAAACATAACAATGAAACCAAGGACATTACCAGCAAACAGAAAGGTAAATACGGCCAGGTGCTCGCGTCAGTGGTTGTGCCTAAGCCGACCGATTTATCACTGACGTTTAGCTCTGTATCCCCCAAAGCGCTGGCCATGGGATTGCAAGGCACCGCTGGCGCATACAGCCAGGCCGCCAGCGGCGCCACGCCGGTCGCACTGGTTCAAGGGGCAAAGTCTGCCAATGGCACCAGTATCAAATTAGATTACAGAAATATAAACGGTACAGGATTATCTGTAAAAAGCACGGAAACAACACCGACAACTTACGCAAAAGACATCGACTATACGGTGGATTATGCCGGTGGATATGTACATATTTTGGCCAGCAGCACCATACCCGACGGCATGCTGCTCGATATTAAAGGCACCTATTCCGCCATTTCCGGCGATAAGATCATCGGCGGAACGGCCCCCAACGTCCGTGGCATGTTGCGTTTGGAAGGCGCAAACCTGGTGGACGGCAGGGGGTGTGAGTTTATCGCCTACGACGTATCGCTGTCCTCGGATAGCGAAATTGATTGGCTGTCGGATAAGCCGATAGATATCAGTATGAAAGGGCGCATGATGACGCCAGAGATCAAAACAGGGCCTTATGAGCTTAATTATAATTTGATAGCGGCGTAGTAACCCATGCGCAACAGTAAGCAAATCACCATCGACAACCACGCCATCACGCTGAACGAGCTGCGCCCGGTAGACGTGCGGCGGATTATGTTGTTGCTGAAAGAGCAAGGATTGCCCGTTGACAAGCTGATGGAAGCGGGATTGCCGTATATCAGCGAGTTGCTGGGCGACTGTCTGGTATTACCCGAAGGCGTATCCCTGGACCATATTGGTTTTGCCGCCATCCAGACCTTGGTCAACGAATTCAGTGAGTTGAACGCCCCTTTTTTGTCCAGCGCCGCGCAACTGGGCATAGTGATCCCGTGGCCGAACTTGATATCGCTTGCTGTGTCCTCATCGAGCGCGGCCATATCAACGCCTGTCAATACGGCTGGGGATTTTTCCGCCGTGCCGTAGAGCGGCTATCTGTTCCCTCTCCCACCGGGAGAGGGCTAGGGTGAGGGGATAAACAAGGTCAGCGCTTCACCAACGGCTCACGCCACGAATCACCCACAGCGCAATCGACACCACCGGTTTGACAAAAAAGGCGAAAACGAAGATGCCGGCCATGATCCAAAACTTAACCGCCGCAGGCGCGAATGCGTAGGCCATGACCAATAAAAACCCAACGGTCACCGCAATTTTGATGATTTTTTCGGCTTCAGCCGGCGTATAAGTTTTCATGGCAACCCTCAACGATATTGCGTTAAAACTGCTGATCGGCGCGGAAGACCAAACCGGGCCAGGCGTGACGTCGGCGCGCGATGGCATCCGCTCCATCAGCACGCAGCTGGACAACCTGCAATCGCGCGTCCAGGCATTTCTGGCCGTCGACGTGCTGGCGGGTCTGGCCCATGACGCTATCGACCTGGCCGACGGCTACAAAACGCTGCAAGCCCGCATCGAAGGCGCCACCAAGTCCAGCGCCGACGCGGCCAAGGCCCAACAGGACATGTTCCGCATCGCCCAAGAAGTCGGCGCATCGCTGGACGACATGTCGCGTCTGTACGCACGTTCCAGCGATGTTGCGCTAAAGTTCGGCGCCGATCAAGCCACGGTGTCCAAATTCGTCGACACCGTGGCGCTGTCGTTCAAAGCGCAGAGCAGTAACGCGGCAGAAACTTCATCCACTATTACCCAGCTTACTCAGGCAATCGCCACCGATGCGGTGCAGTGGGAGGACTTCGGCCAACTGGCCGACACCAACCTTAAACTGGTCAATCTGGCCGCCAAAAACCTGGGCTATGACGGCATCGGCGCGCTGAAACAGGCCATGTCAGATGGCCAGGTAGCCAACACCGCCCTGATCAACGCCGTCGTCGCCGGCTACGACGAAATGAAAGCCGCGGCGGACAAAATGCCGTTGACGGTGGAACAGTCCTGGCAGCGCCTGATCAACTCCACTCAGCGCTGGGTAGGCGAACAGAATAACGCAGTCGGCGCTACGGCCGCGATATCCAAAGCGGTGTCCGGTGCAGCGGACAACATCGACACACTGGCCTCCACCGCCATCAGCCTGGGCGAAGTGCTGGCGGCCTCTCTGGTACGCAACCTGGTAGCCGGCAGCGTCGCTTTGGCGCAAAACGTCATTCAACAGCGCGCCGCCACAATAGCGGCGACGGAAGCCCAAGCCGCCCAGCTCGGGCTGGCACAAGCGGCCGCATCCGCTGCGACGATCAAGGCCAAAAACTTGGCATTGACCGTCGAAGAGTTGCAATTGCAGAAAGCGCTGGCGGTGGGGATGGAACAGCAAGCGCTGGCCCAGCGCGAACTGACCTTGGCGATGACCGCACACAGCACCGCGATGACAGCGGCGGCGGCCAAAACGGCGGCCTACGAAAAAGCAGTGGCGGCAGCGACGCCTGCCATCACTGGCATGCAGGCGGCCATGGCCGGCGTCAACGGTGTGTTCACGGCGTTTTTAGCCTACGAAGTCGGCAAAACCATCGGCGAATGGGCGTCAAAATTTGAGTGGTTTAACGGGTTGACGCTGGAGCTTGCAGAGTCCATCGAAGTGGTTGCCACGGCACAGCAGCATTTTTTCAGCGGTGACGTCCTGGCCGGCGACTCTTCGCTGGCGGAAAAAATCGACGAAATCCGGCAGCGTTACAAAGAGCTGGCGGCAGAACAGTCCGGTGCTGGCCGGCAGGCCGTTGCCGCCAGTGAGCAGGAAAAGAAAGCTGCAACCGATGCCGCCCAGCACAAAATCCAAGTGGCCGAAGAAACCGCCAAGCAGTTGAAAGGATCGCTGAAGGACTATTTGAAGGAAGCCGAAGACGCGCAAAAGCAGGAATTGGCAGCGGTCGCCGGAAAGTACGAGTCCCTAAAAAATGCATTGGACGCAAGCAACGTCGATCAATCGACCCAGGCAAAGGAATTGACGCGCCTGTTGGTCAACGAAGTGGGCGACCGCGTCGCTGTCTATGTCGGCGGTGCCGAAAAGCAACTGGCGGCCATCAAAGACTCGGAAGCCAAGCAACTGGCAGCCATCAAGGGCACGACGGCGCAAACCGCCGAAATCACCAAAGCCCTGGCCGAAGACCGCCGCAAGGTCTACGAAGCCATGGTGGCGACTTACCGCAACGCAATCTCTGATTTGATCAACGAAGATAAGCGCCACCTGGAAGCGGCTCAGGCGATTGATGAGCAGATTGCCGGCTTGGCTCTCGACACCGAAGACACC
This sequence comes from Methylococcaceae bacterium, assembly GCA_004299145.1. GTDB lineage: Bacteria > Pseudomonadota > Gammaproteobacteria > Methylococcales > Methylococcaceae > Methylogaea. Next base: position 12,450 of record SCQD01000212.1, on the reverse strand, counting down.
ATCCGCAGCATCCGCCAGCGCGGCATGTCGGATTGGCAAGTGTTCCAGGACAAGCAAATTCAGGCTTCAGAGCTGGAATCCAAGGCCCGCGCCGCGCTGGCCGAAGGCGACATTAAAACCGCCGAAGCCTACGCCCAAAAAGCGCTGTCAATCAGGCAAGACGTGGCCAACACGGCGGAAGAGTCCGTCAAAGCCGGCGAAGTCACGCAAGCGGCGGTAGAACAGTACGTGCAGGGTGTACAAAGCGCCAGCGATTTGATCAAGTCGATCTTGCAGGCCGGCCAGCAAAACGAGTTGCAACAGCATGAACAATTGCAAGGATCGATCACCGGCTTGCAAGCGCGTTTGGGCGATGCACAAGCCACGTTGCAGGGGTTTTACACGCAGCTTTCCAGCCCGCCGGCGCTGCACGTCGCCATTGATGACACGGGTTTTACCCAGTTTATGCAGCGGGTCAACGATTTTGTCAACTCGCCGGCCACCAAGGTCATTCAGATTTCCGAAGTCCCCGCCGCTGCCGGCGGCGGCCCGGTGGCAGGCTTTGCAGTCGGCGGCCCGGTGCAAAACCTGGCAGACGGCGGCACGCCGCGCCGGCGGCTCCAGCCCGGCCCGATCCGTGGTCCCGGCACCGGCACCTCCGACAGCATCCCCGTCAACGTCAGCAACGGCGAATACGCCTACATCGTCAACGCCCAGCGCGCCCGGCAGACACACTCGCTGCTGGATTTTCTGAACTTCGGCGCCGACGCGGCAGTCCAGCGCTTGCTGGATATCTGGCAATCCCCCGTCCCCGCACTTCAATTTGCCGGCGGCGGCGTTGTGCCGACTTTTGCCGATTACGCCGCCGCCAGCCTGCCCGATTTATCGCACCTGAAGGCGCCCGCACCGGCTCTGCCCAGCACGTCCGGCGCAGTGCATCACATCACTCTGAGCATCGGCAATGGCCGCGCGCCGGTAGCAGGCACATTGCACGGCAGCGGCGCGGCAGAGCTGATCGCCGAACTCAAGCGCGCCGGCTTGGGACGTGCGGTATGAACGACTTCGTCCTGGTGCCCGAAGGCAAACAGCGCCCGCCGCTCCCCATCGGCGCGCCCACCACCACGCACGGCAAACGCGGTGCAGCGGTGCAGGTGCGCAGCGTCGATGCGCCGGTGATCCCCATGAGCAACACCGCCTACAACGTGTTCGGCGAAGCGGCATGCACACTCAGGATAATACCGGCAGGGATAGCGCCAAAGCGCGCCAAGGCGATGGTGCACCTGAAGCCGGCAACGGCGGCGGCGGGGCTGGCGCTGAAACTCTACGAAAACCCAGCCCTGCAAGCCTATGGCTATGCCGCATTCACCCTTTTCCCATTCGGAATCACCATCCCGGTGTCCGGCGCAGCGGCCAGAACGCGCCCGCGCTTGGGCGAGTGGAACGGCGATTACGCCGCACAAACGGCGGATTTCGCCGATTTGTCGGGCTGGAACCAGCCGTCCGCAGCGAGCTGCGCCATGACGCCCGTGGGCGGCGTGACCACCACCACGGCAGGCGTCACCACCACCACCGCGCCCAAAATCCTTTGCACTGGGCACTACGCCATCAGCAATGCCGGCAACCTTCGCATCGGCATCGGCACCTACAACCCTGCCGGCTCCAGCACGGCGCGGCCCGATCTGTGTCCCGTCATCCGCGTACTGGGCCAGCTGGTCACCACCGGCGATATCCCCCGCATCCACTACACGCCCGCCGTCACGCGCACGGCGGGCGGCGCCAACGCCGGCAACGGCGCGCTGGGCGGCGTCACCCGCACGCTGGCCGCTCAAGTGGGCGCGCACACGTTGACGATCACCACCGCCGCACCCGGCGCCGGCGAATTTACGCTGAAAGCCCCCTCCGGCGCGGCCATCGGCACGGGCACGGTCGGGGCGGCGTTCAGCGGCGGGGGGCTAAGTTTTACGTTGTCGGCGGGCAGCACCGATTTTGCCGTCAACGATATTTTTTACCTGGACGTGCCCAGCGTCGCGGCGGTGGTGGGCGTCAAGTCACTGACCGCCGGCATTGAAGCGCGGGCATTTACCGTAGCGCCCGCCACCACCGGCACGCCCGGCATCGGCCTGACGACGACTGATATAGGGCCGACGACGATCACAGACCTTGAATACGCCGTCATCAACGGCGCCACCGACGCCGAATTTTTAACCCTTTATGCGGCGGCTTAAACACATCCGGCTCCCTCTCCCTGTGGGAGAGGGTTGGGGTGAGGGGGAGTAAATGCCCTCCCTACCCAGTTTAAGCGGCGTCGTGCTGCCGGAAAACACGTTATGGATCAACGAATTTGACTACACGCCCATCGTGCAGACCGTCGCCTGGACCATAGGCCGCCCGATGCGGCGCGTGACGCGCACCACGCGCCGCAGTGGCGGCAGGCCGGTCACGCTGCGTTGCGAGTGGATGAGTAAAGCCACGCTGGATGCCCTGGCGGCGCTGCGCGACACGCCGGATATCGTCATGGCGCTGCTGTTGCCGCTCAATCGCGCACTGGAAGTGCGCTGGCGTTACGACGGAACGCCCATCGCGGCGGCGCCGATCATGGAACAAACGTATTACGAACCCAGCGATATTTTTGAAACCGTTATTTTGCAATTGACCACGTAGAGTTTGCCATGGCATTTATCCCCGCAGAGATAATCTATCGATTATCGCAAACCCGCACCCGCACCGGCACCAACGGCGGACTGATGTCAGCCAGCGTTTTGCAGGCCGCCCAGGGTTCCATGGAGGCGGATTTCACGGACGATGAACGCACTACCGGCATCACGGTATGGCACAAGCTGTTTGTGCACGCCGCCAAAAACGCCAACGCCACGCCGTTCCTCAATCCCTACGTTGCCCTGCAACTGCCATCCCCCGGCAACACCCGCGTGTTGATGGCAGCCGGCACCGCCCGCGATACCCAGTCCGGCCTGGCGCCGACGCGCTATTACGGCGCGGGGTTGATGGCGGTGGCCGCCACCGCCGGCGCAACCACGATCTATGTGGATACCGAAGGCGGCAGCCCGGACGGCATCTTTCAGCCGGGCGACAGCCTCTACCTGTCGGATGGCGTCAACTCAGAAAAAGCCACGCTGACCGGCGCGGCCATCACCTGGGTCGGCCAGCGCGCCACGCTGAATTTAACGGCCGGCCTGATCCACGACTACGCCGCCAACACCGCCGACGCCACCGACCTCAGCGAAACCGTGCAAGGTTTGCCCACCACGTCCGGGCGCAAACCGGTCACGGTCAGCTCCCGCCTGTCCGGCGGCGGCGCCAGCCTGGCGCCGTCGGTCTCCAACTGGGTCGAAACCAGCGCCGCCGGCACCTACAACGAAGCCAGTTATCCGCTCACGCTCAACAACCTGGCGACGATAGAGCAGGATTGGACGCTGACTTTTACCGGGCCGACGACCATCAGCCTGTCCGGCCACAGCCTGGGCACGCTGTACACGGGCGGATCGATCAACAACACCCAGGCGCCGACCAATCCCGATTACGCCATCCCCTATTTTTCGCTGAATCCGGCGGGCTTTGGCGGCACCTGGCAAGCCGGCGACACCATCACCTGGACCACCCGCGCGGCGGCGCTGCCGTTCTGGATCAAGATCATCGTGCCGCCCAACATGGCCGCCTTCGGCCAGATGGACGGCCTGCTGCTGCGCGCTTGGGGCGAGTGATTGAGCGGAAGACGCCGTGATTAATCCGGTACTGATTGCTGAAGGGTTCCCGCTGGACCTGGAGTTGATTGCCGGAGCCGATCATGTATTCCCGCTGGAGCTGGTGTTCATCGACAGCGGATTGCCGGCGGATTTCAGCGGTTGCAGCGGATGGTTGCAAGCGCGCCATCCCGATGCCGACGGTGCTGTGGTGTTCGAGCTGACGGGCGGCGACTTCACCTTCAGCGCTACTTTGCCGAACGTGCAGTGGCGCGTATCGGCGGCCAAGTCGCTGCTGGCCGGGCGGCGAACGCTGGTTTACGACCTGTGGGTGAGCTGGCCGGACGGACAGGAGCGGCGGCTGTGCTACGGCAAAACCAGGCCAACAGCGAGGGTAACGCGCAATGGCTGAATCGAATCAGTTAACGCTGCGCTTGCCGAATCGGCGGCAGGTCGCGCGTAGCGGCGAGGCGCTACGGGTGTCTGTGTCGCCGTTGGCAACGCCCAATCGCGCAACGGCGCTGGCGGTTTATACCCACACGCAAGCCGAACCAGCGAGCGAATGGGTCATACATCACGGCCTCGGGAGGCGGCCGTGGGTGGAAGTGGAGGACACCGATGGCGACACATGCCACGGCAGTCGGGATGACTCGGACAGGGATATTACCGTTTTATCGTTTTGTGTGCCCATTGCCGGGCAGGCGTTTTATTCGTGAGGAGAGTTAATCGTGTTTGACAAGTTTTTAAGAAAAATCATTGCCGTCGCCGGCATTCAAATCCCGGACGCGGTAGCGGCCAACGAGCCGGTATCGCTGGGCCAACTTAATGCGGCGATATCCGCCGCCATGGCCGGCCTGGACTGGACGCGGAGCTATGCCACCGTTGCAACGTCCAATATCGCGTTGACCGGGCTGTTCGCCATCAACGGTTACACGCCGTCGGCGGGCGATGCCATAGCGGTAGTGGGGCAAACAGACCCCACTGAAAACGGTCCGTGGGTCGCCGCCGCGGGCGCATGGACACGTGCCGCGTGGGCCGATAGCAGCGCAGAGCTGACCACCAATTTCGTCATGCCGATTGACCAGGGCGACCACGCGGGGAAAGTTTGGCGCTTGACGACAACCGGCCCCATTACCGTGGGAACCACGGCGCTGACATTTACACAGTGGACGCTGGGCGCAACGTATAGCGGCACCGCCGGCGTTACCGTCACAGGATCGGTGATTGCGCTGGACGACGCCGTTGCCGTGCGCAAAGGCAGCGCACTGATCGGCGACGGCACGAATAGTTCGTTTGTGGTTAACCACGCGCTGAACACCCAAAAGTTGATCGGCGTCACGCTACGCGAAGTGGCTACCGGCGAGTTTGTCGGCGCCAAAATCGTGGCGACGTCGACCACCAGCATTACCGTGACGTTCGACGCCTCCATCATCCCGACAACCAATCAATACGAGTTATCGTTTGCCGCGTAACCGCTAATGAAAGACTTAAGCCCAGTCGTCGATTTTGCCCAGCCGCTGCCGGTTGCCGAGGGCGGCACCGGCCAGGGTACGGCGCAGGCCGCGATCAATGCGCTGGCCGGCGTTGCGGCAGCGCAAACAGGCGACATACTGCAAAAAGACGGCGCCGGCAATGCCGTTTTCGGCGCGCCGGCGATACCCGGTAGAACCAGCGATTTAACGGCCATCGCCGCCAATGCCGGCAAGGCCTGGATGCGGACGGACCTGGGCACGGCGACGGTAAAAATGGTGGTGCAGACGCTATCACCCGGCGTCTGGGCCGCCGGTGGCAATACATTGACGGCCAGGCAAACACTCGCCGGCGCCGGCACAATTACGGCGTCCGTTAATTTCGGCGGTGATAACGCCAGTGGAAATCTGGCATCGACCGAAGGGTACGATGGATTAACGTGGAGCGCAGGCGGCAATTTGATTACCGCTCGCAAAGCCTTGGGTGGCGCCGGATCGAGCGGCAGCGCACTAAGCTTCGGCGGTTACGCCGGCGGTGCCAATAGCGCTACGGAACGCAATAACGGCATCTCATGGAGTTCGGGCGGCAGCCTGATTCTGTCCCGTTGGTTCCATGCCGGAGCCGGCACGGCAACGGCTGCGGTAGCGTTCGGCGGGATGGGCGGCCCGACCACAGCGACCACGGAGGGGTATAACGGCAACACGTGGAGTTCGGGCGGCAACATGATTACCGCGCGATCTTTTTTGGGCGGCGTAGGCAGCAGTTCGACCGCGCTGAGTTTTGGCGGTGATGGCAGCACAGCGACCGAATCCTATAACGGCATATCGTGGAGTTCTGGCGGCGCACTGCCCGCGACGTGGTCAGCCATTGCCGGCGCTGGCACAGCCACGGCTGCCAAAGCGTACGGCGGCAAGCGCGCCAATGCAACAACTGCAACGGCAGTGGCTTATAACGGCAATGCTTGGTCCGCCGCCGCCACCATGGCAACCGCGCGACTCTATCAAGCCGGCGCCGGCACCAGTGCGGCGGCGCTGGGATGCGCCGGATCGACCGTTGAAAGCTCCGTTTATAGTGCGGCAACAGAAGTTTATCTGGAAGGCGACACTTACACAGTTAAAACACTAACGTTGAGTTAATATGCAATATTACACGCACCCTAATCCAGGCGTTGGATTTATTACGCACGAAGACGTGGAGAATAACGGCTTGCTATTCTCCGGGATACTATCCACCCTGTACGCCGTCGACGGCTATGCTGAAATGATGGCTGCATGGGCGCTACGTACCGGCGCCCACAATGTGACGCTGACGGAAGCGCAAGCCTTGGTTGATGCAGCCGGATTAATGCATCCAGACGGCAACCGGATGGTACTGTCATGAATGGTTTGCCGGTCGAGGTCATAGAAAGCTTTTCGACCGATGGTTTTTTGGACCCAGTGGATTTAACCGGCCTGCTGGCTATATCCGCCGCGTTGCAGGATGTTTATCAAAAGCGGCAAATATGGCGAACGGAAACGGAAATGAGGATGTCCGTGCTGGATGATCTGCATTATCCCACCAATGCCGCCAAATACTGGCAGGCTGTGCGCGAGCAATCGGTGTTTTTGGCTAATTTAACGGTGCTCTCGTTCGATTACCGCCGCAATAATATAGAAATCAGGCGGCTGCAAAGCCGCTTGGGACGCGCTCAACCGGATTCGTTTGATCGAGAGTTGTTGCAGGTAGACTTGGACGAATGCTTGTTTAAACAAAAGGATATGGAGCTGGCTGCGAAAGACCGTGCCAGGGAAATTCTGCTGTGGGAAAAGATCAAAACCGAATTGGACGACGGCAGTTTTGATACAGCGGATGTCAATAGTCATCAATTGGTCAGTTATACGCAATCGCTGATTCTGCGCAAACTATCGGCGGGCGACAGCGGCAACCCCGGCGAGCGGCAAAACCTGGACGGGCAGTTGCAAACGTCGCTGCGTTTGGCGCACCGCTCCGGCGTGCTGGACATGGCGCTTGAGCCCTTTCAAGCATCCATAAAACAGCTGGCCTATAGTCTGGCGCAATGACACGGGCAGTCCTCGTCGTCGAATTCGGCGCCATTACCGCCGCTACCGACGCCACGGGCGCGGTGTCGACCGCCGCAACCATCCCCGTCGAAATCACGCCGGCGAATCCCGCCGCCGACGAAGCGTTGAATTTAAGCGTGGTCAGCCACACCGACTACGCGCTGTACTCGCCTTATGAAAACGGTGTGGTGGCCAAACGCACCACCCCCGCCACGCCGATCACCGAAACGGTCTCGCTGCTGCCCAGCGGCCAAATCGACACCACCTATGCGGTCGACAGTTTTACCCGCGTGATCACGGTATCCGCGCTGGTGAATACCGTGCAATCCGTCGCCTATGTGCAGGGTTCCGGCCGCGTGCCGTCGACCATCCCGGCCGGTTCCAATCTGACCAGCGATGTGTCCGTCATCGCCGGCCAGATGCAGTATCCCATCGGCTGGAACGGCACGGTCAGCGTCACCTACACGCCGCCGCCCACGCAAAGCTGGCGCCACAGCGCCATCGGCCAGCCTGGCCAGGCCCAATTGTTTCTGTATTCGACCGCGACCGGTGCGGTGCAAACCGTCGGCCTGACGGTGGGGGCCGCGGGCGGCAATACCGGGGGCGGCGCCGGCGCGGCGGGCACCACCAGCGCGGCGCCGCTGACGGTAGCATTCAGCCCGGAACAGCCCACCTATTACGAGCCGTTCTACATAACCGCATACAGCACCGCGCCACTGGCGGTGTATTCGGCTTACTCTGTCACCGGCAAGACCGCCGTTTCACACCCGCCGGTTACCGAAATCGTCAGCTTGAGCGGTGGTTTGACCGCCAACACGGATTATCCCATCGCGTCTATCCACGATGCCGTCGCGGCCACGCTGTTGGTCGACGTGGCGACACTGCAACGCGCGGCCGGCAGCGGCCTGGCGCCATCCATCACGCCGGTGGGCGGCAGCATCATGCCGCAGCTCAGCGTTCAGGACGGGCAGTTGCAGCTGGCCGCCCTGCTGGCCGGCGATATCCTGCTGACCTACACGCCGGTGCAAGGTCAGCGCTGGAGCGTGCCGCCAGTCGGCGTGCCCGGCACGGCGGCGTTTTTCATCACCTCCGTGCCGCCTGGCGCCGTGTCGCAGCTGGTCACCGTCAACCTGGCAAGCGGCGGCTCTGGAAGCGCGGGCGTCTCGCCCGCACAGCCCGCCAAAGACGCCGTGCCGCTGATCAAAGCCGAAGTCGACCCCAGCAGCCCCAGCGCACAAGATCCGGTCGAAGTGCGCGTCTACAGCACGTCGACGTGCGGGATTTACTCGCCCTATGGCGCGCCGGCCGGCCCAGTGCCCGGCATGGCCTCGCTGATCAGCGAACAGGTAGCGCTGGGCACGGACGGCTACCCGGCCACGCAGTACCCGGTGCAGGCATTCTCCCGCGCCACCGCCTCCACGGATTTAATCAACCTGGCACAAGCCCAGTCCTACGCCGCCGGACTGGGTAGCCCGCCGTCGACGATTCGCGCCGGTAGCGACGTCACGCACCTGGCCGACGCGCACAACGGCTGGTTCAAATTCGATCCGGCCTGGAGCGGCGCCATTACCCTGGACTATCAAGCGCCGGCGCCGCAAGTATGGACGCTGCCGGCCTTGGGCCAGGCCGGCGCACTGACGCTGTTTGTCTACGACACGCCGGACCGCAAAACCGTGGAAACCGTATCGGTCAGCCTCAGCGCACCAGCGGCGGTGGACACCCGCTTGCCGGCCTATGCCGTCGTCATCGCTCCGCAAACCTCGGCCATCATCAACAGCTACAGTTCCACCGGCAGTTTTCCGCCGGCGCAAGCCTCATCATCGGGGCCGAACGGCACTGTCACCGTCGGGGAATATTTCCAGGTCTATTTATACAGCGTCGCCGACTTTGAGCTGTACAGCCCCACGGCCAGCTTGCAGCCCGCCACTGCCGGCGCGCCGCAGACCATCACCCAGGTCTGCACCGTCAACGGCGGCCAGATCGAAGGGCTATGGTATACCGCCGGCCATATCGTCAGCGCCTATGTATCCACCGTGCTGGTCAACGAAACCGCGGCGCGCGTGTTTGCCCGTGGCTTGGGGCCTGCGCCCACCCTGTTGCCGTCCGGCTACGACGTGACGGCGCTGGCATCGGCAGTCAACGGCCACGCGCTGTTCGACCCGCAATGGTCCGGCGCCATCACGCTGACCTATATCGCGCCGGCGCCGAAAATCTGGTGGCACGATCCCATCCCCTACCTTGGCACCGCGCCGCTGTATCTGTGGTCGCTGCCGGATCGGCAGGTAACCGGGCGCGTTGAAGTATCGACGGAACTACCGAAACCCAATCCCCCCGGCGGCATCTACCCGCCACCGCAACCGCCCTATCCCGGCGGCCCAGGCACGCCGGTCTACGTGATCACCACGGTCACGATACTGGACGACTACACCGGCGTGCCGATCAAGGACGCCGACGTGTTTATCGACGGGCTGTCGGTGGGGCTGACCGATAACACGGGACAGGTAAACGCCGGATTATTGACAAAAGGCACGCACAATATTGCGGTTAAAAAGCCCGGCTATACCGATAGTGACGCCGACGGCATTACCGCCAATGATACGATAGAGGTTTAGCGATGGCTTTTTTATACTATAAATATAATGCTGGCGCTACATCAGGCGATATCAACAGCGATATCGCATTATTTTGCACAGGCGCCACGGATATCAACGCATTTTCCGCCAGCTGCGATAAAAACGCCTCCTATATCATCGCCGATACGCCGGCCGGGTGGACGCTGTACGATAATGTCGATCAAAATAAACGGGTAATTGCGGCGCCGGACGTAGCCGGTGTTATGAAGTACGTTTTGCTGGATACCGGCGTAGCCGGGTATTTTCAGACCACGGTTTGCGGGAGCTGGGACGTGGTGAATAATGTCGGCGGCAATAAGGTGACTAATAGTTACTCGCTGACTTACGCGGCAGACATCAATACCGCCAGCGGCGGCGAACTATGGATCAGCGCCAACGCGCAATTGCTGGCGATGCAGGGCCGTGTATCCACCACTTGGAGTGCAAACGGACCGATCTACGTGATGGAACGGCAACGCATCAACGCCTGGGATACCGCCGCGCGTGGTTACCCGACCACGTTGTTTGCCAAGCAATCCAAGTTATGCGCCGCCTCATACCCATTATGCTGGTCGCCGCGCATGATGCAGTCCAATCAATCCTCGGCAGAGGGGCAATACGTTCCCTATACCGCCTGCGCGCCGTGGAATAACGCCACGGTATTGCAAGCGCTGGACGCAAACCTTGCCGGGAAACACGCGATGCTGCCGTTTTTCGTTTTTGCATCCAACGCCGATCATAACCACCTGGGCGGAAAAATCCTCGGCGACATTTATCAAACCACGTCCGGTTACGGCAACAGTGGCGACGAAGTGGTGCTGAACGGCAAAACCTATGTGGTATTCCGCGACGGAAATACCGGCAATAGCCGGGTTGCCGTGCCGAAATATTAGCCATGTCACTCTGGGCTGACGGGGCGCTACTTATCGAGCAAAACCCCATGGACGGGGTAGCCCTGGCCACGTCCTGGGGGCCTTCGACGCGGCCGGCTGTCACCGCTGATGCGGCCACGCTGTGGGACGTGCGGGCCGAGGTGACCGTCACCGCGGCAGCGACGTGGACGGATGTTTGTAGCGCCACCGCCACCGCGCAGTGGGACGTGCACGTTGCCGTCACCGCCGACGCGGCAGCGCTGTGGGGTGAGCGCGTCGGCATCACGGCCTATGCGGCAACGCTATGGGATGCACGGGCCTTGGTGGTTGCAGATGCGGCAACGCTGTGGGGCGAACGCATCAGCATCACGGTCGACGCGGCCACGCTGTGGGATACGCGGGTTACCGTCGTCGCCGACGCGGCCGCGCTGTGGTACACGCACTACCCGATTATCGTGGATGCGGCGACCACCTGGCGCTACGTGGTCTCCAACGCCGCCAGCGCAACCTGGAGCGAGACCACGCCCGTGGCAGTGTCCGCGGCGACGCTGTGGGACGCACGCCAGGCGGTTATCGCCGCTGCCGCGGCGACTTGGTCATCGGACGGCAGCGGCGCCACAATGGTGGACGCCCACGCCACCTGGCGCTGTAGCCTCTCGGCCAGCGCGGCAGCGCAGTGGGCAGTGCACGTTGAAGTAGTCGCCGACGCGGCCACGCGGTGGGCCGCTTGGCCATCCATCACCACCGATGCGGCCACCACCTGGTGCGTGCTGGATACCAACCCGGTATCGGCAACGGCGGCGGCGCTGTGGCTGGATCATGACCCGCCGCCGCTGTATCTGCCGGAGCGCGCGCCGCACTTCGCAAGGATTGAATAATGCCTATCGCCATCACCAGTTTTACCAGCTTCCAGTGCAGCGCCGACACGCACAGCTTTTGCGCGTCGTTCAATGGCGAAATTCAAAGCGCGGCGGAATATGCCGTCTTGTCTGCCGATCCGACGCATCCCGTTGAAATCAGTTATTCGCCCGATGACCAACGGCAATTAAATTTCATTGTTGAATTGCCCGAACGCAGCCGCACCGTGGTCGGCAGCGGTGATCAAGCCGCGGTCGCCTTGACTTATAAAATCAGCGGCAGGCAAAAAACCGCCCTGCTGGGCGCGCCTTACGCCGCTGCCGTCGTCAAAATCTGGGGCGCGGCGATGGCGTCGGAAATCGCCGCCGAACTGTGCGCCCTGGCCGGCATCAGCCTGGACTGGCGCACCGTCGATTGGCGCATCGACGCCGGCGCGTTTGCCGCCGACGGGCAAACGCCGCTGGCCCTGTTGCAACAACTGGTTCAAGCCGCGGGTGCCGTACTGCAAACCTTGGACGACGGCGGCACGCTGATCGTCCGCCCCCAGCACCCGGTCAGTCCCAGCCAATACGCCGCGGCAACGCCCGACGTCACCGTCACCGTTGCCGACGAAGTGCTGGCCATGCCGGAAACGTTCGACTTCCGGCCCGGCTACAACGCGGTCACGGTCGGCTACGCCACGCCGGCCACCGTGCAACCGCCGCAAACCATCAGTGTCCAGCGCGAGACCATACCCGGCGAGCGCGGCATCCGGCTGAAAGTGTTTACCGTGCCGTATGCGCCGTCCGTCACGATCAGCGGCAGCGGGTTTGCCTGGCACTACGAAGGCGAACGCATCGACGACGTGTTCGAGGTCGTAACCGTCACCGAAGGCCAAGGCCGTTTAAACCATCCGTATTAC